>NZ_JBHSFQ010000002.1:0-438008 GCF_042653925.1 Nocardiopsis mangrovi
CCCTGCGACCTGCGTGCGCTGGGGCGGATCGGTGGGATCGCAGAGCTACACCAGCCCCTTCGAGCACTGCGGCTGACCGCCGCACCCCGACCGCGCCGCCACGAGGCGGCGGCGCACGGGCACGGCCCGGCGGCGCCGGGCCCCGGACCCGCGCCGGTGGGCGGCACGGTTCCAGGGGCCACGGCGTCGTCACAGTGCCTAGAGCCAACCGGACACTGAATCGGCCAGTTCACGGACGGTGGCGGACTGGGCCACCTCCGCCAGGGGAAGATCGACCAGACGCGGATCCAGGGCGCGCAGCGACCGGGCGAGTTCCAGGCTCTTCATCGAGTGCATCCCCAACGTGAGCAGTTCTTCCGAGGGGTCCAGCCGCACATCGGAGGCGAGGCCGAGGGTGTCGGCGAGAACCAGGGCGACGGCCGCCGCAGGGTCCCTGCGCATCAGCTCACTCGCATCGACCCCCTCCGCGCCCTCATCGGCGCTCGACCGGTCCCACACCATGGGGGGCAGGGCGGCCACGGGTGCGTCCGCCGGCGCGACCCCCATGGGAACCGGCCCACAGGTATAGAGATCGGCGGCCTGGGCGACCAGGGCCTCGTACTCGTCCTCCACCGGTTCGACGGCCGTGTGCGCGGGGCGCCGGGACTCCGACGGCCGGCGGGCCGACACCACCGTGCCCGGCCATCCGCCGTCTGTGAGGACGGCCTCGATGTTGGGCCCCACCACACCGCGCGGCCCGATCTCCAGAAAGACCGGTTCGGTCCGGTGCAGGTTCTTGGCGTGGTCGGCGGCGAGGAGCAGGGCATCGACCATGCGGACCCGGCCGCGGGCCTGGGCCGTCCAGTAGTCGGCGTCGAGTTCGCCGCCGTCGACGGCCCGGCCGGTAGAGGTGGAGATCATCGGGATCCGCACGGCCTGGGGGGCAAGGGGGACCAGAGCCGCGCGCAGCTCCGGCAGGTAGGGGTCGAGCAGGGCGCAGTGGCCCGGCGGGACGTCGGTGATCCGCCGGACCCACACCCCCCGCCCGGTGAGGCGCTTTTCCACGGCGTCCAGAGCGGGGGCGCGGCCGGAGACCACCGTGGTCCGTGGCCCGTTGTGGACCGCCACGGCCAGGTCGTCGCCGTGGCCCGCGATCGCCTCGGCGGCCTGGGCCGGAGTGAGCTCGGTGACGAGCATGTGCCCGGTCCCGGAGGTGCGGTCGATCTGCCGGGACCGCGCCACCACGAGCCGGGCCGCGTCGCGCAGGGAGAGTGCTCCCGCGATGTGTGCGGCGGCGGCCTCACCGAGCGAGTGCCCGATCAACGCGCCCGGCTCGACCCCCCACGAGCGCCACACCGCGGTGAGCGCGACCTGCATGGCGAACACGCCGTGCTGTTTGGCCACGAAGGGGTCGAGTGAGTCCTCTGGCGACCACGGGTCGTCGGTGAACTCGCCGAGTGCGGCCCGCACGCGTTCCAGCTCCGCGGCGAAGGCGGGCAGGCGCTCGGCGAGCCGCATCCCCATCCCCTCCCAGTGCGCGCCGTGGCCCGGGAAGACGAACACCACGGGGGAGGCCGGGGCTCTGCCGGCCCGGCGGCGCGGGCGCAGCTTGAGCCGGCGCGGTCCGGCCAGAGCGGGGTGCGTGCGGCCTTCGGCGAGCGCACGCAGGGCGTCCGCGGCCTCGCCGGGGTCGGACGCGCGGATGGCGGCGCGCGATGCGTGGTGGTCTCGGCCGCGGAGGAGTGTGCGTGCGCTGGCGGCGAGATCGGGTTGCCCGCCCACGGGTGCGGCGAGCCGGGCCGCGGTCTCCCGCAGCGCGGCGGCGCTGGGCGCGGAGAGCGCGAGAAGCTCGGGCCGGCGCTCCGCCCGGTCCTGGGCCGGTGCACGTGTGCCGGCCGATACGCCGCGCAGGACCACGTGGGCGTTGGTCCCTGAGAAGCCGAACCCGGAAACGCCGGCCCGGCGGGGCCGTCCGCGCTCGGGCCAGGCCACCGCCCGCGTGGGTACCTCGAAGGGCAGGGCCCGTAACGAGGGCCGTTTCTCGTCGTGGTTGATGGTCGGCGGGATCTCGCCGTGGTGCAGGGCGAGGGCGGTCTTGATGAGTCCCGCGATCCCGGCGGCGCCCTCCAAGTGGCCCAGGTTGGACTTGACCGACCCGACCAGGACGGGTTCGGCCGCCGGGCGGCCGGGACCGAGAGCGTCGCAGATCGCGGTCGCCTCGACCCGGTCCCCGGCCGCGGTCGCGGTACCGTGCGCCTCGATGTAGTCGACCTCGCGCCGGTCGATTCCCGCCCGGTAGTAGACGTCGGTGAGCAGGTCGCGCTGGGCGTCGACGTTGGGGGCGTGCAGGCCGAGCCCATTGGAGAAGCCGTCGGAGTTGACGAGGGACGCCTCGATGAGCGCATACGGGCGCAGGCCGAGAGCCGCCGCGTCCGCGTGGCGCATGATGACCACGGCGCCCACGCCCTCGCCGCGCACGTAGCCGTCGCCGCGCGTGTCGAAGGGGCGGCACCTGCCGAGCTGCGACATCACCCCCGGCGCGTCCAACGAGGCGGTGATGCGGGGATTGGACAGGATGTTGGTCCCGGCGACGATCGCCGTGGACACGTCGCCCGCTTGGAGCGCGCGGCACGCCTCGTGGGTGGCGACCAGCGAGGACGAGCACGCGGTGTCGGTCGTCGCGCTGATGCCGCGCGCGTCCAGGAAGTGTGAGACGCGCCCGGAGAGCAGCGCCATGCCGGAGCCGGCCGCGGTCTGCATGTCGACGCGGCCGGTGCCGCCCAGGGTCAGGGTGGCCTGGTCGAACGACGCGGCGCCGACGAAGACCCCGGTGGCGGATCCCGCCAGGGAACTCGGCGGAATGGCGGTGTCGGCAAGCGCTTCGTGGACGACCTCCAGCAGGATGCCGTGCTGGGGGTCCATCTGGGCGCGTTCCCGGGGGCCGATCCCGAAGAAGGCCCCGTCGAAGTCGTGGTCGATGATCCCCGCGGCGGGTGGTTCCGCGGGGCGCTGGGTGGGGTCGAGGAGTGGGGCGATGCGCTCCCAGCGCTCCCGGGGGTAGGTTCCGATGAGGTCGCGGCCCTCCGTGAGCGCTCGCCAGAACTCATGAGGGGTGGTGATGTTACCGGGGAATCGGACGCCGATCCCCACGATGGCCAGATGGTCGCCGTAAGTGACGGTCTCCGCCATGGCATGCCTCTCCGCTCGCCCGCACGTCCACTGCGCGCGCGGGGCCAACCGATTCGGAGCGGCCCGGGTGAGGCCGCACCGCACAGCGGAGGCCGGAACCCTGAAGGTGGGATCCGGCCCCACGTCCTCACTTGGCCGGGGTCACCGGCCGGGGCCGCGGCCCTTCGCGCTCCATAGCGCCATCGCGCCGCGCAGTTCGACGTGCACGTCGTCGAAGCGGGTCGCGAGCTCGCGTTCCAGTTCTTCGCGGGAGTCGGAGAGATTGGCGAAGATACCCTGGTCGTTCATTCGGGCCAGCACACGACGGCCGAACCGGCTCATCGGCACGTCGGTGCCGATGCCGTCCCAGCGCACGACAGTGGTCCCGAAGAAGGTCCCGCCCTCTTCGAGGACGGCGGCCACGTGGTCGAAGATGGGCGCCTTGGAAGCGATTCCGCCACCGCCGATCCCGCGCACGCAGTGCAGCAGGTTCGTCGCTGCGACCGACTCCACGCGGCCGATGCCCTCGGGGAACGGGGAGAGGACGTCGCCCTGGTGGCGGCGCGGGTTGTAGCGCGCCAGCCGGCGCTCGCTGACGTCCAGCGATCCCTCGTGGAGATCGAACAGGTGCAGCTCCGGCGCGTCACCGGGCAGGCCCACCTTGTTGGGGAGGTAAGCGGTGCCCGGCGCGACTTCGAGATGGCGTTCCCGCAGGTTCTCCCGGTAGAGGGCGGCGATATGCGGCCACCGGCACCCCCACGCGGCCCAGTAGGTCCCGTGCACCACCAACAGGTCGTACAGCCATTGCATGTTCCGCCGGCTCCAGACCTTCGGCCGCGGGATCGAATGCTGGGTCGGGGGTTGCTGGGGCTGTGCTCCCGGCATGGGGGCTCCTCTACTTGGGGGAAGGCAGGAGGGTCGTTGGTGGACGTCGTGCTCACTGGTGCCGGGCGAGGAACTCCATCGCGGCCTGCTCGGAGAAGAACCACCCGTAGGTGGAGGGGTCGTCGAGGCCGTGTGCGTAGGCCTCCGCGACCTTCTCGTTCTGGATGGCGGCTCCGATGATGGCCTGGAAGAACGCGGGGGGTTCCCCGCCCTCCCAGATGCCGTCGAGCGCCGCGCTCAGCGTCGCGGAGTGGCGGCCTTCGGCTTCGTAATAGGCGTCGAAGGTCTCCTGCATCCACGCCGCGTCGAACGGCTGGTCCCCGTGGGCGAGGATGCGCTCCAGGTAGATCTGTGCCGACATGGTCGACACGTTCCAGCCCTGGCCCGAGATCGGGTCCGTGCTCATGACCACGTCGCCGATCCCCAGGACCGCGCCCCCCGACGGCAGGTGGCTGACAGGCTTCCGGACGACCGGCACGCTGGTGGTGACCAGACCGCTGCCCTTCACCGGCTCGATGTCGGTCATCCGCCCGGCGGTTTCGGGGGCGTAGGTCTGGAGTGTGGAGCGGATCCACGCGGCGATCGACTGCGGGTCGGGCCCGCGGTGGCCGCCGCCGGAGTCCGCCAGGTGCCCGCCGTCGAGCACGCCGCCCGGCTTGTCCAGGACGGTGATCGAGTGGACGAGCGTGTCGATCTCCTCGGTCTGGATCGGCGCGATGATGATGCGGCCGATGGGCGAGGAGATCACGTCGGCGTAGGACATACCGGCGGGGCTGGGGGCCAGGCCGCGGACGAACACCTGGGTGACGACGCGCTGGTGCGCGCCGGAGAACCGTTCGCCGTCGGTGTCGAAGAGCGCCCCCAGTTCGCCGCCGCCGGTGGCGATGACGATGAGGTCGTACATCCGGGTGAAGTAGTCGAGGGTGTCGATGGTCACGCCGTTGATGACGACCTTGCCACCCTTGTCCTCGAACATCTCCAGCCAGTCGGCGAGCTTGACGCGGGCATCGACCGCGATCCCGAACCGGTGGGCCGGGAAGGTCCCGGTGATCGCCGCCGGCTCCTGTACCGGCTGGCGCAGGCCGACGATGCGCGGTGCGAAGCCCGACCATCGGTCGAGATCGAGCCGCTGCTCGGTCTGCAGTGCCCGCGGCAGTGAGAACTGGGTGATGCGCGGCGTCCCCATACGGACTTCGTTGCTGGTCTTGCCGTTGATCAGGGTGACGTCGTAGCCGCCGTGGAGCTGGAGACCCCTCGCCAGGGTCAGTCCCGCCTGCCCTGCACCCACGATCAAAATCTTGCGCATGCTCTGCCTTCCTTGTTGGGGGGTTTGGGTGCGGATGCCGACCAGGAGGCGAATGACCTCGTATAAGGCTTCACGTCCCCCAGGGGCCACACACGACAAACCAGGTCATCCTTGGTGATCCACGGCACCCACTGCGTCATGGCACGGCCGGTTTCCCGAGGTAGACAGACACTCTCCTGCAATCCCACCTGACTGAAAAACGGCTATTCCCGCAGGTAGTGGCCGACATGGGCCGCTAATCGCCGTTTCCAGACGGGGCTCGCGTGAGCGCCGCCACGACCCCCTTCGCGCCAGGCGCGCCACGTGCCGAGGTCCTGCGAAATCCTAGAATCTACGCGCGTTGAGAAGGGTAATGGTCGAGCCATGATCATCAAACATGGCATGTCCGAAAATGCCCTTCGAGGTCGCCCCCGGTGTTCGCGCGCGTGCGCGCCGGGGATCTCGGGAGCGGAACGGCCGGCGCCGGGCCCGGAGTCAAGATCATCGGGAGCAGTGGTTACGTCGTCGACCCGGCGGGGCGGCGGGGTCGGGCGGCGGTCGCGCCGACGGCCCGGTGCCGTGCCGGCGGAGGGGGCGACAGGAGGCCGATTCCCCGGTTTTGGTTGTCCCCACCGCGAGTGGGTGGCGGGGCGGATGGGGTGCCGCCGCCGTGCCCCGGGGCGGGGGACCGGGAGGCGCGGACGCATTTTCCGGTTCGGGGCGGGGTTCGAAATAGGCCGGTCTGGTATTCGCGTATCCTCGGGGCTTTTATGCGGGCGTGGCGCGTTCGCAATGGGCTTCGAATCGATTGCGTCCGGGAGCGGTGTCCACAATCGGCCGACGCACCGAAGGGCCGGCGCGGGGTTCCGCGCAGGCCGGAGCCGTGGAACACGGGTGAAAGCGCCCGGCCTGAATCGGCCACGTGGCAAGGGCGACAGCGTGAGGCGTGTTTGGAGTGGGTAGCGTGATACGCAGGGAAGACGCGTCGAACGCTGGCTGAGGTGTGGTCGCGATGTTCTGCAATGTCAGGCAGATCACAATGCCGGAACTGCGAGCCTGGGCACGGGAGCATGG
This sequence comes from Nocardiopsis mangrovi, assembly GCF_042653925.1. Lineage (NCBI taxonomy): Bacteria > Bacillati > Actinomycetota > Actinomycetes > Streptosporangiales > Nocardiopsidaceae > Nocardiopsis > Nocardiopsis mangrovi. The sequence goes on from NZ_JBHSFQ010000002.1 coordinate 6,392, forward strand.
TGTGGAGATCGCCGAACTCGAATCACGGGACCTCGGCGGGAACCGTATCTTCTCGGCCACCCACGAAGATGAAACGCGCGTGGCGAAAATCCCCGCTGACGAGGCACCGGAAATCCGTGCAATGTGGGACGCGCAATTGCGCGCAGAACTCGACCGGATGCCCGAATCCCATATCCACGCCCTGTTGATGGAACCCCCGGTCCACGGCTGCGCCGGTCCGCCGGCCTGAGCGGCCTCCCCGGACGTTCAGGGCGCGGACGGCGGCGAGGCCGCGGCCCCGTGGCCCGCGCGCACGGAAGCCGCCGGACGCGTCCGACGCACCCGGGCCGAAACCGAAGGGCTCGGGACGCGGGGCCCGCGGGGCCGCGGCGTCCAGGGCGCTACCCGGGCCCGAGCCGGATGCCGACCGCCGGGGCCGGAGCAGGGGGCGCGCCGACTCGTCCGAGGCCGGCGGAACCGGCCGGCGCGGGGGAGAGAGGAGCCCCCGGACCGGCGCGGCTCCCCCGGGCCGCGCGGCGGGCGCGGCCGGGAGATGGAGCGGCGGCCGTGTGACGGGGGGAGGTGCACACGGCCGCCGCGGCACGGGCGCCGGCGGCCTGCCGGGAACCGGTGAACGGCCGGCGCCAGTGCGTCAGGGGAGCGGTGGCGGGGTCCCGGGCTCCGCCGAGCCCGGGACCCCTGGCGGTCGCCGCCCGACGATCGGCGGGCGGCTCCGCGTCAGGGGTACCCGCGCGGGGTCGTCGCTCTAGGGTCTGCGGGTTCGCGGCCGGCCACCGGCAATGGCGCGCCCGGACCGGATGCGGCGGAGAGAGAGGAGGCGGGAGGGGACGGCCGGGGGAGACGGGGGCCGCGGTGGCGGGCAGCCGCCGTGCGGTGCCGATTCGTCCATGCCGACCTCCCCCCTGGCGAGCGGTGACAACGGCCGGTGGCCGCGTACCGGTGGGTCCTCGGTGGCCCCCGGACCCGTTCCCGCCGACGACCACCATCGTCGGCGTGCGGCCCGTGCGATGCATCCCGGAAACCATGTACATCGCCCCACCACGTCACCGCACGTCACACGGGGTCCCCGCTGTCGTCGCGCAGGTGGGCGGCGAGCGCCGTGCGCGAGGAGACCCCGAGTTTGGCATAGACCCGGGACAGGTGCGTCTCGACCGTGTGTTCGCTGATCACCAGCGTGTCGGCGATCTCCCGGTTGGTCCGCCCCCGCGCGGCGAGGGCCGCGATCTCGGCTTCGCGCGGTGTCAGGTCGCCCCCGCGTTCACGCGACCGGCGCGGGGCGCCCGGCCGCGGCACCCGGCGCCCCAGCCTGCGCTGCCGCCGCACGGTCTCCAGCAGCAGCCGGTCGGCGCCGCAGGCGATGAAGGCGTGGGCGGCGCGGTCGAGCTCGTCCAGTGCGGCGGCCCGGTCGCCGGCGGCCGCACAGGCGCTCGCCGCGCCCAGGCGCGCGATCCCGGCGGCGGCCACCGCTCCCGCTCGCTCGAAGGCACCGACCGCCGCCCGTGCGGCGTCGAGCCCCTCGCCCGCCGACCCCCGCGCCACCAGCACCATCGACCGCGCCAGCCGGGCGAACCCGGTGCTGCACGGAAGCAGCTCGGCGGACCCGCTCAGCTGCGCCTCCGCGGCGAACAACTCGGCGCCGCCCGGATCGCCGGAGCGCAGCGCCGACGCCGTGAGAAGGGCGTACAGGCCGGCCCGCAGGGGGAAGTCGGGCGGCCGCGGCCGCGCACCCGGGCCCGGAACCGCGTCCCGGTGCAGGACGGCCTGCTCGCCGGCCGCGAACCGCACGGCCCCCGCGGTGAACTCCGCGAGGGGCCCGAAGAGCGGCTGCCGGGTCGCGGCGATCAGCACCGCTTCGTCGCAGTGCGTCCGGGCCCCCTCGATGTCGCCGCGCGCCGCGAGCACCAGCGACCGGTGCACCAGCGCCGGAAGGAGCGGGGTGTCGGCGCGCATCCGCCGGGCGGCGTCGACCGCGTCCTCGGTGCACTCGGCCGCTTCCCGCAGCCGGCCGAGCCACGTCAGCGCCGACGCCTTGCAGGTGAGCAGGTCGCTGACCGCCGCGTCGCGCCCCGTCGACCGTGCGACGCCGAGCCAGCGCTCGACGTGGCGCAGCGCGTCGCCGAAACGCTGGAGCAGTCCCTCGGCCCACGGGAGCCACATGACGTCCTCCAGGACCGGGGCGGCCTCGGCGTCGCTGAGGCCGTCGACGAGGCGTCCGGCGGCGCGGCTCTCGGCGTCCGCGGCCTCGATCTCCCCCATGGCGGCCAGGCAGTAGGCGGTGATGCTCGCCGCCGCCGCCGCGCCGGCGCGGTCGCCGTGCTCCTCGGCGACGTCGCGGGCCCGCACCGCGGCGGCGCGGGCGGTGCCGGGGTCGGCGCGGTGGAATTCCGTGCGCGCCAGCTCACGCCACAGGGCGGCGGTCGCGCCGGCGCCGGGCCGGTGCGACGAGAGCTCGTGGTGCAGCAGATCGGCGGCCGCGTCCCAGCGGCCGAGCAGGCGCTCGGCGGCCGCGCACATCCGGATCGCGTCGGACCGCCGACCGTCGGCGTCCGGGGCCAGCAGGGGGAGGGCGTCGCGCAGCGCGTCATGGGCCGCCGACGGGTCCCCGCTCGCCAGCAGCGCCGCGGCGAGATCGAGCTGCACGCCGACGCGGCGCGGGTCGGCCGGGTCGATCCACACGCCCAGGGCCGACCGCAGGAGCCCGGCCGCCGTCCCCGGCGCGTGGCGCGCGGCCGTGCGCGCCGCCTCGACCAGCAGCTCGGCCGCCGTGTCGTCGCCCACCCGCGCCGAACGCGCGACGTGCGGCGCGACCACCTGGATCGGGGCGCCCTGGGAGCGCAGCAGCGCACCCACGCGGGCGTGGGCGCCGCGCCGCCACAAGGGGTTGGCCGACTCATAGACGGCCCGGCGCAGCAGCGGGTGGCGGAACTCCACCCCGCCGCCCGCCGCGCCCGGCGCCGCCTCGCGCAGCAGGTCGGCGGCGAAGAGGTCGGCGGTTCCGGCGAGCACCCCGGAGGTGTCGGTCTCCGCGGCGACGGCGATCAGCTCGGGGTCGGAGGGGCGGTCGAGCACGGAGATGGCCTCGGCGACCAGGCGGGTGGACGCGGACAGGAACCGGAACTCCGATAAGAGCTTGGCGTGACCCCAGTCCAGCTCGGCGGGGCTCCGCTCGGTGCCGGGGGACCCCGGCGCGCGCGCCAGCACCTCCAGGTAGAGCGGGTTGCCGCCGCTGGCGCGGTGCAGTTCGGCGCACCGGGCGCGGGCGGTGCCGGGCCCCAGCAGCCGGGCGACCGCCGCGCGGTCGAGCGGCCCCAGCTCGATCCGGTGGGTGGACCCGGCGACGCCCGGACGCGACCCGGCACGGGGCCCGGGGCAGCCGCGGGTGCGCCGGATCGCCACGACGCGCACTCGCGGCAGCGGCGCGTGCCGGCGGACGTAGGAGATCAGCTCGGCCGAGGCGGGATCGGCCCGGTGCACGTCGTCGAGGACCAGGAGCAGCCCGCCGGGGGGCGCCAAGGCGGCCAGCAGGGCGGCGAAGGCGCGGTGCAGCGTGTAGCGGTCGGCCGGCGCCTCGGGGCTCCCGGGAGGGCGCGTGCCGCGCAGCGCGGGGAAGACCGGCGCGAGCCGGCCGAGGTGGTGGGGCTCCAGGAGTTCGGCGGTGCCGGCGCGGTCGGCCAGGTGGTCGTCGAGCGCGTCGATGAGGACGCCGTAGGGAGGGTCGCGCTCGGATTCGCCGGCGGCCTCCCCCGCGGTGCCCCACGCGGTGGACCACCCCGTCGCGCGCGCCCGGTGGCAGACCTCGGCGACCAGCCGGGACTTGCCGATCCCGGGTTCACCGGCGACCTCGATGAATCCGCACCGGGAGTCGGGGGCGAGCAGGGAGTCGAAGGCCGAGAGTTCGGGGTCGCGGCCGAGGAGCGGCCAGGGACCGGACGCGGCCGTGCCGCCGACCAATCGACAGACCTCCTGCCCGTTTCTGGTGCTCGCGGTCGTGGGGGGCGGCCCAGGTGCTGCGGATAAGAATAGCCGAGCCTGAATTCACCCAGGAAGTGTTCGCGGTGAACGGGCGAACCGGTGGACGGTCGGGAAATACCGGAAATGGGGGATTTTCGGCGCGGGAGGAAAGGGGAAACAGGCCGCCCTGCCGCGCAGGTTCAGCCCATGAACATGAGTGCGGCCATTCCGCAGATATAGACGGCGAACATCGCGATCCCCTCGAATCCGATACCCCGCTCATCGCGGCGGATCAGCCCGGCCGCCACGAGCAGGTTGAGGATGATGCCGATCGCGGTGACCAGGATCACCTCGCGGTTGATCGCGGCGTAGATCGACCCGTGCCGGTAGGCGATGTCGGAGGCCGACAGGAACAGCACGTCGAACCCGTTCCCGCCGATGATGTCGCCGATGGCGAGGTGGAGGGCGCGGATCCGCACCGCGTAGAGCACGGTGACCAACTCCGGCGTCGAGGTCACCACGCCGGTCACGAGGGCGCCGACCACCCCGCCCGACAGCCCCGTCTCGGCGGCCAGCGAGAGCCCGGCCTCACCGATCACGTACCCCGTGCCCGACACCACCGCCGCCATGGCCGCGAAGGACACCCACATGCGGGCGAGCGACTCACCGGGGCGGTGCGACGCGGGATCGGGCACGTCCGGCCGCGTCTGGGCGGTGCGCTCCAGCCGCCACATCGGATGCCGGCGGACCTGCTGGGACAGGCGCAGCCACGCCCAGTACATGAGGACGAGCAGCACCGACGCCGGATGGACGCCGAACAACGACGGCTGGGGGCCCGCCCCGGCGGCCAGGACGGTCGCCAGCATGATGGACAGCCCGACGGGGGCGAGCAGGTTGGGCAGTGAGGCCGCGGCGTGCTCCAGGTTGGCCCGCCGGTAGAACAGGTCCGCCAGCGCGATGAACGTCGTCTGCAACGCGATCCCGCCCAGCGCGTTGTTCATCGCGAACTCGGGGTCCCCGCGCGCCGCCCCCAAGACGCTGGTGACCAGACCCGGCAGCGCGGTGACCGCGCCGATCAGGATGAATCCGGCCAGCGTCTCACCCATGCCAGTCCGGTCGGCGAGGCGGTCGACCAGCCGGGTGAACGGCCCGCCGACCACCACGAGGACCGCCGCGGAGCCCGCCAGGACCAGCAGGCTGACCCACGCCCCGCCGCTGATCATCGGACCCCCATTCGCCCCGTGCCGTGGGCGCTGCACTACCCGGAACCGGCGGCGGATCACGCCCGGGGCCGGCTGCTTCCCGCCGATCGCCCGCGCCGGGCCGCCGCCCGAGCAGCCGGGGTGGCGACGCCGTGCCGGCCCATTCTCGGGCGGGCCGGGAAATCGCCGGGAATTCCGGGGGGGTCCGCGACCGGAATTCCCCCGGGCATGGGCCGGTCGGCCGCAATCCGCGGCCCCCTCGAATGCGACCGGCCGGATTCCCGGAGCGGCGCGGCCCCCGACCAGGCGCGTGCAACGCCATTCGAGAAAGGGATCCGCGAGCGTCGTCCGGTGGTGCCGCGCAGCCGGGACAGTGGGCTCAGCGGCGGCCCGGCCCGGTATTGCGGCGGAGGCACGCGCCCGACCGCGGGCCCCGATCGGGGGCGCGCCGGCTCACCGGCGTCCAGGAGAGGTCGAAGAACATGCCGGGCGGGTCCGCCAGCGGCCCCCAGAAGTCGGCGATCGCGTCCACCAGGACCAGCCCGCGTCCCCTCTCATCGCCGGGGCCGGCTGAGAGGCGCCGCGGCGTCGACGTGTCGGAACCGCCGTCCTGGACCCGGACGCGCAGCGTTCCCGGCGACAGGTCCACGCACACGGTGAACGAGCCGCCGACCGCGCCGCTGGCCGTGTAGCGGACGGCGTTGGTCGCCAGTTCGGAGAGCATGAGCACGGCGTTGGCCCTGGCCTCCGCGGGCACGCCGGCGACCTCCGAGACCGGAGCCAACAGGCCGTCCAGCCAGTGCCGCGCCTCGGCGATGCTGTCCGGAGCGCCGGCGAACCTCTTCGTGAACCGCTGAACCCGCATGATCCCCTCCTGCCGTCCCAACCGACCGGATCAGTGGCCGCCGCCCCCGTTCGAGGCGGCGGAGGGTGCTGAGGGGAGCGCGCCCGGCTCGGGGCATGGGTCCGGCAAACGCTGATCTCGGCCATCGACCTCCTTCGATCGGGCCTCACACGGACAACATCCACAAAGGGCAACACGGATCACGGGAGGGGCCGGTTCAGTGCCACCCGCTCAGCCTGCGGGGGCGCTTCAAGGCGCCGCCTTCCCTCGTCGCGGCGTACTCCCTCGTTCCTCGGTCGCACCCCGCTCCTCAGTCCAGACGGCGCCGCGCCCCCTCCGGCTCGCTCAGTGCCACCCGCTCAGCCTGCGGGGGCGCGGCCGTCGGCTTCCCGCGTCGCGGTGCTTCGGGGCGGATGGCCGGGATTCGGGTTTCTCCGGGGTCGGAACAACGCGAGAATTCGGCCATGCTGACGTCCCTTCGGACCGCTGAACGGCGCCGCCGTGTGCGGACCGTGCTCCTCGCCGGCCTTTCCCTGATCCTGATCGGCACGACCGCGACCCTGATCCGCTCGTCCTTCATCGGGCCGCTGCCCGGCGACGGTCCGGCGCGGGGTGACTTCGTCCCCATCGGCGACGTCCCCGAGGGTCCGCCGCCCGCCCCGGCCGGCCCCGACGCCTCGGCCGGCTCGTTCACCTCCGAGTGCGGACGCAACGAGGAGGGCCACTACAACGCCGACAACCCGGTCCTCACCCCCGGAGTCCCCAATGCCGCCCACCACACCCACGAATACGTCGGCAACCTCTCCACCTACTTCGAGTCGACGGACGCGACCCTCGCCGCCGCCGACACGACCTGCGAGGCGGCCGACGACCGGTCGACCTACTTCTGGCCGGTCCTGCGCCGCCTCGACCGCACCGGGGAGGACCACGAACAGCCCGGTGGCGGCGGCCACGGCAACATCGGCGAGATCCTGCCCCCGTCGACGGTGCGCCTGGAATTCCAGGGCAACCCGGTGAGCGACGTCGTCGCGATGCCGCGCTTCCTGCGCTCGGTGACCGGCGACCCGCTGGCCTTCACCGAGGGGACCGGACCGCCCCCCGCGCAGTGGAGCTGCACCGGGGAGCCCGACCGGATCACCGACCGCTACCCGCTGTGCGAGCCCGGCAGCCGGGTCCTGCGCCTGCTCGACTTCCCCAGCTGCTGGAACGGGCTGGCGACCGACAGCGAGGACCACCGCACCCACCTGGTCCCCCCGCGGGCCGACGGGTCCTGTCCGCCGCGGACCTTCCCCGTCCCCAGGCTCCGCGTGGAACTCGGCTACGACGTGCCCGAAGGGGTCGCCTACGCCATCGACTCCTTCCCCGAGCAGCGCCGGTCCCCGGGCACCGACCACGCCATGTTCGTCAACGTCATGAGCGAGGAACTCATGGCCCGGGTCGTCGACTGCGTCAACTCCGGCCGGAGGTGCTGATGCCCGGGCGCCACGAGGACGTCCCCCCGGATCCCGCGGGATACCGGAAATCCGCGCGAAACCGATTGAACCGCCTTCTGTCGCCGTCCGTGTGGGGGACGGAGCCGACACGGCTCCGCCGACGCGCACGGCGTCAGGAAGGAGGGGGTTCAGGGATGGCACGAGCGTTGTCCCGCGGTCGAAGATCGGCCGGCGACGAAGCGCTGATCCGCTCGTTGTACAACGAGCACGGGCGCTCACTGCTCGCCTACGCGACCCGGCTGACCGGTGACCGGGCCGCCGCCGAAGACGTGGTGCAGGAGACGCTGATCCGCGCCTGGCGAAACCCCGATGTCCTGGTCAACGGCAAGGGCTCGGTCCGGGGGTGGCTGCTGACGGTGACTCGCAACATCGTCACCGACCGGGCCCGGGCGCGTGACGCCCGGCCGAAGGAGGTCGCGGAATCGCCCGCCCACACGGCGGTCGAGCGCGACCACGCCGACGCGGTCGTGGATTCGGTGGTGGTGCTGGAGGCTCTGGCCACCCTGTCCGATGACCACCGCGACGTACTGATCGAGGTCTATTTCCACGGTCGCAGCGTCAGTGAGGCCGCGAAGGTGCTCGGAGTGCCGCCGGGTACGGTCAAATCCCGGTCCCACTACGCGCTTCGCGCGCTGCGCACGGCGTTCCGCAGTGACAAGACCGCTTTGAGGGAGGTGATGGGATGACGACCGATGGGCACGGGGACGCCCGCCTGCTCGGCGCCTACGCGCTGGGGACGCTGGACCAGTGGGAGAGCCTGACGGTGGAAGACCACGTCGCCTCCTGCGCTCTATGCCGAGAGGAACTGGGCGAACTACTGCTCATGAAGGAGAGGCTCGGCGACCTGCCGCCCGAGGCGCTGCTCGACGGCCCGCCGGACAACGGGGATTTGATGCTGCAGCGCACTCTGCGCCGTGTGCGCAGGGAACAACGGGTGGACGATCGGCGGCGCGCCACCGTACTGACACTGGTCGCCGCCTCGGCGGCGGTGGTCCTGGTCGTCGGGGGAGCCGTGGTCGGCCGGGCGGTGGCACCCGATGCGCCGCCGGTGGCGGCGCCCCCGGCTTCGCCGTCGGCCGAGCCGCCGTCGGGAACCGTGGTCGCCTCCGGCGACGACCCCACGACGGGGGCGCGGGCGACCGTCCAGGTCACTCCGGCCGACGGCTGGGTCCGGGTCAACGCCGCGGTCACCGGGATCCCCCAAGGGGAGGAGTGCCGGGTGATCGTGGTGGCCGAGGACGGCACCCGTGAGGTCGCCGGGAGCTGGCTGGTCTCGGGGGAGGAGGAAGGCACCAACATGGACGGGTCGGCGCTGGTGGATCCGGAGGACGTGACCTCCGTCGTCGTGGAGAACGTGCAGGGCGACCAGTTCGTCGAAGTCCCCATCTGACCCCGCGCCCCGGGGGATGTACGTGGGGACCCCGGGGCGCGGTATGCGCGGTACCCCCGGTCCGGTGCCCCTGGCTTTGGCCGCCAGGGGCACCGGCATGTCCCGGGCGGGCGCCGTGTCGGGCGGGACCGCCGCGGCCGCACGCGCGGCCGGCGGCCGGCCCCGCATGTCCCGGGCGGTCGAGACCGCCCCGGCCATGAACGCCGCGGGGACCTCGGCGGTGCGCGGATCCACCGCGACCTCCGCGGCGGCCCGCCCGCCGTGATCGGTGATCGCCACGGCGACCGCCGCCGGCGCGTCCGAGCGGCGCGGGTACCGGAACCCGATCACGTGCTCGCCGGCGGCGACGCCGCCGAAGTCGGCCGCCTCGATCCGCCCGCCGTCGAATGCGCGTACGGCCGCACCGTTCGCTCCGTTCCCACTGTCACTGGCGGGGGCGTGGCGGCCGGGGCATCCTCCCGCCGGCCCCGGCCCCGGCCCCGGCCCCGGCTCGCGTCCGGCCCGCGTCGGGAGGGCGTCGACGCGATGCCGGGCGTGCGGGGCCCACGGATTCCGCCGGCCTCAGCCCGCGGGCGGCTCCCCGGGCGGGGCGGTGGTGTCGAGGGTGAGGGCGAGCCACAGCTCAAGGCGGTGGTGGGCGGTCAGGGAGCGGCCCGAGACCCGCTCGACCGTCCGCAGGCGGGCGCGCAGGGTGTTGCGGTGCACGCCGATGGCCCGCGCGGTGGCCTCGATGTTGGCGTCGTGGTCCAGGTAGCGGTGGACCGTGGCGACCAGGTCGGTGCCGTTGCGGGCGTCGTGGTCCCGCAGCCGGCCGAGCACCTGGGCGACGAACTCCTCGGCGTCGCCGGGTCCGATCGCCCGGCGCAGCCGCGCCAGCGGATCGGTGTCGTCCACGTGCCGGTAGCCCGGCCCCACCGCCGCGGCGCGTGCGGCCCGGCGTGCCGCCGCGCGCAGATCGGCGGCCGTGCGCGCGGCACACGCACCCGCCACCTCGGGGGCCGGGGCGGCGTCCTCGTGGCCCGGGTGGCGGTCGTGGCCGCCGGGGCGGTCGCCGCCCGCGCCGCGGTCGGTGCCCAGGGCGGTGCGGAGTTCGGCGAGCAGCCGGGCGCCGATGCGGGGCCGCACCTCGCTGTCGGGCACCACCACGACCAGGGCGTCCGGTGTGGCGCACATGGCCACCCGGTCGGCGGAGGCTCCGTCGGCGAGCACATCGCCGATCGTGTCGGCCGCGGCATCGAGTAGTGCGTCGGGGCGGGCCGACGGGTAGACGGCGACCTCCATCGGCGGTGCCGGCAGCGAGAGCAGCCGCGCCGCGTGCGCGACGACACCGGGGGCCGCCTCCTCGTCCAGCAGCAGTCCCAGCACGCGTGCCCGCTGGCGGTGCACCGCGCGCCGCGCCGTGCGCGCGCCGTGCAGGTCGACGGCCAGCAGCGACGCCGCGTGGTTGGCCAGCATGCGGGTGTGCGCCGAGACCGGAGCGGCGCAGCGTAGCGCCAGCCGCCCCAGCGCCGTGCCGCTCATGCTCAGGCTCTGGGACAGGATGGTCGCGCCGTCGTCGGACAGGACCGTCATGCCGCGCGGACGCCCGGCCTCGGCGGCGGCGCCGGAATGGGCCAGGCCGTGCCATGGCCGGTCGCCGGTCCCGGAGGTCGCGCGGGCCGTTCCGTTGGCCCGGAACAGGACGGCCTCCCCGCCGGTGGCCGCGGCCAGCTCGCGCAGCACCCCGCCCAGCCCGGCGCGCAGGGACGCCCGCGCCATGGCGTCCTGGGCGGCGAGCACCCGCTGCTGGGCGCGGAGCCGCGCCTCGGCGTGGTGATCGGCGACGGCCTCGACGATGGCGATGAAAGGCGTGCTGCCGGCCACCCGCAGCAGCGGCATGCCCAGGTCGTCCGCTGCGGCGAGGGCCCCCTCCGGGACGCTTTCGATCCAGGTGTCCAGCGCGAACCCGAGGGCGGCGCAGCCGGCGTCGTAGAGGCGCCCGACGTAGTCGCGCTGCTCGCCGGGGGTGGCACCCACCCCGTGCCCGACCGTGAGCACGAGCTCCCCGCCGCGCAGCCAGGGCACCGGGTCGGCCAGCTCGGTCACGTGCGCCCAGCGGACCCCGCGGCCGAGCCCGGGCCGGCCGGCGAGCACCCGGAGGTCCAGGCCGGGCCTGCGGACCAGATCCCCGACGGTGAGCACGCTTCGGCCTCCTCGATGGCGGTGCGGCGGCTGCCGCGCGGGCGGATTGTGCGAAGCGCACATGAGTCGCAAGCTGAATTGGAGGGATTATCCCGCACCCTGTGCCGCTCCGGTGTCTACCGTCACATCATCACCCGGATTCCCCGGATTGATCCGGAAACCCGCAGGTCACGCAAGCGATCCCGACGACCCGCCGCGGTGCGCGCACCGTCGGCCCGCACCCGCGGGCGGCGCCGTCCCGCCGCGCGCACCGCCCGAACCCGCACGGAGTAGCCATGTCCCACCGACTGCCACAGGGGTCTCCCCACCCCGCCCGCGCGGCGATCGCCGCCTTCGTCGGCACCACGATCGAGTGGTTCGACTTCTACGTCTACGCCACCGCGGCCGCGCTCGTGTTCGGCGAGCTGTTCTTCCCGGCGGGCACCGATCCGCTGGTCGGGCTGATGGCGTCGTTCGCCACATTCTCCGTCGGGTTCTTCGCCCGCCCTCTCGGCGGGATCGTCTTCGGCCACTTCGGCGACCGCCTGGGACGCAAGTCCGCCCTGGTCACGACCTTGCTGATGATGGGTGTGGCGACGTTCGCCGTGGGTCTGCTGCCCACCTACGAACAGGCCGGGTTCCTCGCCCCGCTGCTGCTGGTGGTGCTGCGGTTCGTCCAGGGCATCGCGGTGGGCGGCGAGTGGGGCGGCGCGGTCCTCATGGCCGTCGAGCATGCCCCCGAGAACCGCAAGACCTTCTACGGATCCTTCGCCCAGCTCGGCAACCCGGCCGGCGCGCTGCTGGCGAGCGGCTCCTTCAGCCTCATCACCGCCCTGCCGGGCGACGTCCTGCACACATGGGGCTGGCGCGCCCCGTTCCTCGCCTCGATCGTGCTGGTCCTGGTGGGCATGGCGATCCGGCTGAAGGTGGAGGAGTCCCCGGTCTTCAGCGCGGTCCAGGCCGAGGCCGGGACCGCGGGCGCCGGGCGGTCGGCGCAGCCCGCGGAGATGCCGCTGCGCGAAGCGGTCCGCACCTCGTGGCGGACCCTGCTGCTCGGCCTGGGCAGCCTGCCCGTCGCGGTCGGCGGCTACTACATCGTCACGACCTTCCTCCAGGCCTACGCCACCACCGAGGTCGGGGTGAGCGAACAACTCATCCTCAACGCGCTGGCCGTGGCGGCCGCGGTGGAGCTGATCGCCACCGTCGGGGTGTCCTGGCTGGGCGACCGGGTCGGCACCAAGCGCGTGGTGATCGCCGGGCTGCTGGCGGTGGCGGTCCTGGCCGTCCCGCAGTTCCTGGCGATGAGCGCGGGTACGGCGATGATCTTCCTGTCGCTGGCGGTGATGCGGGTGGCGATGGCGGCGACCTACGGCCCCATCGCCCGCATCCTGTCGCAGATGTTCCCGCCCAAGGTCCGCTACACGAGCGTCTCGCTGGCCTACCAGGTGGCCGGCGCGATCTTCGGCGGGCTCTCGCCGATCGCCTGCACCGCTCTGCTCGCCGCGACCGGCAGCATCTACCCCGTCGCGATCCTGCTCATCGCCATGGCGCTGGTGAGCGTGGCGTGCCTGGTCAAGGCGCCCAGCTACCGCGACGACGAGATCGTCGCCGCGGCGGCCCCGTAACGCCGCCGGCGCTTCCCGCCCGGCCCGCGGGCGTTCGTGAAGCGCCCCCGGGGACGCGCTCCGCGCGTTCCCGGGGGCGCGGCGGCGGCCGCACGAGGACGCGGTCCACCGTCGGTCATTCATCCCACCATCCCATATGTCAAGGAGGCCCTGTTGTCCGCGCTTCTCATCCGCAACGCGAAGATCCTCACCATGGACGGCACCCGGCCGCGCGCCGAGGCGCTGGCCGTCGCCCACGGGCGGATCGCCGCGGTCGGCGACGAGGACCACGCGCGCGCCGCGGCCGGTCCCGGCGCCCGCGAGATCGACGCGGGCGGACGGACCGTGCTGCCCGGCTTCATCGACCCGCACAACCACCTGCTGTCCACGGCGGAGTCGCTGGCGGCGGTCGACGCCGGCTACCCGGCGGTGACCAGCGTCGCCGACCTGGTCGAGGCCATCGCGGCGGAGGCGCGGCACACCCCCGCCGGCCAGTGGATCCGGGCCTTCGGGATGGACGACGCGAAGTACCCCGAGGGCCGCCCGACGCGCCGCCGGCTCGACGAGGCGACCACCGAGCACCCGGTGATCATCTACCACGTCTCCGGCCACCAGGCCGCGGTCAACACCGCCGCCCTCCAGCACGCGGGCATCTCCGACGACATCGCCGACCCCGCCGGCGGCGCGCTGCTGCGCGACGAGGGCGGGCGCCTGACCGGCATGGTGGTCGACTCGGCGATGGAACTGCTCCTCCCGCTCGCCGTGGACATCGGCTGCCACGGCCCCAACTTCCACACCGACCTGCCGGCCGACCAGCTCCTGGGCTGGCTGGCCGCCGCCCGCGACCCGTACCTGTCGGCGGGGCTCACCACCATCTGCGACCCGCAGGTGTCAAAGCGGGAGCTGCGCACCTACCGCGCAGCCCGGGCGGCGGGCACACTGCCGCTGCGCACCGTCGGTATGCCGCTGTCGCACCAGCTCGACGAGTTGACCGCGATCGGGCTCGCCGGCCCCTTCGGCGACGACTGGCTCCGCCTCGGCGCGATGAAGTTCTACTCCGACGGCACCCTGCTCGGCGGCACCGCGAAGTTCACCGTGCCCTACGGCGAGCGCGGCCAGTTCGCCGGGAGCATGTACTGGGAGCCCGAGCAGCTGCGGGACCTGGTGACCCGGGCGGCGCGCGAGGGCTGGCAGGTGGCCATCCACACCCAGGGCGACGCCGCCATGGCGCACACGCTGGCGGCCATCGACGCGGCGGTGAAGGTGAGCGGCCCCGACCCGCGCCCGCGCATCGAGCACTGCGGTTTCCCGACGGTGGAGCAGGCCAAGCGCTTCACCGACTACGGCGTCATCCCGGTCAACCAGCCGAACTTCCTGCACGACAGCGGCGGCGACTTCCTGCGCCGCCTCGGCGACCGCGCCCACCGGTTGCAGCCGATGCGCGAGGAGCTGGACCTGGGGCTGCGGCCGGTGCTCTCCAGCGACTCGTTCGTCTCCAGCCTGCGCCCCCTGGACACGATCGCCAACGCGGTGCGCCGCACCACCCGCGAAGGCGCCTCGATCGGCGCCGAGCAGGCGATCACGCTGCACGAGGCGCTGCGGGCCCACACGCTGGACGCGGCCCACGCGCTGGGCATGGAGGACCGGATCGGCTCGCTCGCCCCCGGCAAGCTCGCCGATGTCGTCGTGCTCGACCGCGACATCGAATCGGTGCCGGTGGAGCGGCTGAACGAGGGGGCCGCCTGGGTGACCGTCCTCGACGGCGAGGTGGCCTACGACGGCCGGGCCGTGGAGGTCTGACCTCCGGGGCCGGCGTGCCGGGGCGACCGCCGCAGTTGGGGCGCCCGGGAAGCGCGGTGCCGGCCGGCACCGGGCGCTGCCGCGGAGAGGCCGGGGGAGGGATCGGGAAGCGGGATGCGGCACCGCCGGCGGCCAATGCCGGCGGTGCCCGGAGCCAGTGCCAGGGGTGCTCCCACGTGAGGCATTCGATGCCCTACGCGTATAAGAATTCTTATACTCCTGCTCGGGGCAAAGTGCAATGCCGAATGCCGCGTCTCGGGCGGGGACGGGTCCGGGAGGCATGAAGAAGCCCCGGCAAAGGACGCCTGGGTGATGGGCCGGGGCATGGGACGCCGGCTGCCGGGATTGGACGATATTCAACCAGTTTTCCCGGTCGGCGGCGTCGCCGAAGTGGTCTGGCGCGGGCCGGAATGGGGCGATGGGGCCGTCCGGGCGACCGTGGTCGTCGCCGGCATCGCCCAGCGGGCTCCGTCTGTGCGCGCCCTGCGGGCGCGGGTTTCCTTGTCGGGGCCGCGCGGATGCGCCGCGTGGAGCGGTCCGCGACCCGTGGCGGGCTGGGTGGGTTCGCTGGGATCGGTCGGATCAGCGGTCACTGATCCGTGTAGGTGGACGCCTCCGCCCGTGCTTTCGCCGCGCTTTCCGAACAGCGCCCCAGGAATTCGACGAGCTGTTCCGTCTCTTCGCGGGTGAATGCGTCGCCCAAATGCTGTTCGACGGCGATCGCCGCTTTATCCGCCTGTGCCAGCAAAGCGCGGCCGCTTCGCGTAAGCCTGGTTTCGAGAATGTGCGTGTGAATGGGGTGCGGTTTGCGCTCGATCAGCTCGCGCCGGTTGAGCGTGGCCAGGACCGAGGACATGGTCTGCGGGGTGACCAGGCACCTGCGGGCCAGGACCGCGCCCGACAGCCCGGGCTCCTCGGACAGCACGAACAGCACGGTGTATTGGGGGACGGTGAGGTTGAATCGCCGCAGTGCGGCGTGTTTCGCGGCGATCATCTCCTGCTGGGCGCGCTTTAGATGATGCCCGATCCTCTGTTCGATGGGGAGCTGCGTCATCCGGCCATGGTATATCAGTTTGCTTATCCTCCTATGGCATCGTGGCCGCACGGGAATCGTGGGGCAATGGTGCGCCGAGCGCTTCCCTGCCGCAGAGGGCACGGTCGCGGCCGAGGGGATCCCGGGATCGGGGACTCACCGTGTGGGGCGGGGCATGAGCGGAACGTGACCGACCTGCGGATGCGTGCACCGATCCCGGAGATGCACCGGCACCCTATCATAAGGATTCGTATATCCCATCGAACTCTGTTGGTTCGGGGAGGTGCGCGGGCCGGAGGCGGAACCGCGGACTGTCACGCGGGGCGCGGCCCGGCGGCGCGGGGGATCACGGGCGTCCGGCGGCCGGCGGCCGACGCGGGAAGGGCCAGGGGTGTCGCGCGGGGGGCCGTCCGATCGCGGGCCGCCGGGGCTACGGCGCCGCGGATCGAAGGGGTCATGCCCGCTCGGCGGTCAATGCGGGTGAGTCGGGACCGAGGGTGTATCCGCGCAGCCGGCCGACCGCGACGACCTCGAACAGCTCGGGTTCCTTCTCCAGCATCCGCGCCAGTCCGAAGCTTCCGGTGACGACGTGGTGCCGGATCCATTCGCAGGTGTAGGGGTCGGCGTCGACACCGGGTTC
The DNA here is from genome assembly GCF_042653925.1 of Nocardiopsis mangrovi. Taxonomy (NCBI): domain Bacteria; kingdom Bacillati; phylum Actinomycetota; class Actinomycetes; order Streptosporangiales; family Nocardiopsidaceae; genus Nocardiopsis; species Nocardiopsis mangrovi. Next base: position 22,509 of record NZ_JBHSFQ010000002.1, read on the forward strand.
CAATCGCACGCGCAAATGCATTCGCGCGTTCTCGGTGTCCGGTTCCATCAGGACGACCTCGGCTTCGCGCACCGTTTCGAGTTGCAAGGCGAGTTCCACCAGGTCATCGGGTGAAACGAGCTGATTGAGCAGTTCGAACAGCGAATCGGTGCGCTTGGAAACCCGGATCGCACGATCTTCGCGGCCGCAGGTGCAGGCACCCCAAGAACCCGCCACGCCGATGTCGTAGCGGATCAGTGGAACGACGCAGTCGTCGTGCAGCGTGGTCAGCAGGAGCCGGCCGTTGTCGATCTCGACGTGCTGGTGCGGAAGCACGTGGAAGGTGTTGCGCGCGCATTCCGGCCCGATATGGCCGATCATCCAGGTCTCGGCCGATCCGTAGAGCCCCCACGCCTGCACGTGCGGGAACTGCCGCGACAGCAGCTCCGCGGTCGCGTCGTCGAACCCCGTCCCCGCCCACAGCAGCTTGTGCAGCCACGGCAGCCGCCGCCCGGTCGATGCGCAGAACCGCAGAATGCGCCGGATGGCATCGGGGGTGGCGGCCAGGGCCGTGGCCCCTAGGCCCTCGTAGAAGTCCAGGCTGCGGCCGAGTTCGGCGTCGTCGGGGGTCTCGAACGGGATGGTCGAGGCCCCCGAGCGGCGGCCCAGCGCGTTGTGGAAGTAGTGCGCCGACCACATGTGCCCGGGCGAGAAGAGGCTGATGAGCAGGTCGCCGGGGTCGAGCGGATCCCAGCGCGTGCGGATCTCGGTGAGGAACATGTCCTCGGGGACGACCCCCAGCCGCGGCTCGGACATCGTGCCGCCGGTGACGTTCAGCAACGTGCCTTCAAGGCGGCCCGGATCGCGCCGGAGCAGGTGGTCGATGGCCTTATTGACGTCCTCCCTGGTGAGAACCGGCAAATCCCGCAAGGTGGGAGCCGTTCGTGAACTTCGAGCGGCGGCGTACTTGTCACTCAGAGCGGGCATTCGCATGGCCCGTTCGAGTATCGCGCGGAGGCGGTCGGGATCGGGTTCGGCCGAACCGCGCTTGATCATTCTGGGCGCCATGAGCAACACACCTTACTGAACTGATACTGGGCGAACAGGAGTCGTGCCCTTCTGGCGTTGAAAACCTACCTGACGCTTTGTGGGCAAAGGTGGTGATCATATTAACTTTGTGCGGCGGAAGACACACCTTTCCGCGAGATGCGGTTCCACCTGGTATATCGCCTGCACGACCCGTTTGGTTCGGACTTCGCGGGGCCGAATGTGGCCCGCCGGTAATGATCGATCATCGAGACCCGGGTGTACCAGGTGGTAACTGAAGTCCATTCACCCGAATCCGATTCTGAGAAACGGCCGGTGAACCGGACACGGCCGTTCGGCCCGGTCCGCGATCGCGGACCGGGCGGCCCTTCGCCCGCCCTGGTGTCCCGCGCGCTAGGACGGGAACTTGGGGACGGTGCGCGCCTCGCGGGCGGCCGCGACGACCGCCTCCAGCGCTGCCCCGCCGTTCGCCGTGACCGCCGCCGCCACGGCGCCCTCCACGAACGGGGCATCGACCACCACGACGTCGGCGCGCGGCTCGTCCTCCAGCACCAGGCGGGCCGTGAGCACCGCGCTGCCGATGTCGGGCAGGACCACCACGCCCGCTCCACGGTCGGCCGCCGCGATCGCCGCCCGGACCAGGTCGTGGCTGGTGCCGAGCCCGCCGTCGTCGGTACCGCCGGCGACGGCCACCGGCGCGTCCCCCGATCCGAGCTGGCCGAGCAGGTCGCGCAGGCCGCCCGCCAGGCGATCACTGTGCGACACGAGGACGATCCCGACGCGACTCTCCATGAACAACTAGGCTACGACCATGAGCCCTTCGTGACCCGTGTCACGCGCCGCGACACCGATCAGCCTGGGAGTCCGATCGTGAAGAAGTTCCTCAATTCCGCAGACTCCTACCTGGCCGACGCCCTCGCGGGCTTCGCGGCAGCCCACCCCGAACTCAGCGTCGACCAGGCGACCCGCGTCGTCACCCGCGCCGGCGGGGCCGTCGCCGGCAAGGTGGGCCTGGTGTCGGGCGGCGGATCCGGGCACGAACCGCTGCACATCGGGTACGTCGGCGAGGGCATGCTCGACGCCGCCTGCCCGGGCGAGATCTTCACCTCTCCCGTGCCCGACCAGGTGCTGGCCGCGATCCGGGCCGCCGATTCCGGCGAGGGCGTCCTGCTCATCGTGAAGAACTACACCGGCGACGTCATGAACTGCCGGCTCGCCGCCGAGCTCGCCGCCGAAGAGGGGCTGCGCGTCGAGACCGTCCTGGTCGACGACGACGTCGCGGTCCAGGACTCCACCTACACCGCGGGCCGGCGCGGCACCGGCGCCACCCTGCTCGTCGAGAAGATGGCGGGCGCGGCGGCGGCCCGCGGCGACTCCCTGGCCGAGGTCGCCGAGACCGCGCGGCAGGTCGACTCCGCCTCGCGCTCCTTCGCCGTCGCGCTCAGCCCCGGTACGACCCCCGGCACCGGGCGCCCGGGGTTCGAACTCCCCGAGGACGAGATCGAGGTCGGCGTGGGCATCCACGGCGAACCCGGCCGCCGCCGCGAGAAGCTCCGCCCCGCACGCGAGATCGTCTGCGGCATGGTGCGGGCCCTGCTCGACGACCGGCCCCTGGAGCGGGGCACCGACACCATCGTGGTCGTCAACGGCCTCGGCGGCACTCCGCTCAGCGAGCTGTACCTCGTCTTCAACGAGGTCGCGGGCCAGCTCGCCGACGCCGGCGCGGGTATCGCGCGCAACCTGGTCGGCGACTACATCACCAGCCTGGACATGGCCGGCTGCTCTCTCACGGTCTGCACCGTCGAGGACGGCTTCCTCGACCTGTGGGACGCCCCGGTGAACACCCCCGGCCTGCGCTGGGGCTGCTGACCGGCGCCCGCGGCCGCCGCCGGGGCGCAGGCCCGGGACCGGCGGCCACCACCCGTACCGGGACCGGACCCGCCGGCCCGCACCATGCCGACACGCACCTGGAGGAGCCGGTGGACACCGACCTCGCCCGCGCCTGGATCACCGCCATCGCGGCGTCCGTCGTCAACGAGAAGCAGCGCCTCACCGACCTGGACACCGCCATCGGCGACGGCGACCACGGCAACAACCTCGAACGCGGGTTCACCGCCGCCGTCACCGCTCTCGCCGGCGACGACGCCGCCTGCCCGGGCGACATCCTGGTGCGGACCGGCCGGACCCTGATCTCCCGCGTGGGCGGTGCCGCCGGCCCGCTCTACGGCGTCGCCTTCCGGACGGCGGGCGAGCGGCTGACCGAGCCCGAAGCCGGCCTGGGGGAGCTGGCCGAGGCGCTGACGGCCGGTGCCGACGCCGTCCGCACGCTGGGCGGCGCCCGGCCCGGCGACAAGACCATGCTCGACGCGTTCATGCCCGCGGTCGACGCGCTGGACGCGGGCGCGGCCGAGGGCTCCGGCCTGGCCGCCGCCGTCGACACCGCCGCCGCGGCGGCGGAGGAGGGCGCGCGCTCGACCGTGCCGATGCAGGCCCGCAAGGGCCGTGCGTCCTACCTGGGCGAGCGCAGTATCGGTCATGAGGACCCGGGCGCGGCCTCGACCGCCGTCATCTTTCGCGCCCTCGCCCGGGTCGTCTCCTGAGCGGCGCTGCGCGGGGCGCGGATACGGCGCTGTGGAGCCCCCGGCGTCCGTCCACGCCGGGGGCGGTCCCCGACGCCCGTCAGGCGACCCCGGCGCCGCGGGGCGGGTCGTGCGCGGGGCGCGCTGAGTCCGCGGGACCGTAGGTGAGGCGCCGCAGGGCGGTCTCGGTCGGCCCGCGCCGGCCGGACCGGCTCAGCAGTTCGGCCACGACGACCGTGGCCAGCCAGACCGCCGCCCCGACCCCGATCGCCTCCATGCCGTTGAGCGCCCCCGCCAGGTCGAGCGTGTAGGGGGTGAACAGGATCAGCCAGGCCAGCGATTGCAGCAGGTAGCAGGTCATGGAGCGCTGCCCGCAGGCGGTCAGCGCCCGTGTCGCCAACCCCCTCCGGCCGCCGATCGCCACCGCGGCCAGCGCGATCAGCGCGGCGTAGCCGAATCCGCCCGCGTAGCCGCTGAGGGTGTGCAGCCACCCCATCGCCAATGACGCGGCGATCGGGGGCTCGGCCCAGGCGCCGATGGCGGTGAGCGCCTGGGGCAGCCCGCCGAGTGCGCCCACCGCGACGCCGATCAGGGCGGTCTTCACCAGCAGGCCGGTGTGCCGCGCGGGTTCGTCCAAGAGCCGGCGGCGGCCGGCCCACACGCCCACGAGGAAGGGGAGCACCGCGGTCAGCAGGAACAGGGGGACCGTGACCGGCCAGGACACCAGGCGGATCGCCATGTCGGTGAAGTAGTCCTGAGGCGGTGCCGTTCCGGAGGCGGATCCGCCGACCGACCCCAGGAGCACGTAGTACAGCACGGAGTAGAGGAGGGACCCCGCCACGCCCCAGACCGCGGCGTGGACGAGGAGCCGGCGACCGGAGAAGCGCAGCACGGGGGTGAGGAGCAGGGCGATGGCCCCGTAGACCGCCAGGATGTCCCCGGGGAACAGCAGTACGGTGTGGGCCAGGCCGAACACCACCAGCCAGCGGCCTCGGCGGCGCAGCAGGCCGCGGACCGGCGCCCAGTCGCGTCCGGACTCCTGCGCCCGGATCAGGATGCCGGCCAGGCCGTAGCCGAAGAGGGCCGCGAACATCGGGTAGCCGCGCGCCTCGCCGAACACCACCATCGCGAGGGTGGCGAGGGTGTCGGGCAGGGTGGCGGCCGCGCCGGTGCCGGACTGCATCTGCCAGATCATGTGGGCGTGCACGGTCGCGATGAGCAGCAGCATGACCCCGCGGGCGAGGTCGGGGGCGAGGGCACGGCCCGAGGCGGGGAGCGCGCGCTGTGCCTGCGCCGGCCCGGACGGCAAGGGGGATGCCATGAGAGTGTTCCCTTCTCGGCACTGCCCAGGGGCCGGCCGACGCATGAATTGGATACGTGTTCGTATCTAAAGATAGCACGATTGGATGCGTTCGCGTATCCAATTGGAGGAGTGGGGGAACGTGGGCGAGACCGACGCGCGACGCACGGGGACCCGGCGGCGCGGCGCCGAACTGATCCGGGCCATCCACGAGGCGGCCATCGGCGAGCTCCTGGAGGCCGGCCTGGGCCGGCTGACCATGGAGGGCATCGCCCGGCGCGCGGGCACCGCCAAGACATCGCTGTACCGGCGCTGGTCCTCACCGCACGAGCTGCTGCTGGACGCGTTCCGGCGGGAGTTCCCGCAGGAAGAGCCCTCCCCGTCGGCGGACGACCTCCGCGGCGACCTCATCCGGTCGCTGGAGCTGATGCGCGCGTGGCTGACCTCCCCGACGGCGCGCGCCATGGCCGCGATCATGACCGAGCGGGAACGCCACCCCGAACTCGTCGACGCGGTGTACCGGCAGGTGTTCGACGCCAAGGGCGGCCGCTTCACCCGGACCGTGCTCCTCCACTACGCCGAGCGGGGCGAGTTCGATCGGGAGCGGGTCACCCCTGTCGTCGCCGACATAGGGGAGGCGCTGATGCTGAAGTACAGCCTCGACAGCAACGCGCTCCCCGACGACGAAGCGATCGCCGCCATCGTGGATCAGGCGATCCTGCCCGCCCTCGGCCTGCACGGCCTGCACTGAGCGAGCCTGCGGGGCGCCGGTGGTGGCTGGACTGAGGAGCGGCGTGCGACCGAGGTACGAGGGAGCGCGCCGTGACGAGGGAAGCCGCCGCCTTAAGGGCGTTCCGCGGGCTGAGCGGGAAGCACCGGGCGAGCCTGCGGGGCGCCGGTGGTGGCTGGACTGAGGAGCGGCGTGCGACCGAGGTACGAGGGAGCGCGCCGTGACGAGGACTGTTTCCCCGGACCGGCGCCGCCTTGAGGGCGCTCCGCAGGCTGAGCGGGGAACACTGAGCGAGCCCGCGGCGGGCTGAGCGGCCGGAACCGGCGAGTCCCCTCGGGCCCTGGGCGAAAAACCCTTGCCCGCGCTCCTATCCTTGAATTCGGTATGAGAACCCCGCCCGCGAGATCGCCGCTCGCCGAACTCCGCGACCGCCTGCCCCAGCTGATGCCGATCGACCGGCACCGGCTGCGCCGCCGTATCGACGGACTCCAGAAGATCCGCGACGACCGCAAGCGCACCGCCGTCGCGGCGCAGATCGCCTCCGACATCGACCTCGCCGAACAGCGCCTGGAGCGGCGCCGCTCCGCCGTGCCGCGCATCACCTACCCCGAGGCGCTGCCCGTCAGCCGCCGCAAGGACGAGATCGCCGAGGCCATCCGCGACCACCAGGTGGTCATCGTCGCGGGCGAGACCGGGTCGGGCAAGACCACTCAGCTCCCCAAGATCTGCATGGAGCTGGGCCGCGGGGTCCTCGGCGCCATCGGCCACACGCAGCCGCGCCGCATCGCCGCGCGCACGGTGGCGGAGCGCATCGCCGAGGAACTGGCCACGCCCATGGGCGAGGCCGTCGGCTACAAGGTCCGCTTCACCGACCACTCCGGCGACGACACGCTGGTCAAGGTCATGACCGACGGCATCCTGCTCGCCGAGATCCAGCAGGACCGCATGTTGCGGCGCTACGACACCCTCATCATCGACGAGGCCCACGAGCGCAGCCTCAACATCGACTTCCTGCTCGGCTACATCAAGCAGCTGCTGCCCCGCCGCCCCGACCTCAAGGTCGTCATCACCTCGGCGACCATCGACCCCGAGCGCTTGTCCCGGCACTTCGGCGACGCCCCCGTCGTGGAGGTCTCGGGCCGCACGTTCCCGGTGGAGGTCCGCTACCGCCCGATCGAGGGCGACGCCGGGGAACCCGGCACCGGCGAGGACCGCGACCAGGTCCAGGCCATCATCGACGCCGTCGACGAACTCCGCGCCGAGGGGACCGGGGACATCCTGGTCTTCCTGAGCGGGGAGCGGGAGATCCGCGACACCGCGGAGGCGCTGGAGAAGCAGCGGCTGCGCGACACCGAGATCCTGCCGCTCTACGCCCGGCTGTCGGCCGCCGAGCAGCACCGGGTGTTCAGCGGCCACCGGGGGCGGCGGATCGTCCTGGCCACCAACGTCGCCGAGACCTCCCTGACCGTCCCCGGCATCCGCTATGTGATCGACCCCGGCACCGCGCGGATCTCCCGCTACAGCCACCGCACCAAGGTGCAGCGGCTGCCCATCGAGGCCGTCTCGCAGGCGTCGGCCAACCAGCGCAAGGGACGCTGCGGGCGGGTGGCCGAGGGCGTCTGCATCCGGCTGTACTCCGAGGAGGACTTCCTCTCCCGTCCGGAGTTCACCGATCCCGAGATCCTGCGCACCAACCTCGCCTCGGTCATCCTGCAGATGGCGTCGCTGGGGCTGGGCGACGTCGCGGCGTTCCCCTTCGTCGAGGGCCCCGACCGCCGCCAGATCAAGGACGGGGTGACCCTGCTCCAGGAACTGGGCGCGCTCGACACCGGGGAGGACGGTCCCGAGCGGCGCCTCACCCCCATGGGCCGCCGGCTCGCCCAGTTGCCGGTCGACCCCCGGCTGGCCCGCATGGTCCTGGAGGCCGAGGCCAACGGCTGCGTCCGCGAGGTCATGATCATCGCGGCGGCGCTGTCGATCCAGGACCCGCGCGAGCGCCCGGTCGACAAACAGCAGGCCGCCGCCGAGAAGCACGCCCGGTTCGCCGACAAGGAATCGGACTTCCTCGCCTACCTGAACCTGTGGTCCTACCTCCAGGACCAGCAGAAGGAGCTGTCCGGCAGCCGCTTCCGCCGCCTGTGCCGCGACGAGTTCCTGAACTACCTGCGGGTCCGCGAGTGGCAGGACATCTACAGCCAGCTCAAGCAGGTCGCCAAGACCATGGGGATCACCCTCAACAGCGCCGCCCCCGACCCCCGCAACGTGCACATCTCCCTGCTGTCGGGCCTGCTCTCCCATATCGGCCTGAAGGACCCGGAGAAACACGAGTACCTGGGCGGGCGCGGGGCGCGGTTCGCCGTCTTCCCCGGCTCCTCGCTGTTCAAGAAGCAGCCGCGCTATGTGATGGCCGCCGAACTGGTCGAGACCTCGCGGCTGTGGGGCCGCATGGTGGCGCGCATCGAACCGGAGTGGGCCGAGCAGCTCGCCGGCCACCTGGTCAAGCGCACCTACAGCGAACCCCACTGGGAGAAGAACCGCGGCGCCGTCATGGCCTATGAGCGCGTCACCCTCTACGGCGTGCCGATCGTGGCCCAGCGCAAGGTGGGCTACGGCTCCGTCGACCCCGAGGTCTCCCGCGAGCTGTTCATCCGGCACGCGCTCGTCGAGGGCGACTGGCAGACCCACCACCGCTTCTTCCACGACAACCGCCGGCTGCTGGCCGAGGTCGAGGACCTGGAGCACCGCGCGCGCCGCCGCGACATCCTCGTCGACGACGAAACGCTCTTCGCGTTCTACGACGAGCGCGTGGGCGACGAAGCGGTGTCGGCCGCGCACTTCGACGCCTGGTGGAAGCGTGCCCGCCGCGGCGACCCCGACCTGCTGTCCTTCGAGAAGTCCATGCTCATCAACGAGGGGTCCGGGGAGGTCAAGGAGGAGGACTACCCCGATTCCTGGCGCCAGGGCGACCTCGTCTTCCCGCTCACCTACCAGTTCGAGCCGGGCGCCGAGGCCGACGGCGTCACCGCCCACATCCCCCTCAAGGTCCTCAACCAGGTCGGCTCGGAGGGGTTCGACTGGCAGATCCCCGGCCTGCGCGCCGATCTGGTCACGGCGCTGCTGCGCTCCCTGCCCAAACCGCTGCGCCGCAACTTCGTGCCCGTGCCCGACCACGCGGCGAAGGTGCTGGGCGTCCTGACGCCCTACGGCGAGCCGCTGACCGAGGCGCTGGGCCGCGAACTGGGGCGGATGAGCGGGGAGCGCATCTCGCCCTCGGACTTCCAGCTGGACCGCGTCCCCGACCACTTGCGGATCACCTTCCGCGCGGTCGACGACCGGCAGCGGACGCTGGCCGAGGACAAGGACCTCGACGCCCTGCGCGGCCGGCTGCGCCCGCGGTTGCAGAAGGCGATCGCGGCGGAGGCCAAGGGGATCGAGAAGTCCGGGCTCACCGACTGGGACTTCGGCCCGCTCCAGCCCGTATTCGAGCGCAAGTCGGCCGGTCCCGCGGTGAAGGGCTATCCGGCGCTGGTCGACGACGGGGCCGACGCGGCCATCCGCATCTTCGACACCGAGGCCGAGCAGCGGTCGGCCATGTGGGGCGGGGTGCGGCGGCTGCTGCTGCTCCAGGTCCCCTCACCCGCGGCGTCGGTCCTGCGCGGGCGGGACAACACCGCCAAGCTCGCTCTCGGCCACAACCCCCACGGCGGTGTCCAGCGGCTCCTCGACGACTGCCTCCAGTGCGCCGTCGACTCCCTCATGGCGGAGGCGGGCGGTCCGGTGCGCGACCCCGATGCCTTCACCGCGCTGCGCGACCACGTGCGCGCCGGGCTGCCCGACGCGCTGGAGGCGGTGGTGGCCGGCGTCGCGCGGGTCCTGGCCGCCGCCCACCGGGTGGGGCGCAGCCTGAAGGGGACCACGAGCCTGGCCGTCCTGCCCTCGCTCAACGATGCCCAGGGCCAGCTCGCCGGCCTGATCCACGCCGGGTTCGTCACAGAAGCGGGCCGGCGCCGCCTGCCCGATCTGGAGCGCTACCTGCGGGCGATCGACATGCGCCTGGCCAAGCTCCCGGAGAACCCGCGGCGCGACCAGGTCAACATGGCCAAGGTCGAGCAGATGCGGCTGGCGCGGGAGAAGCTCCTCGCCGGCCTTCCGGCGGGCCGGGCCGACGACCCTGATGTGCGCGAGACCCGCTGGATGCTGGAGGAGCTGCGGGTCAGCTTCTTCGCGCAGGAGCTGGGGACCGCCTACCCGGTCTCGGAGAAGCGCATCCTGAAGGCGATCGCGGCGGCCGAGGAACGGCGGGCCTGAACGCATACGCACCCGCCCGCTCCGGACCCGTCCGGACTGGGATCTCACGTTGCGTGACCGGGGGGCGGTGCGCTCCGGTGGAGGTCCGGACCTGCGATGAGGGGTCGCCGGGTCCGGCCACGCATCGTGTTTGTGATTTTGGTCATAAAAAGCCGAATGGGCGTTCCGTCGGGTTCCGCCGCCGGTCACGCCGTCGCAGGTGTGCCGACCAAGATCACATTCGCGGGGGCCCGGAACTGGGCGGGCACCCCCGCCGGCCCGCGGGACGCCTGATTGCGCAAGGCTTTCTGTGCTAGCGTGACCGCCGATTCGTTGAGATTAAGGCGGTATTCCCGGCGGTTCGCCCGTCGCGGCCGTGATCACGCAGCGCGATCGGTCTCCCTCGCGGCCCACTGTTCTCCGGCCGTCCGGAGGGCGCGGTGCACCCGGCGCCGACCGAGACGCATACGCGCGGCCCACCGTCCGACAGTTCCCCCCGTATACGAGGAGATGTGCTGTGGCGCAGGCGCCATCATCGACTGGGCAAGGGAATCAGCCCCAGATGCAGCCATCGGCTGGACAGAACGGGGAGCACCCCCTCACGCACATGATGCGCGCGGAGGGTACCGGCACCGCCCCGCCGCCCGAGCGCGGGCGCTGGCAGCGCTTCACCGAGCGCCTCGGTCTCGGCCGCCGCCCCCGGCCGTCGTCCGGTCAGATGACCGCACAAGAGCTGTTCAACGCGCAGCAGCGGCTCTACGCGCAGCAGCTCGCGCAGCAACAGCAGTTCGCCAACCAGCAGCAGGCCGCGGGCCAGCCCTACCCCCAGGCCCTGTACGGGCACCCCCAGCAGCCGCAGCAGCCCGTCGCCTACGCGCCGCAGCAGCACCCGGGGCAGTACCCGTACCCCCAGCAGCACCCCCAGCAGCAGGCGTGGGGGCAGCCCCAGGCCCAGGTCCCGGCCCCGGAACAGGCGGCGCCGCCCGCGCCGGCGACCGGCACCGGACCGCAGTCCGCCGGGCGGGCGCAGGACCCGGCCGCGGAGCAGCCGGCACCCGCCGCGAAGTCCGAGATCCAGCAGCAGGAGCTGGTCACCGGCACCCTGGCGGGACTGGCCCTGCGCGACCTCGCGCTCGTCGACTCCCTCATCGAGGTCGTCGAAGAGCTGGAGGACAGCAGCGAGGACCCGGAGCTGCTGGAGAAGCTGTTCAAGATCGACAACCTCGCCACGCGGATGCGCCGCAACGGTGAGAACCTGCTGGTCCTGGCCGATCAGGACTCCGGCGACACCTCGACCGATCCGGTGCCGCTGCTCGACGTGGCCCGTGCGGCGATCTCCGAGATCAGCGAGTACCAGCGCGTCCAGCTGGGCCGGCTCCCGGAGCTGTTCGTCTCCGGTACGGCCGCCGACGACATCAGCCACCTCCTGGCCGAGCTGATGGACAACGCGACGGAGAAGTCGCCCGAGCACGCGCAGGTCGTCGTCAGCGCCCAGCGGATGGGCGGCGACAAGCTGCTCGTCACGGTCGAGGACGAGGGCATCGGCATCCCCGCCGCGCAGCTCGAATCGCTCAACGCCCGGCTGCGCGGTGAGCCGGTGCTCGACGAGCAGGTCATCCGGCACATGGGCCTCTACGTCGTCAGCCGCATCGCGCACCGCCACGGTGTCCAGGTGCAGCTGGAGGCGCGCGCCTTCCGCGGCGTGAGCGCCCACGTCGTGCTGCCCGCCGACCTGTTCGGCACCACCGGACCGCGCCCCGCGGCGCCCCCGTCGGAACCCCGCCCCGCGCCGCGCCACGTGCCGGCCGGCCAGTCCCCGGACCACACCGCCCGCCCGGCCCAGCCCGCTCCCGTCTCGCACAAGCAGGAGAAGAGCAGTGCCATGGACTCCTCGGTGACCGCGGCGGGGCTGCCGCGACGCAGTGCGCACAAGAACACGGTGCCGGCTCCCATGGCGCCACCCCAGGAAGCCGCGCCGGCGGCCGATCCCGCCGAGCCGGCCGCAGAAGCGGAGACCCCCGCCGGGGGCGAAGGCGAGGGCACCTCCCGCGCCGAGCGGATCCGCGCCGACCTGGAAGGCTTCCTCGAAGGCCAGCGCGAGGCCGCGGATGAGTAGGGCGTTCCCGCAGGCCCGCGCGTTCCTGACCGAATCGACTGAGAATCTGGACGGATATGGACAACCGCTTGAGTGAGAGCGCTGAGAACTTCACCTGGCTCATCTCCAACTTCGTCTCGGAAGTCTCCGGGGTCGAGCACGCGGTGGTCGTCTCCTCCGACGGTCTGCTTCTCGCCGCCTCCCGTGACTTCCCCGACCAGTACGCCGAGCAGCTCGCGGCGATCGCCAGCGGGCTGCAGAGCCTCGCCGACGGCACCGCGCGCATGTTCGGCAAGGGCGACACCGAGCAGCTGATCCTGCGCATGCAGCACGGCCACCTGTTCGTCATGTCCATCAGCGACGGCTCCTCACTCGCCGTGCTCACCAGCGGTGACGCCGACATGAAGATCGTCGCCTACAAGATGACGCTGCTGGTCGAGAGCGCGGGCCACGCGCTCACGCCCCAGTTGCGCAACCAACTGCGCGAGGTCATGGCCCCGTGACCCAGGCCATCGCCACCGCAACGCCGATCCGTGCCCGCTGGGTGAAGGGGGAGCCGCCGCAATGAGCAAGCGCAGGAGAAGGGGTACGCGGATCCGCCCCTACACCTTCACGGGCGGCCGCACGCGCTCCCGCCACCCGCTGATGGTGCAGACGCTGGTGTCGACCGCCGACGCCGGCGCCTCGACCCCGGCGAACCTGCTGCCCGAGTCGCAGAACATCTACGAACTGTGCAGAGAGGCGCGCTCGGTCGCCGAGATCGCCGCAGAACTGAAGATCCCCATGGGCGTCACCCAGGTGCTCCTCAGCGACCTGGCCGACCAGGGGCTCGTCTACATCCACCCGACCATCACGGGCCACAGCCCGTCGGAGAATCAAGTTCTGGAGAGGGCGCTGCGTGGACTCGAACGTCTCTTCCAATAAGAGCAACGCGTCGCTGGTTTCCACCAAGATCGTCATCGCGGGTGGATTCGGCGCGGGCAAGACCACCCTGGTGGGCTCGGTATCGGAGATCCCCCCGGTCTCCACCGAGGCCGTCATGACCGAGGCCAGCGTGGCCCACGACGACACGTCGGCCACGCCCGGGAAGGTCACCACCACCGTCGCCATGGACTTCGGTCGGCTCACCCTGGAACAGGAGCTGATCATGTACATGTTCGGCACCCCGGGGCAGGCCCGCTTCTGGTTCATGTGGGACGACATCGTGCGCGGCGCGGTGGGTGCCGTCATCGTCGTCGACAGCCGCCGGCTCGCCGACTGCTTCGACGCGATCGACTACTTCGAGAAGCACCAGAACATCCCCTACATCGTCGCGCTGAACAAGTTCGACGGGGAGCTCGGCTACAGCGTCGACGAGATCCGCGAGGCGCTGGAGATCGCGCCCGACATCCCGATCGTCGAGTTCGACGCGCGCGACCGCCGGTCCTCCGGCAACGTCCTGCGCCGACTCCTGGAGTTCACGCTCTCGCGCCCGCGACGCGCCGAACTCGTCGGCTGACCGCCGGGAACGACGAAGAAAGGCGCGCGACCGGCCCGGTCGCGCGCCTTTCGTATCACCGCTGCGTCCCGGCCGGCGCCGGGACGCAGCGGACACCTCTCATTCCCCGGCGAGCGCCGTGAGCAGTCCGGACACCAGGGCCACCTGGTGCGGGGTGGCGCTGATCAGCACGTGCTCGTCGCGCGAGTGCGGTCCGGCGCCCGCCGCGCCCATTCCGTCCAGGACCGCGCCGCCCATGGCCGAGACGAAGTTGCCGTCGCTGGCCCCGCCGACCGCGACCTGCTCCAGGTCGCCGCCCAGGCCGAGCGCGACCTCGCGCGCCGTCGCGAACATCCGCTCGGTGGCCGGATTGGGGTTCATCGGAGGACGGTTCCAGCCTCCGCTGAGGCGCAGGCGCACCCGCGGGTCGGCGGGCGCGAGCGCGGCGAGGCCCGCGTCGATCCTCGGCATCTCGGCGGGGTCCTGGATGCGCACGTCGATCTCGCAGGTGGCCCGCCCGGCCACGACGTTGCGGCCGGTGCCGCCCGCGATCAGCCCGATGTTGACCGTGGTGCCGCGGGCGGGGTCCGCCAGGGCGGTGACCGCGGGAACCAGGCCGGCCAGCGCGTGCACGGCGCTGGCCCCCGCCTCGGGGTCGAGACCGGCGTGGGACTCCACGCCCAGCACCTCCAGGTCGAACAGGCCCATCCCCTTGCGCCCGGTCTTCACCCGGCCCTCGCGGCTGGGTTCCAGGACGAGCGCGAGGTCGGCGCCCTTGGCGGCGCGCTCGATGTGCGGTCGCGACGCCGGGCTGCCGATCTCCTCGTCGCCGGTGAGCAGCAGTCGCACCGTGGGCGTCGGCAGCCCGAGTCCGCGGAGTTCGCGCAGGGCCCACACCCCTTGGACGATCCCGGCCTTCATGTCGAAGCACCCCGGGCCGCTGAAGCGGTCGCCGTCGACGGACACCGGCCACCCGGCCAGGGTGCCCCGCGGCCACACGGTGTCGTAGTGGCACAGGAACAGCACGTCGCCGGCGCCGGTGCCGGGGTACACGGCCTCCAGCACATCGCCGTGGATTCCGCCGTCGTAGCGGACGCGCTCGGCCGGCGGGCCGAGCCGTTCGGCCAGCCACGCCTCGATGCCGTCCAGCCCGGCGTCGAGCAGGGCCTTGTCGTTGCTCGGTGTCTCCAGCTCCACCAGGCGGCGCAGGTCGGCCAGGACCTCGGGCAGGTCGCGCCGGGCCGCTTCGGCCAGGGCGGGGAGGGGGCTCACTTCGTCTCCTTCTGTTCTCGCGGTCGGGGCGGGCGGTCAGCGCACGGGGGCGCCGGGCCCCAGCGGGATGCCGAGGGCCCACCAGGCCAGGAAGAGCAGTGTCCAGCCGACGAGCAGGGTCATCGAGATGGGCAGGGTCAGGGAGAACAGCGTGCCGATCCCGGCCTTGCGGCTGTAGCGCTGGAGGAACCCGAGCGCCATCACGAAGTAGGCGCTCATCGGGCTGATGACGTTGGTGGTGGAGTCGGCGATCCGGAAGACCGCCTGCGTGGTCTCGGGCGACACGTCGAGCAGCATCATCATGGGCACGAAGATGGGGCCGATCAGCGCCCACTGCGCCGAGCCGCTCGTGATGATCAGGTTCATCAGGGAGATGATGA
Organism: Nocardiopsis mangrovi; assembly: GCF_042653925.1. Taxonomy (NCBI): domain Bacteria; kingdom Bacillati; phylum Actinomycetota; class Actinomycetes; order Streptosporangiales; family Nocardiopsidaceae; genus Nocardiopsis; species Nocardiopsis mangrovi. The sequence continues at coordinate 37,655 of NZ_JBHSFQ010000002.1, forward strand.
GGATCATGCCGAGGAAGAGCACCACCGGGTGCACCCCCGCCGCGTCGAGCAGCCCGGCGCTGCGGATCGCCATGACCTCGCCCAGGCCGGTCCACCGGAAGTAGGCGAGGAACTGCGAGGCGGCGAAGAACAGCACCAGCACGGGGGCGAGTTCGCGGACGCCGCCGACCATCGCCTCGGGGATCTCGCGGGCGCGGGTGATGCTGCCGGTGACGCGTCCGTAGACGGCCCCGGACAGCAGGAACAGGAAGCCGAGCACGTAGGCGATGCCGGTGATCACCGGGGAGCCGAGGACGTCGCCCTCGGGACCGCGCAGCGGTGAGGAGGCGGGGGCGAGCGCGGCGGCGATGACGCCGGCCACCACGAGGACGGCCAGCCCCGCCAGCGCCAGGCCGCGGCGCTCGGCGCGCGACAACCGCATGTCGCCGAGTTCGGCGTCGGCGTCCTCGCCGTCGATCGCCAGCCCCTCCACCCGCTTGGCCAGGACGTACTCGGCGACCAGCGTGACCAGGACGGCGAGCACGATCGAGCTGACCGCGCTGAAGTAGTAGTTGGCCACCGGGGTGACCACGTAGCCGGGGTCGATGACCTGGGCGGCGCTCGTGGTCAGCCCGGCGAGGATGGCGTCGGTGGGGGTGATGAAGAGGGAGGCGTCGTAGCCGGCGGAGATGGAGCCGAAGGCGACGACCAGCCCCAGGATCGGGCTGCGCCCGGCGGCCTTGAACACCATGGCGCCCAGGGGGATGAGCACGACGTAGGCGGCGTCGGAGGCGACGCTGCCGCAGACGCCGGCCAGGGCGAGCGAGAAGGTGAGCAGCTTGCCGGGAACGCGGGTGACGCTGCCGCGCAGCAGCGCGTTGAGCATCCCGCTGCGCTCGGCCACCGCGACGCCGAGCATCACCACGACGATGAGCGCGAGCGGCGGGAACTCCGCGTAGTTGGTGATGGCGTCGCCGACGATCGTCTGCACGCCCTCGGCTGACAGCAGGCTCTTGACGGCGATGCGCTCGCCGTCGACGGGCGACACCGCCCCCGCGCCGAACGCGCTCAGGACGGCGCTGAGGACGATGACCAGCCCGGCCATGATCGTGAAGAGCCAGAAAGGGTGCGGCAGCTTGTTGCCCGCGCGTTCGATCGCCTGGAGGGCGCGCAAGAGGGGGGACGCCGGCCGTTCGGTCGGCGCGGATTCGGGCGTGGCCACGGGTACTCCTTCGATCCACTGCGGTCCGTGGTGGAGTGGGTCGCCTCCCGCCCCACTCATGACCAGTACATTTGACGGCCCATGGTGTGTTTTGTCAATGCTCGACCGTTGCGTGGGTGAATCATTCACATTAAGTCGGTTCGATAGTGCGTATCATCCGACTGTGCGCGACCCATCTCTGGATGACCTCGATCTGGACCTGGTGGCCGCCCTGCAACGGGCGCCACGGGCGCCGATCAACGTCCTGGCCGACGTCCTCGGCAGCTCGGCGAGCACCATCGGCCGCCGGCTCCAGCGCCTCCAGTCCGAGCACCTCCTGCGCGTCGTCGGCCAGGTCGACTGGCCGGTGTTCTCCGACGCCAACCCGCGCCACGTCTGGCTCCGCACGGACCCCGGACGCTCGGTCGGGGTCGCGCAGCGCCTCGCCGAGCGGCCCGAGACCCAGCTCGTCGCGCTCACCAGCGGCGAGGCCGACGTCTACTGCGTCGTCCACCCCACCGGCCGCGACCAGGTGCGCGACCTGCTCACCCGCGTCATCCCCTCGGTCGAGGGGGTGCGCTCCACCCAGTCCGACCTGGTCCTGCGCCCGGTCACGCGCGCCGACGCCTGGACCCTGGACCGGCTCTCCGCCGGCCAGGCCGCCGACCTCGCCCGGTACGGCCACGTCCCGTCGCCGGCGCCGGCCGACCCGGCGGAGCCGCCCTCGCCGCATGAACGGGCCGCGGCGCGGCTGCTCTACCGCGATGCCCGGATCGGATCGGGGGAGCTCGCCCGCGAGCTGGGCGTGAGCCAGTCCACCGCCTACCGGGTCGCCCAGTCGGTGCTGGAGCGCGGGGTCATCCGGCCGCGGGTGGAGGTGGAGCCCCCGCTGCTGGGGATGCGCCTGGAGGTCGTGCTGTCGCTGACGATCCACCCCGGCGCGATCACCCACGTGTCCGACCAGCTCGCCCGCCACCGCTCGGCGCGCTACGTCTCGGTGGTGGCCGGCGCCGGGTCGGTGATCCACCACGGGGTCTTCCGCGACGAGGCGGCGCTGGAGGGCTTCCTCTCGGCCGACCTCGCCGCACTGCCCGGTGTCACCGGTCTGCGGGTGTCCATCATGCTCGACGTCCTGCGCCGCTATTGGATCAAGCGGACCGGAGTGCGCCTGGGAGCGGCGGGCGTCCCCTTCCCCGGCTCCACGGTGGCCGCGGAGGAGGCGGAGGGGGCATGATCGTCCGAGGCGGGCGCGACCAGAGGGCGAGGGGATCGCGCACGACCGGAAGACCGGAACGACGGGCCCCGAGCGGATGGGACGGCACATGGCCGAGCGGCGCGGACTGTGGATCGGCACCTACACCCCCGGGTCCGTCCCGGCGGGATCGGGGGCGGGGATCCACCGGGTCCTGCTGGACACCGGCACCGGCGAACTGAGCGGCGGCGACCCCGCCGCGGCCGTCGAGGGCGCCTCCTTCCTGGCCGCCCACCCCCGCGGCGGGCTGCTCTACGCCGTCAGCGAGCTGGACGCGGGGCGGGTGACCGGGTTCGCCGTGGACGGCGCCCGCGCGCCCGCCGAGGCCGGGTCGGCGCCGACGGGCGGCGGCTCGCCGTGCCACGTGGCCGTGCACCCCGCGGGCCGGCACATCATCACGGCGAACTACGCCGACGGGTCGGTGGGCGTCCACCGCCTGGACGCCGCGGGCGTCCCCGGGACCCCCCAGGTCCTCACCCACAGCGGCTCCGGCCCCGTCGCCGACCGGCAGGAACGGCCGCACGCCCACAGCACCGCCGTCGCGCCGGGCGGCGCCCACCTGCTCATCGCCGACCTGGGCACCGATGAACTGCGGTGCCACGCCTTCGATCCGCGGGCCCCCGAGCCCGCGGGTCCGGCGTCCACCGCCGCCCGCCTCGCCCCCGGGACGGGCCCCCGGCACATGGCGGTGCACCCCAGCGGGCACATCTTCGTCGCCGGCGAGCTGGACGCGCGCGTGCACGTGCTGCGCTGGGATCCGGCGACGGCCACCGCCGCAGCGGTGGCGGCCGTCCCGGCGGGGGCGGAGGCCGGCGACCACCCGTCGGAGATCGCGCTGTCCGACGACGGGGCGCGCCTCTACGTCGCCAACCGGGGCAGCGACACCATCGCGGCCTTCGCGGTGGCCGATGGCGGGGCGGACCTGCGGCCGCTGGGGCACGTCCCGGCCGGCGGCGCCTGGCCCCGGCACTTCACCCTGATCGGCGACCTCGTCGTGGTGGCCGCCCAGCACGACGGCGTCCTCGCCGTGCTGCGCGTCGACCCGCACAGCGGGGTGCCCGCCGACACCGGGCACCGCCTGGCCGTCCCCGACCCCGCCTGCGTGCTCGCCGCCTGGTGAGACGCCCCGGGGGCCGGAGCGGCCCGGTGCGCGACCGCGGAACGGCACGACATAGTGGGGGTGGGACCAGTCGGCGCGGGGCGCAATCGCGGAAGCCCACAACATCGCGGGGGTGGAACTGTCGCGGATTCCATCTTCCAGCGAACCGGGCATAGCGGACAATGGTGGGAGCGGTTCCGCCCTCCACCACCCCGGCACGATGGGAAGAGCCATGCCCGACACCCCTGCGCCCGCGGCCCGCCGCCGCGGCCTCACAGCGCGCGACCTCGCCCTCATCGCCGTGTTCGCGGCGCTGCTGGCGGTCCTGAGCATGCCGTTCGCCATTCCGGTGGGCCCCGTTCCCATCACCCTCCAGACCCTCGGCGTCATGCTCGCCCCCAGCCTGCTCGGCGCCAAGCGCGCGACGCTGGCCGTCCTCGCCTTCCTCGCCCTGACCCTGGCGGGGCTGCCCCTGCTGCCCGGCGGGCGCGGCGGGCTCGCCCCGTTCATCGGCCCCACCGGCGGCTACATGCTCGGCTGGGTGGCCGGGGCGCTGGTCATCGGGCTGATCGTGGGGCGGCTCCTGCCCCGCTACCGCTTCTGGGCCGGGTTCGGCGCCAACGTGCTGGGCGGGATCGGAGCGGTCTACCTCGTCGGTGTCCCGTGGAGCGCGGTCGCGCTCGGCGACGGCCTGCTGGCGACGGTGATCGGCGTCGGCGCGTTCCTGCCCGGCGACCTCGCCAAGGCAGCGCTGGCGGCGGCCATCGCGGCGGCGGTCCACCGCTCCTACCCCATCCCCCCGGCCGGCCGGCCCGCCGACACCGCGGCGCGCGAGGACGCATAGGCTGCCACCGGCACCCGCCACCGCCCGATACCCGATCCGACCAGGAGCGACGCCACCCGATGCTGCGAGTGGAGAACGTGACGCACGCCTACGGCGGCCGGCCCGTCCTGCGCGACGTCTCCCTGGACCTGGCCGAGCACCGGATCGGGATCATCGGCGCCAACGGGTCGGGCAAGTCGACGCTGGCCCGCACCCTCAACGGCCTCGTCCTGCCCGATTCCGGGCGGGTGCTGCTCGACGGCCGCGATACCCGGCGCGACACCCGGTGGATCCGCGGCCGGGTGGGCTTCGTCTTCGCCGACCCGGCGGCCCAGATCGTGATGCCCACGGTCGCCGAGGACGTGCAGATCGGGTTGCGCGGACGCGGCCTGGGCCGCGCCGAGATCCAGGAGAGGGTGGACGCGGTCCTGTGCCGCCACGGCCTGGAGGGGCACCGCGACCATCCGGCGCACCTGCTCTCCGGCGGCCAGAAGCAGATGCTGGCGCTGGCGTCGGTACTGGTCACCGAGCCCGATGTGCTCGTCTGCGACGAGCCGACGACCCTGCTCGACCTGCGCAACGTGCGGGTCGTGGAGCGGGCCCTGCGCGCACTGCCGCAGCAGGTCATCCTGCTCACCCACCACCTCGGCACCCTCGCCGGGTTCGACCGGGTCGTGGTCATGGACGAGGGGCGGGCGGTCTTCGACGGCGCCCCCGCGGCCGCGATCGCCCACTACACCGAGCTGATGGACGCCGGGGCCGCGGCCCCCGGCGACGACGCCGCCGCGCGGCCCGCCCCGGAGGAGCCCCGGACGTGAGCATGATCGGGCTCTACGTCCCCGGGACGTCGCCCGGCCACCGGCTGCCCGCCGGCGCCAAACTCCTCGCCCTGCTGGCCGTGGTCACCGCGATCGTCGCCGCCGCGAACCTCTGGGTGGCCCTGGCCGCCGTGCTCGCCGCGCTCCTGCTGCACCCCCTGTGCGGGCTCGGCCCCCGCGCGGCCGCGCGGACCCTGCGCCCGCTGCTGCCCTTCCTCGCCGTCATCGCCGCCTTCCAGGTGCTGGCGGGCGACGGGCCCGCGGCGGCACGGGTCTGCGCCCAGCTCGCCGCGGCGGTGCTGCTGTCGGGGCTGGTCACGATGACCACCCGGGTGAGCGAGATGCTGGCGCTCTTCGAGCGGCTGGCGCGCCCCCTGCGCTTCGCCGGGGTGCGCCCGGAGCGGGTGGCCCTGCTGCTCGCCCTGACCATCCGGTCCATTCCGATGGCGGCATCGGCCTGGCGCGCGTCGCGCGAGGCCTACATCGCCCGCGGCCTGCGCGGCCGGCCGCACCTGATGGTCGTGCCCGTCATCGTCGGCCTCATCCGTTCGGCCGAGGCCATGGGCGAGGCGCTGACCGCGCGCGGTATCGACTGAAGGAGCGGGGGATCGGGGCGCGCCGTGCCCGGTCCGGCAAGGGACCCGGGCCGCGGGTCAAGCCCACGACCATTCTTCGCCATTTTGTATATGAAACTCACCCTGTAGCTTCGGAATGGAGGTGCGTGGGGCACGCTCTCATCGTCCGTGCCCACGCCGACGGCAGTGCCGCCCCGACCCCGCGGACCACTGGGACCCACGGAGGTGACGCCGTGATGCACCGCCCGACTCACCCGAGCCGCGTCCACAGACAGCGGCCGACCCAGGCACGGCTCCGGCGGCTCCGCCGGCGCGTGTCGACACCGGCGGCGGCCCTTCTGCTCGGCGCGCTCCTCGGGGCCGGCTTCCCCGCCGCCGCGTCCGCCGCCCCCGGCCCGCCGGGGGAGGAGTCCGTTCTCGGCCAGCACCCGCTGCGCTCGCCCGAACCCGGCGTCGGCGCCCGCATCACGCGCAACCTCGATGACGAGGTCGCCGGCATGGCCGCCGGTACGCGCGTGGCGGTGTCGGTGCAGGAGCTCGGCAGCGGGACGACCTTCGACTACCACGCCGGTCAGCGGTTCGTCACGGCCAGCGCGGTCAAGGTCGACCTGCTGGTCCTGCTCATGCTGAAAGCGCAGGACGAGCACCGGGCGCTCACCGCCGACGAGCGCGACCTCCTGGCGCCCATGATCCGCTCCAGCGACAACGATGCGGCCGCGGAGGTCTACGACCGCATCGGGGGCGCGGAGGGCTATCGGGAGGGCGCCGCCCGGCTGGGGCTCACCACCACGCGCCCCGGCGACGACGACCACTGGGGCAAGACGGAGACCACCGTCGCCGACCGGCTCCGCGTCCTGCGCACGGTCTTCACCGTCGACAGCCCGCTGAGCCAGGAGCACCGCGCCTACGCGGTGGAGCTCATGGGCACCGTCGACCGCGACCAGGCATGGGGCGTGTCGGCCGCCGGCGACCCGGACCGCTCGGAGGTCAAGAACGGCTGGGTGTCCCGCAGCGCGGACAAGGGGAAATGGGCGGTCAACAGCACCGGGCACATCGTGCACAACGAGCGGTTCTACCTGGTCGCCGTCCTGTCCGACCACCACCGCGACGAGGCCACCGGCATCAAGCAGGTCGAGCGCTCGGCCACCACCGCGGTCGACGGCCTCGACCAGGCGCTCCAGGGGCCCGGAGCACGCGCGCCGCACGCGGCGCTCTAGGGTGGGGCCGACACCTCAACGCCGCAACGGAATCGGGGCCTCGCCATGATCGACCTGCGATCCGACACCGTCACCCGGCCGACGCCCGAGATGCGGCGCGCGATGGCCGAGGCCGAGGTCGGGGACGACGTCTTCGGCGAGGACCCCACCGTGCGGCGGCTGGAGGAGGAGACCGCCGCGCTGCTGGGCAAGGAGGACGCCCTCTACGTGTCCTCCGGGCACATGTCCAACCAGATCGCCGTCTACGTGTCGGCCGGCAGCGGCGAGGAGCTGTGGGCGCACGAGCGCTCCCACCTCGTGGCCAACGAGCAGGGCGGGACCTCGGTGCTGGCGCGGGTGCTGCCCCGCACCTACGCCGACCCCGCGGGCCACCCGCCCCAGGACCTCTTGGAGCGCTGGGCGTCCGGCACCGGCGATGTCCACCGTGCGCGGCCCGCGCTGATCAGCCTGGAGAACACCCTGACCGGCCTCGTCGTGCCGCTCGCCGAGCAGCGCCGCGTCGCCGCCTTCGCCCGCGCCCACGGGATGCGCGTGCACCTGGACGGCGCCCGGCTGTGGAACGCCGCGGTCGACCTCGGGGTCGCGCCCGCCGAGATCGCGGAGGACGCGGACACCGTCTCGGTCTGCTTCTCCAAGGGCCTGGGCGCCCCCGTGGGATCCGCCCTGGCCGGGGACGCCGACACCATTCGCCGCGCCCGCCGCGCCCGCAAGCTCCTGGGCGGCGGTATGCGCCAGGCCGGGATCATCGCCGCCGGCGCCCTCTACGCCCTGCACCACAACGTGGACCGGCTCGCGAGGGACCACGAGCGCGCCGCCCGCCTGGCGGAGGCGATCGCGGCGGTCCCCGGCCTGGGCGCGGAGGCCCGCACCAACATGGTGGTCCTGGAGGCGCCCGAGGGGCGGGCCGCCGACCTGGCCGCGGCGATCACCGGCCACGGGGTCGGCTGCGTGGTCCTCGGCCCCTCGCACATCCGGCTCGTCGCCCACCTGGACGTCACCGACTCCGACATCGACGACGCCGGCAAGCTCATCGCCGCCGCGGCCGCCACGCTGGACTGAGCCGCGCCCGCCCCGCCGGCGGCGTGCGGCGGCCGGGGACCGGCCGCCGCACGCCGCGTCAGACCGCGGCCACCGGGAGGCCGGCCAGGCGGGCCAGGGCCAGCCGGTGCCGGTCCGCGGTGCCGAGGGCGATCGCGTCGCTCTTGGCGCGCTTCAGGTAGAGGTGGGCCGGGTGCTCCCAGGTGAAGCCGATCCCGCCGTGCAGCTGCACCGCCTCCTCGGTGGCGCGCACCGCCACGCCTGAGACGAACGCCTGGGCGAGGGCGGCGCCCAGCTCCGCCTCCGGGCCGCCGCCCTCGGCCGCCCCGACGGCGTTGCGCACCACGGCGCGCGCCTGGGAGACCGCCACCCACAGGTCCGCCAGCCGGTGCTTGAGCGCCTGGAACGAGCCCACCGGGCGGCCGAACTGGTGGCGGGTCTTGAGGTAGTCCACCGTCGTGTGCAGCGCCCATTCCGCCACGCCCAACTGCTCCGCCGCCAGCAGCGCGGCCCCGGTGACCAGCGCCGACCGCAGCGCGTCCGCGGCGCGACCGCCCGAGGCCAGCAGCCGCGCCGGGACCGAGTCCAGCGCGATGTCGGCGAGCGGGCGCGTGAGGTCCAGGCTCATCACCGGCGATCGCACCGCCGCCGCCGCGTCCACCAGGTAGAGCCCGGGGCCGTCGGCGCCGACGGCCGGCACCACCAGGAGGTCGGCGGTGAGGGCGTCCGCCACCCCCGCCACCGTGCCCGTCAGCGCCCCGGCGGACTCCCGGACCGTGGCGGGGAACACCGCGTCCGGCCAGGTGCCCAGCGGGACCGCAACGGTGGCGGTCGCCTCTCCCGAGACCAGCGCCGACAGCGGGGCCGCCGCAGGCTCCCCGGCGGCCAGCAGCGCGGCCGTGGCCAGCACCGCGCTGCCGAGGAAGGGCACCGGGGCGACCGCCCGGCCCAGCTCCTCGGCGACGACGGCGGCCTCGCGCAGGCCGGCGCCCGCGCCGCCCAGCTCCTCGGGGACGGGCAGCGCGGCGCAGCCGAGGTCCGCCAGGTCCTTCCACAGGGCCAGATCGGTCACCTGCCCGGTCTCGACCCGGGCCAGGACGGCCGAAGCCGGGCTCTTGTCGGACAGCAGGGCGCGGACGCTCGCCCGCAGCTCCTCCTCGACCTCGCTGTAGAGCAGGTCGGGAACGGTCTCGCTCACTTGGGGAGGTCCTTCCAGGCGACGTCCTTGTCGACCCGGATCTCGGCGGGCAGGCCGAGGATCCGTTCGGCGATGATGTTGCGCAGGATCTCGGAGGTCCCGCCCTCGATGGAGTTGCCCTTGCTGCGCAGGTAGTGGAAGCCCGCGCCGCGCTGGGTGAAGTCGACGCCGTCGGGGCGGCGGAACGACCAGTCGTCGTAGACCAGCCCGTCCTGGCCCAGCAGCTCCAGCTCCAGGCCGGAGATCTCCTGGTTGAGCCGCGAGTACGAGTACTTGGCCGCCGACCCCTCGGGTCCGGGCTGGCCGACCGCCAGCTGCTGGCGCAGCCGCTCCTTGGTCAGCCGCGCGGCCTCGGCCTCCACCCACAGCTTCAGCAGGGCGTCGTGCAGGCCGGGGGTGCGCAGCTCGGGGCGGGACCGCCAGATGCCGGCGACGACGCCGATCAGGCCGCCCTCGCGCGGTTCGGTGTTGCCCCCGATGGAGACGCGCTCGTTCATCAGGGTGGTCTGGGCGACCTTCCAGCCCGCGCCGACCGCCCCGATCCGCTGGGAGTCGGGGATGCGGACATCGGTCAGGTAGACCTCGTTGAACTCCGCCTCGCCGGTGAGCTGGCGCAGCGGGCGCACGTCGACGCCCTCGGCGCTCATGTCGCAGATGAAGTAGGTGAGGCCCTGGTGCTTGGGGACGTCGGGGTCGGTCCGGGCCACCAGGATGGCCCACCGGGCGCGGTGGGCCAGCGACGTCCACACCTTCTGCCCGTTGACCACCCAGCCGTCGCCGTCGCGCTGCGCGCGGGTGCCGAGGGCGGCAAGGTCGGAGCCCGCGCCGGGCTCGCTGAAGAGCTGGCACCAGACCTCCTCGCCCGTATAGAGCGGCTTGAGGAAGCGCGCGCGCTGTTCGGGGGTGCCGAAGGCCAGGATGGTGGGGGCGGCCATACCGAGCCCGATGATCAGGCCCTCGCGGCCGGCGGGGGCGGCCCCCCGCGCGTCGAACTCCGCGTCGACCACGGACTGGAGGGAGCGCGGGGCGCCCAGCCCGCCCAGTCCTTCGGGGAAGTGCACCCAGGCCAGACCGGCGTCGAAGCGCGCGGCGAGCAGGTCGGTCCGGCCGGTGGTGGCGGGATCGTGGGCGGCGATGAAGTCGGCGACCCGTTTTCGCAGAGCGGGGGCGTCGAGCTCGGTGCCCGATGGATCCGATGTCATGGAACGCGAACCTCCGTTGGAACGGCGGCGGATTGAGGGGAGCCGAGGGCCGGACCCGCGGACGCCCGGGGTGCCGGGCCGGGGACGCGGCCGCGGAGCGGTGCGCCCGGCGCGGGCCACGGTCGCCGGGGCTAGTCCAGAGGACCGCCCGCGACATATATGACCTGGCCGGAGACGAACCCGGCCTCCTCACTGGTGAGGAACGAGATGGTCGCGGCGACGTCCGCCGGCCGGCCGGTGCGCCGTACCGGGATGCTCTCGGCCGCGGCCTTCTTGAACTCCTCGAAGTCCATGCCCACCCGTGCGGCGGTCTGGCGGGTCATGTCGGTCTCGATGAAGCCGGGCGCCACGGCGTTGGCGGTCACCCCGAACTTGCCCAGCTCGATCGCCAGGGTCTTGGTGAACCCCTGGAGCCCCGCCTTGGCCGCGGAATAGTTGGCCTGCCCGCGCTTGCCCTGGGCCGAGCTGCTGGACAGGCACACGATGCGGCCCCAGCGCTCCGACGTCATGTGCGCCTGGACGGCGCGGCTCATCAGGAAGGAGCCGCGCAGGTGCACGCCCAGGACGGTGTCCCAGTCGTTCTCCGTCATCTTGAACAGCAGGTTGTCGCGGATCACGCCCGCGTTGTTGACCAGGATCACGGGCGGGCCCAGCCGCTCCGCGACCTCGGCGACGGCGGCGGTGACCCTGTCCGCCTCGGCCACGTCGGCACCCAGCCCGATCGCCGTCCCGCCTTCGGCGGTGATCCGGTCGGCGGTCTGCCGGGCATCGGCCTCGTCGAGGTCGACGACGGCGACCGAGTGGCCGTCGCCGGCGAGTCTGCGGGCCGTGGCCGCACCGATGCCGCGGGCACCTCCGGTGACGATCGCGACGCGGGCGGTCTCTGACATGGCAACCTCCGGATGGGTGGTCCAGGACACACTGGGGAGATCCTATCCGTCCCATACCGACCAGGTGGTATGTGGCCGGGAAAGGGTGCCCCGAAAGCGGTCGCGCGTCCGTGACCTGCCCGTGTCCCGGGATCGCACCCGCGCCCTCGGCGGTGCCGCGGTCGCCCATGGGCGCTACGGTGGTTGCCCGCACCCATCCCGCTCAGCGCGGCGGGCGGGGCTCGGACGACCCCCGCGGCCCCGCACCGCCCGCTGTACCCCGGCCGAATCGAGGCGATGGCGCTGTTCGACGCCCACCTCCACATCATCGATCCGCGGTTCCCCCTCGCCACCGGGCAGGGCTACCGGCCGGAGCCGTTCACCGCCGCCGACTACCGCGCCCGCTGCGAACCGCTCGGCATCAGCGGCGGCGCCGTCGTCGCCGGCTCCTTCCAGGGCCCGGACCAGGCGTACCTGGTGGCGGCGCTGCGCGAACTGGGCCCCTCCTACGTCGGCGTCGCCGAACTGGCGCCCGACACCTCCGACTCCACGCTGCGCGACCTGCACGCCGCCGGCGTGCGCTCGCTGCGGCTCAACCTGTACCGCGGCACGGCCGGGGACCTGGACGCCCAGATCCATCTGGCGCGGCGCGCCGCCGAACTGCTGGGCTGGCCCTGCGAGCTCTACGTCGACTCCCGGGAGCTGGCGGCGCTCGCGCCGCGCATCGCGCCGCTGCCGCGCATCAGCATCGACCACCTCGGCCTCTCGCGCGAAGGGCTGCCCGCGCTGCTGGACCTGGTGGCGGGCGGCGCCCGGGTCAAGGCCACCGGCTTCGGCCGCGGCGACCTGGACGTCCCGGTCGCGCTGCGCTCCATCGCCGCGATCAACCCCGGCGCGCTCATGTTCGGCACCGACCTCCCGTCCACGCGGGCGCCCCGCCCGTTCCGCGGCACCGACATCGACGTGATCACCGACGCGCTCGGCCCCGGCCCGGCGGGCCCGGTCCTGCGCCGCAACGCGTTGGACTTCTACGGTCTCGCCGCCACGGGGGGCTCCCGCGCCGAGTTCCCGTCCGGCCCCGCGCCCTCGGCGTACTAGGCCCGCGCGGGGCGCCGCCCACCGTCCCGCGGGCGTTCGGCGGCACCGCGCGGCGGCGTCGGCCCCGGCACCGGCCCGCTGGGAACGGGGCCCGTTGCGTGACCGTCCGACACCGGACCGATGCGCCGGGTATCCGTCCGGCTCCGGGCGGGGAGGACCGGTCCCGCCCCGGGGGGCCGCCCCACCCCCGGTGTGGTGGCCCCACCACGTGCGGCGTGTGGCGGGCCGGTCAATACCCACAGTGACGAAAACTTGGTGCGCTGCGGGGTATCGTGACGCTACGAGAGCGCTCACGGTGGGCGCCGAGCCGGTTCCGGCTCCCGGGGACGGCCCGTCCAGGGCGGTCCGCGAGCCCACCGGGACGTTGAAAGGGGCGGTGAACGATGGCAGCCGTCGCAGATCGGAAACGGGTCGCGCGGGGGTCGGTCCGGCCCCCTGGCGCGCGGTCCCGCGCATCGGGGATGCTCCTTCGCCCGGCACCCGCCCCGGCCCGGGGCGCCGCCGCCGGGTCCCGGCGGTGATCGTCGTGGCGCACCGCGGAGCCTCCGCTTATGCGCCGGAGAACACGCTGTCCGCCCTGCGCCTGGCCCGCCTGCACGGCGCCGACATGGCGGAGATCGACGTGCGCCAGACCGCCGACGGCGCGTTCGTCGTGGTCCACGACCCCACGCTGCGCCGGACCACCGATGTCGCCGAGGTCTACCCCGACCGCCGCTCCTGGCGGGTCGCCGACTTCACCCTCGCCGAGATCCGCCGCCTGGACGCCGGCTCCTGGTTCGGCGAGCGGTTCGCCGGAGAACGGGTGCCCAGCCTGGAGGAGGCGCTGGCGGTGCTGCGCGAATGCGGCCTGGGCGCGCTCGTCGAACTGAAGGTGGAGCGCCGCGACCCGGAGATGCGGCGCCGCCTGGCCGACCGGCTCAACGCCGATCCCTACTGGCGCGACGGCCATGGGCGGCTGATCCTGCAGAGCTTCGACTGGGTGACCCTCAGGGCCGTGGCCGAGGCGGTCCCCGGCCTGCACACCGCGGTCCTGGGCAAGACCTATGGGCGGCTCGGCCTGCGCCGGATCGCCCGCTACGCCCGCCAGATCCACCCCCACCACCTGCGGGTGACCGCCCCCTACGTGCGGCACGCGCACGAGCAGGGCCTGGCGCTGTTCGGATGGACCGCCAACAACGACACCGCGATCCGGCGGCTGATCCGCGACGGCGTCGACGGGATCATCAGCGACTACCCCGACCGCGTGGCGGCGCACCGGCTCACCGCCGTATGAGGGGCGGTCCCCGCGCCCGGGGTGCGCCGCGCGCGTCCCCGGGCGCGGGGGCGCGATCGTCCGTGCCGTCCCGTGCTGGGGCGCTTGGGTGGGCTTCTCCGGGTCTGCGGGGGAAACTCTCCGGAGAACTCCGGCTTTCCCCCACCGGCGGCCGATCGTTGTCCTAGGATGCGTGCATGAGGAGAATGCACGTGCATATGGGCCATGCGCTTGCTCTCCCCCCAGAGGTGCCGGCGATCGTCCGAGCCGGTGCCGGTGCGATCGAGACGACGGCAAGGGGATCGCGGTGACCGGACAACGAACCCGGGGAACACGGAGCAGGATCGGCGCCTGGGGGTGTACGGCGGCCTCCGCCGCCGCGCCCCGGGAATGGTGGTTCGGCGCCCTGCACGACGGGGCGGCCGTGCGGGAGTGCCCGGCGGGCGGCCCGCGCCAGGATTCGCTCTGCTGGACGCTGGAGGCCGGGCCCGGCGCGGCGGCCGGCGCCCGGGAGGTCGCCTCCGGCGCCCTGCGCCAGTGGTCGATGGACGGCTTCGCCGACGACGCCGAGCTCATCCTGTCCGAACTCGTGACCAATGCCCTGCGGCACGCCTCCCGGCCCGCCGAGGGGGCCGTCGGCCGCAAGGACACCATAGAGGTGTGCATCCTGCGCCACGGCGGCGAACTGATCTGCGCCGTCCGCGACGGGAGCGACCTGCTCCCCGCGCGGCGCGAACCGGACTTCATGCTGGAGACGGGGCGCGGCCTGCACCTCGTGGCCTGCTTCGCGACCGATTGGGGCGTCGTGCCCCTCCGGCCGGCCGGCAAGTACGTCTGGGCCCTGCTGCGCTGACCCCCGCGGCGCATCGGGGGGTGTCCGGCCGCCCTGTGCGCGTGCGGTGGGTGTTCCGCCGTCCACCGACGGTGAACGGCGGTGCCGGTGAGCCGAGCATCGTGCGTATCGGCGATATCGTGTAGGCGTACAGGTAGGCCATATGGCGCCATAGCGGGCGTCGGCGGCGGGATTTCGAGCGCGAGATCGACGGGCGGGGAGGCAGCGGCTGTGGACATTGCTCGTCTGCAGAGGGGGAGCGGTCCCACGGTGCGCCGGATGCTGCTCGGTTCGGAGCTGCGGAAATACCGCGAAGCCAAGGGAATCAGCCGCGGCGAGGCCGGGCACCACATCCGCGGGTCGGAATCCAAGATCAGCCGGATGGAGCTGGGCCGGGTCGGGTTCAAGGCGCGCGACGTCGAGGACCTGCTGCGGTTGTACGGGGTCAGCGACCGCATGCTGATCTCCACGATGTCGCAGATGGCCCGCGACACCAAGAAACCGGGCTGGTGGCAGCAGTTCGGCGAGGCGCTGCCCAACTGGTTCCAGGTCTACGTGGGGCTCGAAGAGGCCGCCACGCGGATCCGGGTCTACGAGGCCCAGTTCGTGCCCGGTGTGCTCCAGACCGAGGACTATGCCCGCGCCATCATCACCGGCGGCGGCGCCGCGACCGATCCCATGACCGAGCCGCGGGTGGCCGTGCGCATGCGGCGCCAGCGCCACATCGAGCGCGGCAACGGGGTCAAGTTCTGGGCGATCCTGGACGAGGCCGCGGTCCGCCGACCGGTGGGCGGGGTCGAGATCATGCGCCAGCAGCTGTACCGCCTGATCGAGTTCTGCGACCACCCCGATATCACGCTGCAGATCATCCCGTTCAGCGCGGGCGCGCACGCCGCCGAGGCGGGGTCCTTCACCATCCTGCGCTATCCGGACTTCGGGCTCTCCGACATCATCTACCTGGAACAGCTGACCGGATCGCTCTGCCTCGACAAGCGGCAGGACATCGACGCCTACACCATGGCGATGGAGCGGCTGAGCGTGATCGCCCAGCCTCCGGCCGACACCAAGGGCATCCTCAAGCAGATGATCGACGAGCTGTAGCGGTTCGCCGCAGCGGGGTGGGAGCCCCACCCCGCGCGGTGTGGAGCCCCCGGATCGGTGCCGGTGCGCGATAGGCGCGGTCCGGCGCGTGCCGGATCAGCCCAGCAGGTTGTCGAAGTCTCCGTCCTTGGCGCCGAGGATCAGCGCGTCGATCTCGGCCTGGGTGTAGACCAGCGCCGGTCCGCCGGGGAAGCGCGAGTTGCGCATCGCGATGGAGCCGTCGGCCAGCCGGGCCAGCTCGACGCAGGCGCCCTGGGAGTTGCTCCGCCGGCTCTTCTGCCACGCGACGTTCTGGAGTTCGGATGCCGAGATGCCGTTGTGGGCGCTCATTGGGGAAGCTCCTTGTCCACCAGAGATGCGGTTCTTCTCGGGGGAGTACCGATGCACCCGCGTATGCACGTGCATCGGCACCGTACTTTGGCCAGGATATCGCACGTGCACGTCCCGCCTCCTGAACTCTGCGGGGATGTAGGCGGTATGCAAGGATGTGCAATCCCGTTAAAGGGATTGCACATACCAACGGCCCCGCACCCGGCGGGGCCGTTCGCGCAGAGGCGGGGACGCGGTCAGGAGCAGCGCAGCGCGCCGGTCAGGGCGTCGAGGTTCGCGCGCATGACCGACGGGTAGTCGTCGCCGGGAGACCGGTCGGTGATGCCTTCGAGCGGGTCGAGTACCGCGGTCTCGGCACCCGTCTCGGCGGCGATGGTCTCCGCGACCCGCGGGCTGGTGAGGGTCTCGGTGAAGACCGTGGTGATGCCGTGCTCCTCGACGAGTCCGGCGACCTCGGCGAGTCGCGCCGGCGAGGGCTCGGCCTCGGGGTCGATGCCGCTGACGCCGATCTGGTGCAGGTCGTAGGCGTCGGCCAGGTAGCCGAACGCGGAGTGCGCGACCACCATGTCGCGGCTCTCGCACTCGGCGAGGCCCTCGGTGTACGCGGTGCCGATGTCCGCCAGTTCGTCCGCGACCCGCTCGGCGTTGGCGGTGTAGTCGCCGGCGTTGTCGGGGTCGGCCTCGCCGAGTCGCTCGGCCAGGCCCGCCGCGGCCTGCGCCATGCGGTCGGTGTCGAGCCACATGTGCGGGTCGGCGTCGGCGTCGCCGTGGTCGTGGCCGTCGCCGTCCGCCTCCTCGTCCGCGTGGTCGTCGGAGTGGCCGTCCTCGGCGTGGGCGTCGTCGCCACCGGCGTCGGCCGCGGGGCGCAGGTCCACGGTGTCGGCGACGTCGAGGGCGTTCTCGCCGCCCTCCTGCTCGGCGGCGTCGTCCACCGCCGGCTGGAGGCCGTGGATGAAGAAGACGACGTCGGCGGAGGCCACGGAGCCGATCTGGCGCGGGGTGAGTTCGAGGTCGTGCGGTTCGGCGCCCGGTTCGGTGAGGTTGGTGACCTCGACGTGCTCGCCGCCCACCTGCCCCGCCAGCCATTCGAGGGGGTAGACGCCCGTGACCACGTCGACCGCGCCGCCGCCACCGCCGGCTCCGGCCCCGCCGCCGCATCCGGCCAGCACGGCCACCCCCGCCGCGCACAGCGCGGCCACCTTCACAGACGTCCCTGATCGCATGGGGACCATCATCGTGACAATGAAAACGATTGTCAATTTTTGTGGTGGATTGACTGGTTGGTGGGGATTGTCGGGATGGTCGGAATCCCCGCGGGTCAGTTGATCTCCGCGAAGCGCTCCACGTCGTCGGTCTTGCCGGCCACCACGACGATGTCGCCCTTCTGCGGCACGGTATCGGCGGTGGCGTAGGTGAACTGCTCACCGTGGCGCTTGATGCACACGACGGTGATGCCGTGCTTGGCCCGCACCCCGGTCTCGCCGAGCCGCCGGCCGATCATCTCGCGCGGGGCGCGGGTCTTGCCCAGGGCGAAGTTCTCCTCGATCTCCACGTAGTCCAGCATCCGGCCCGAGACCAGGTGGGCGACGCGCTCGCCCATGTCGTGCTCGGGCAGGACGACGTTGTGGGCGCCGATCTGCTGGAGGATGCGCCCGTGCCGCCGGCTGATGGCCTTCGCCCAGATGCGCTGGACGCTCATGTCCACCAGCAGCGACGTCGTCAGGATGCTCTCCTCCAGGTGGGTGCCGATCGCGACCACCGCCCGGGAGAACTCGTGCGCCCCGATCTGGCGCAGCGCTTCGTCGTCGGTGGAGTCGGCGACCACGGTGTGGGTCAGCGAGTCGGCGTAGGCCTGGACCAGGCGCGGGTTGGAGTCCACGCCCAGGACCTCCCAGCCGTGCGCCACGAGTTCCAGGGCCAGCGAACTCCCGAACCGCCCCAGCCCGATGACCAGGACGCGCTTGTCCTGCGGTTTGCTCCGCTGCACTGTGTGCTCCTCAGGTGTCGTCAACCGATGATCGGCCGCGCCTCGGCCAGATCGTAGCGGCGGGTGTGCTCGCGCAGCGCCAGAGCGGACGCGAAGGTCACCGGGCCGATGCGCCCCGCCAGCATCAGGAGTACCAGCAGCCCCTGGGCCATGGGCGGGAGGTCGGGGGTGATGCCCGTGGACAGGCCGGAGACCCCGGTGGCCGAGACCACCTCGAAGAGGACCTCGACCAGGCTGAAGGTGGTACCGACCAGCAGGACGACGGTAGAGCCCACGACGACGGTCATGGACAGGAAGGTCAGGGAGAGCGCCTGCCGGATGACACCAGGGGACAGCCGCCGGTCGAAGACGTGTACCCCGGCGTGCCCGCGGATCTCCGCCCACACAACGAGGAAGAGGACCGCGAGCGTGGCGACCTTGATGCCGCCGGCGGTGCCGCCGCTGCCGCCGCCGACGAACATCAGCATGATCGTGACGAGCAGTGTGGACTCGTCCATGGCGCCCACATCGACCGAGTTGAACCCGCCGCTGCGCGGCATGATGCCGTGGAAGACGCCGTTCACCAGCTTGTCGCCGATCGACATCGGGCCCAGGGTGCCGGGGTTGGACCACTCCAGCACCGTCACCGCCAGTGCGCCGCCCGCGATGAGCAGCGCGGACGTGGTCACGGTGATCTTGGTGTGCAGGCTCCACGCCCGGGTGGCGCCCATGTGCCGCCGGATCTCCAGCAGGACGGGGAACCCGAGGCCGCCGATGACGGTGGCCACCGCGAGGGGGAGCAGCACCATCGCGTCGTCCGCGTAGCGCATGAGGCTGTCGTCGTACAGGGCGAGGCCCGCGTTGTTGAACGCGGAGACCGAGTGGAAGGCGGCCGTGTACAGCGCGCCCAGGAACCCCATGTCGTAGTGGGCCCAGAAGCGCGGCAGCAGGACGGCGGCGATCACGGCCTCGCAGACCACGCTCATGGTGACGATCCGGGTGACCATTCCGCGCACGTCGCCCACCGCCATGCTGCGGGTCTCGGCCTGCACGCTGAGCTGCATGCGCAGCCCGAACCGGCGGACCACCACGGCTCCCAGCACCGACGCCAGCGTCATGATGCCGATGCCGCCGATCTGGATCAGCGCCATGACGACCAGTTCGCCGAACACCGACAGGTCGGTGCCGATGCCGATGATGGCCAGCCCGCACACGCACAGCGCCGATGTGGCGGTGAACAGTGCCTCGATGAAGGTCAGCCCCTCGCCCTCGGTGTGGCTGATGGGCAGCAGGAGCAGGCCGGTGCCGGCGAGGTCGGCGATCAGGAACAGCGCGACGAAGATCCGCGCCGGGCGCGCCCACGCCGACTGGGTGCGGCCGGGCGATGAGAACCTGGTGCGCCCCCAGTTCAGCAGGCGCGACAGGCGGCTGCGCGCGGCGGTCGTCAGCAGAGGCATCGTTGGTCGGCCATCCCGTCATCACCTGCGATCGAGAGAGATGTTCCCACACAAGGCCGCGGCTCCGGGTCCGACAGACCCGGGCCCGTCTCCGGCGCCCATCCAACCGTGTCCGCCGCTTCCGCGGCGGGCTCCGCCGCACGGCGTGTCGCCGTGCGGCCCGGGTCTCCCGTGTGTCACTGCCCCTGTCCGGCGGCGGGTGCGGCGGCGCCGGACTCGGCGAGCCGCCGGTAGTGGGCGCTGCGCCGGCCCAGCACCACCGCGGCCAGGACGGTGGCGATCAGCGACGCCAGCAGGACGCCGCCCTTGGCGTCGGACATCATCTGGGGGTCATTGGGGAACGACAGCTCGGTCACCAGGAGCGACACGGTGAAGCCGATCCCCGCCAGCAGCGACATCCCGGCGATGTCGATCCAGCTCAGCGACGGATTGAGCTCGGCCCCGGTGAGCCGGGTGGTGAGCCACGATCCGCCCAGGATCCCGATGAGCTTGCCCGCGACCAGGCCCACGAGGGCCCCCAGGGCGGCGGAGTCGGCGAGCAGCGGCCCGATCCCCGGGAAGACGACGCCGGCGGACATCAGCGCGAAGACCGGCAGGACCAGCGCGGTGGTCCACGGGCGGATCAGGTGCTCGGCGCGGTGGCTGGGGGACACCTCCTCGCCGTCCTGCGGGGTGGTGCGCATGAGCAGCCCCATGGCGACCCCGGCGATGGTCGCGTGCACCCCGCTGGCGTGCATGAATCCCCAGATGGCGAACGCCAGCGGCAGGTAGACCGCCCACGACGGGATTGGCGAGCGGCGCAGCACCGCGCCGAGCCCGCGGCCGGTCTGGAGGTGGCCGAACAGCGCGAGCAGGGCGAAGGCGGCCAGCAGCGGCAGGAAGGAGAGGCCGTCGGTGTAGAAGACCGCGATCACGACGATCGCGCCGAGGTCGTCCACGATGGCCAGGGTGAGCAGGAAGGTCCGCAGCGCGGGGGGCAGGTAGCGGCCGACCACCGCGAGGACCGCGACCGCGAAGGCGATGTCGGTCGCCATGGGGATGCCCCAGCCGCGCAGCGCGTCGCCCTGTCCGACGTTGATGGCCGCGTAGATCAGGGCGGGGACCGCCATACCGCACAGGGCCGCGACGATCGGCAGCATGGCCCGGCGCGGGTTGCGCAGCTCCCCGTGGACGAACTCCTGCTTCAGCTCATTGCCGACCACGAAGAAGAAGATCGCGAGCAGGCCGTCGGCGGCCCACGCCTCGACCGAGA
This sequence comes from Nocardiopsis mangrovi, assembly GCF_042653925.1. Lineage (NCBI taxonomy): Bacteria > Bacillati > Actinomycetota > Actinomycetes > Streptosporangiales > Nocardiopsidaceae > Nocardiopsis > Nocardiopsis mangrovi. Next base: position 58,214 of record NZ_JBHSFQ010000002.1, read on the forward strand.
GGTTCAGGTGCAGGGGCTCGGGCCCGAAGGCGAAGGTGCGGATGGCCTCATAGGCGGCGCTGCCGGGGGAGTTGGCCCAGATCAGGGCGGCGATGGCGCCCGCGATCAGCAGGAACCCGCTGACGACGTCGGAGCGGAGTGCCTCGATCAGATCGCCGGCGCGGCGTCGGTCGGTCATGGGCGGAAGTCCCCCTGTGTGCTGGTGCGGTCGGCGCACGCCGATGGCATCGCCGACCAGTCTTCCCGGCACACCTGCGCCCGCGCCGGTGGCGCGGGCATGGGCCCTCGGCCCGGGGGAACTATGCCAGACCGCCCGGGCGCCTGTCCAGGTCATACCCGTTCCTGTCGCCCGATCGCCCGGTGCCGGGTTCCGGGCAGGAGGCCCGGCGCAGCGCCTCAGTCGTGCCGCGCGCCCTCGTGGTCGGCGTGGCCGGCGGGTTCCAGCTGGAGGGTGGAGTGCTCCACGTCGAAGTGCCCCGAGAGGCAGGCGTGGAGTTCGTCGAGCATGCGCCCGGCGTCGGCGAGCCGGCCCTCCTCGACCACCACGTGGGCCGACATGACGGGAATCCCCGAGGTGATGGTCCACGCGTGCAGGTCGTGCACGTCCAGGACGCCGGGCTGGCGCAGCATGTGCAGTCGCACCTCGGCGAGGTCGACGTTGCGCGGCGCCGCCTCCAGCAGAACGTGCACGGCCTCGCGCAGCAGGCTCCAGGCGCGCGGCACGATGAACGCGGCGATGGCCAGCGAGATCAGCGTGTCGGCGCGCTCCCATCCGGTGAGCCAGATGACGGCGCCGCCGACGATGACGCCGACCGAGGCCAGGGCGTCGCTCAGCACCTCCAGGTAGGCGCCGCGGACGTTGAGGCTGTCCTTCTGCCCCGAGCGGAGGATGAACACGGCGATGATGTTCATGGCGAGGCCGAAGCCGGCCACCAGGACCATCCCCTCGCCGGCCACGGGGCGGGGCGTGATCAGCCGCTCGACGGCCTCGATCGCGATGAAGGCGCACAGGCCGAACAGGATGAGCGCGTTGACCGCGGCGGCGAGCACCTCCGCGCGCTGGTAGCCGAAGGTCCGCACGGTACTGGCGGGCCGCGCGGCGAACCCGACGGCGATGAGCGCCAGCAGCACCCCGAAGGAGTCGGTGACGGTGTGCCCGGCGTCGGCGAGCAGTGCGAGGCTGCCGGCGCCGTAGGCGCCTATGACCTGGACCACGGCGACGATCAGCATCAGCGCCAGGACGACGCTCAGCCGGCCGCGGTTGGCGGCGGCCGCTGTCGCGTGCCCGTGTCCATGACCGTGTCCGTGGCCCATCTGTGTCTCCTTCGCCGGCCGCCCGGATCGGCGGCCGCACTCGATAGTTCAGCCTCCAGTGTTTATACAGCGAAGAGTGTCTATACAGCAAATACTGTAAAATGGTTTTCATGTTGACCACCGAACAGCGCCTGTCCGCCATCCAGCGGCTCGGCCGCGCCCTCGCCGACCCCACCCGCTGCCGGCTCCTCCTGGCGCTGCTCGACGGCCCCGGCTACCCCGCAGGTCTCGCGGAGCAACTGGGTCTTACCCGGCAGAATGTGTCCAATCACCTGGCCTGCCTGCGGGAATGCGGCCTGGTGACCACCACCGCCCGCGGCCGGCAGGTCAGCTACGAGCTGGTCGACCCCGCTCTGGTGCACGCACTCGACGACCTGCTGCGCGTGGTGTGGGGGGTCGCCGAAGAGCACCTGCCGCCCGGTGAGACCACCCCCGTCGCCGCCGGCTGACCTCCGCCGCTCCCCACGGCGCCGGTGGCCGCGCGCCACCGGGAAGGCCCCTCCCGAAAGAGTTCCCCGGAGCGTGTCCGGAAGCGGACCGCCGTGCGGTGGACGGCGCCGCACGGCCGGCCGCGGCCGCCGGCGCGGCGGACCGCCCAGTTCGCGGCGTATGACGAGCCGCTGACATATCGCTGACACGGCCCTGACGGGTGTCCGATGTCGCCCCATTCGCGGTGATGTGCCGGTGATCCGCCGCGTATCGTGTATCTCGCGTGCCCGGCACTACCCCGTGCGGCCCCGTCTCAGCCCGCATGGGTCGACCACCCTCGACCGCTCGTCGCAGCGGTGCCGTTTGCAGCGCAATCACGCCATCTGAGGAGCGACAACTCTCATGTCCAGATCGGCCAAGACATTCCTTGGCGACCCCTTCGCGTCCCCGCGGCCGGCCGGCACGCCGCACGACCGGAGGACCCCGTGAACCGACTCGCGAAGCTCTCCCTCGGCAACCGGGCACTCATCCTGCTGATCACCCTCGCGGTGGTCGTCTTCGGCCTTCTGGCCACCACATCGGCCAAGCGCGAGCTCATGCCGTCCTTCGACGTGCCGATGGTCTTCGTCAGCGCCCAGTACCAGGGCGCGTCCCCCGAGGTGGTCGAGAGCGAGGTCGTCGAGCCCCTCGAACAGGCGGTCAAGGGCGCCGACGGCATCACGTCCTACACCTCCACCGCCGCTGACGGATCCGCGTCGATCATCGCCGAGTTCGACTACGGCGACGACACCAGCGAGGTGGTCCGCGAGCTCCGCCAGGCGGTCGAGCAGGTCGCGCCGATGCTGCCCGAGGACGTCGACCCCGACGTCTCGGCGTTCGGCGCCGACGACATCCCCGTGGTGATGCTGGCCGCCGGAGCGGGCGACGGCGACGAGCAGTCGCTGGCCGGCCCCCTCCAGGACCAGGTCGTCCCCGAGCTGGAGTCGATCCCCGGCGTGCGCGCCGCGACCGTCTCCGGTGTGCGGGGCGAGACCGTCACCGTCTCCCCCGACGAGGACGAGCTGGAGGACGCCGGGCTCACGGCGTCCGACCTCACCTCGGCGCTGGAGGCCGGCGGCGCTCTGACCCCCGGCGGCGAGATCACCGAGGACGGCCGCACGCTGACCGTCACCACCGGCGGCCGGCTGGAGTCGGTCGAGGACGTCGAGAACATGTGGCTGCTGCCGGCCGGCGGATCCGCGCCCGCCGCGGCCGCGGTGCCGGGCGCGCCCGCTGCGGCCCCGGCCGACCCGGTGCAGCTCAAGGACGTCGCCGACGTCGAGCTGCGCCTCGACGACACCACGAGCATCACCCGGACCGACGGCGTTCCCAGCCTCGGCGTGATGATCACCAAGACCGCCGAGGGCAACACCGTCGAGATCTCCGAGGAGGTGCAGGCCCAGCTGGACGACCTGCGCCCGCTGCTCGGCGACGACGCCGAGATCTCGGTCGTGTTCGACCAGGCCCCCTTCATCAACGACTCCATCGTGGCCATGGCCGAGGAGGGCCTGCTCGGGCTCGCCTTCGCGGTCATCATCATCCTGGTGTTCCTGCTGTCGCTGCGCTCGACGCTGGTGACCGCGGTCTCCATCCCGGTGTCGCTGCTGGTGGCGATGCTCGGCGTGCAGGCGTTCGGGTACTCGCTGAACCTGCTCACCCTGGGCGCGCTCACCGTGGCGGTCGGCCGGGTGGTCGACGACTCCATCGTGGTGCTGGAGAACATCAAGCGGCACATGTCCTACGGCGAGGAGCGCTACCAGGCCGTGTTCACCGGTGTCCGCGAAGTGGCCACCGCGATCACCGCCGCGACCCTCACCACGATCGCCGTGTTCCTGCCGATCGGGTTCGTCAGCGGCCAGGTGGGCGAGCTGTTCCGGCCCTTCGCCGTGACGGTCAGCCTCTCCCTGGCGGCGTCGCTGCTGGTCTCGCTGACCATCATCCCGGTGCTCGCGTACTGGTTCATGCGGCCCAAGGTGGTGCCGCCCGAGGAGCTGGAGCGGGTCAAGGCCGAGGAGTACCGGCGCGAGCTGCGCACCCCGTTGCAGCGCGCCTACCTTCCGGTGGTCCGCTGGGCAACCCGGCACCGGGTGATCACCCTGGCCGCCTCGGTGCTGCTCCTGGCGGGGACCGTCGTCCTGGCGGGCAACCTGCAGACCAACCTGCTGGGCGACCAGGGCCAGAACACCTACAGCGTCTCCCAGGACCTGCCGGTGGGCACCTCCCTGGAGGAGGCCGACGCCGAGGCCCTCAAGGTCGAGGAGCGGCTGGGCGAACTGGAGTGGATCGACTCCTACCAGTCGTCGTTCGGCTCCGGCGGGGGCGGTGGCGGCGCGGCGATGCTCATGGGCGGCGGCTCCGCCGACAGCATCAGCTACACCATCACCGCCGACCCCGAGGGCGACCAGGCCGTCTACCAGGAGCGGCTGCGCCAGGCGCTGGCGGACGTCGACACCGAGCACGAGCCGCGCCTCAGCACGGCGGCCGGCATGGGCGCCTCCGCCCTCGAGGTCGAGGTGCAGGCCGACGAGCGCGCCACGCTGGAGGAGGCCGCCGGGATCGTCGAGGACGCCGTCCGCGACATCCCCGGTGCCGACGACGTGGAGAACAGCATCGCCGCCGCCCAGCCCGCGCTGGACGTCCGGGTCGACGCCGAGGCCGCCGCCGAGGAGGGCCTGACCGAAGGCCAGGTCGGCCAGACGGTCACCGGTGCCTTCCAGGGCACCACCGTGGGCAGCGCGACGATCGACGACGCCGAGCGCGACATCGTCGTGCGCGTCAACGACGCCCCCGAGAGCGTGGCGGACCTGGAGGACCTGACCATCGCCACCCCCGCGGGCGACGAGATCCGGCTCTCGGAGATCGCCGACGTCGAGGAGGTCACCCAGGCCCCCGAGCTGGTGCGCGCCGACGGCGTGCGCAGCGCCACGATCTCGGCCACGCCCACCGCCGACGACCTGGGCGCGGTCAGCGCCGAACTCGTCTCCACACTGGACGGCCTGGACCTGCCCGACGGCGCCACGGCCGTCATCGGCGGTGCCAGCACCGAGCAGGACGAGGCGTTCGCCCAGCTCGGGATCGCCATGCTGGCGGCGGTCGCGATCGTCTACCTGATCATGGTGGCGACCTTCAAGAGCCTCATGCAGCCGCTCGTCCTGCTGGTGTCGATCCCGTTCGCGGCGACCGGCTCCGTGGGGCTGCTGCTGATCACCGGCGAGCCCCTGGGGCTGCCGGCGATGATCGGCCTGCTGATGCTCATCGGCGTCGTCGTCACCAACGCGATCGTCCTCATCGACCTGGTCAACCAGTACCGCGACGAGGGCATGGAGCTGCGCGAGGCGGTCGTGGAGGGCTCGCGGCACCGCCTGCGGCCCATCCTCATGACCGCGCTCGCCACGGTCGGCGCCCTGACCCCGATGGCGCTGGGCATCACCGGCGGCGGCGCGTTCATCTCCCAGCCGCTGGCGATCGTCGTCATCGGCGGCCTGATCACCTCGACGCTCCTCACGCTGATCCTGGTCCCGGTGCTCTACACCATGACCGAGGGCCGCAAGGAGCGGCGCGCGGCCAAGCGTGCGGCCAAGCGCGAGGCCAAGATCGACGCCGTCCGGGCGCAGAGCAGGGAGGCGGAGGACGCGGTGTCGGGCGCCGACGCCGGCGGCACGGCCTGACCGGCCACCCGCCACGGTGCGGGGTGCGACCGCACTCCGCTCCCCGCGACTGAGGTAACCCACAACGGCCACCGCGGTCCGACCGCGGTGGCCGTTGCCGGTTCTTCCGTCAGCGGCCGGACGCCCGATCGCGTTCCCCGCTCAGGCGTGTGGGAGCAGGGACACGGGAAAACGCATGCCGGAAATATCGCTGATCGTCCGAAATTGTTGCTGATGACGCAACTCCGCTGCACGGATTTGTTAACCGCAGCCCATGGCGGGCAAGCTGCCCGTATGGAGAGCAACGACACCGATCTCGACCGGCTCGTACGCGAGGAACTCGGCGACGAACCGTCCCAAGAGGCCAAGGACTACGCCCGGGAGCTGTACGAGAAGTACAAGCTGCCGGCCGAGCCCCCCGCGACCGCCCCCGCGGAGGACCGATAGTGCAAGGGCTCGCGCCCGACGACATCCGCCACACGGCACACACACGCATCCGACACGGCGATACAGGGGCCTCCCCGCCGGGGAGGCCCTTCGTCATGTCCGTGCACGCCGGACCGCCCCGCCGCCGGCGGCGCGGACGGCCCCCGCCGGATCGGCGGGGCCGCCGGGGTCAGCCCCGGTCGTCGCCCGGGGCCGGGCCGGCCTCCCAGGCCAGTTCGAACCAGACCATGCGGCCCAGTCCGTCGCCGCGGGGCTCCGTGCCCCACTTGGCCGCCAGCGCCTCGACGAGGTCGAGGCCCCGGCCGTGCTCGCTGACATCGTGGGGGTCGCGGTGCTGGGGCCGCGGCTGCTCGGGGCTGCCGAGGTCGCGCACCTCCACTCGGCTCCACCCCTCGGCGCAGTAGACCGTCACCTCGAACTTGCCGCCGGGCGAGCCCGACGCGCTGTGCGTGATCGCGTTGGTCGCGAGCTCACTGGTCAGCAGGGTGGCGGTGGTGATGTCGGGGCCGGGCCCGAGAGCCCGCGCGACGAACCGGCGGGCGTGCTGGATCTGATGGGCCAGCCCGGGAAAGCGGCGCCGGACGGGCGGGCCCAGGACATCGGGCGCGGGTCTGCGGCGCTCCTCCGTGGATCTCGCCGGACGTTCGGCGGGCAGGCTTCGCCCGCCCGGTCGCTGGGACGGGCCTGCGGTATGCGCGCCGTGCTGTGACCTGGCCGCAGGGGTATCGGTCATGTGGTCTCACTCCCCAGTGACATTGAGCGGCGCCACGCCGGAATCGGACCGCGGTGACGTGCGTAGAGCGGGGCCTCCGGAGGTGCGTTCGATGCCCGGCGACGGGTCACGACGCGATCGGGGGATTTCGGGGGTCCCGCCCGTGGGGTAGTGCGTTGGGATTCGTGCAGTACTGGACATCCGCGGGGGTGCCGCGGAGACAAGCCTCACAGCAGTCGGGGTCGCATCCACGCACAGAATACGCGGGTTGACTTGTGGTGAACCAGGTGGGGGTGAGAACTCCACCCGTTGTGGGGATGAACCAGGTCGCACAATGGCGGAGCGGTGGCGACCCGGACGCACCCGGTGGAGCGGGCCGCGGCGACGGCGGCCCGGTGCCACCCGGCACCGCCGCCCGCTGTGCGCCGCGCCCGGGCGGCCCACCTGCGGCGACAGCCGGGAGGGGAGGTGGGCGTGCCGGAGGAATTGTCGGTGCATTCACCGCGGATTCACGCTCCCGAATGCCGCATAGGCCAAGGTCAGGAGCGTTCGGGCAGCCACCGTTCCGCGTACCGGCGACCGCCGCCGGACCCGCGCCCCCGGCAAGGGCCGGTGTACGCGACCGCCCGACCATCCCCGCACGTTCAGGAGGACCCGTGTCCCAATCCGCGCCCCGCCGACTGCTTCCGCTCCTCGGCCACAATGGGGGTAGATCCCGCGTCACGTGCCGCTTCCGCTGCGGCGACGCCTGCTTCCACGACGCGCCCAACACCAGCGGAAACGCCTACTTCGGCGACATCTTCGCCACCGCGCTCTCGCGGCGCAACGTCCTGCGCGCGGGCGCGATCGGCGCCGGCGTCTCGGCCGTCGGCCTCAGCGGCATGGCCCCCGCCGCGGCCGAACCCCAGGCCGGCCGGGGCAACCCGCGGCTGGGCTTCACCAGCGTGGCCCCCAACAACAACGACGCGGTGACCGTCCCCGACGGCTACGACCACAACGTGATCATCCGCTGGGGCGACCCGGTGCTCCCCGACGCGCCGGAGTTCGACTTCGAGAACCAGACCGCCGAGGCGCAGGAGCGGCAGTTCGGCTACAACTGCGACTACGTCGCCGTCCTGCCGATCGACGACGACCGCGCGCTGCTGTGGGTCAACCACGAGTACACCAATGAGAACCTGATGTTCGCCGGCTACACCGACGGCAACGACGCCGACCTGGAGCAGATCAAGGTCAGCATGGCCGCCCACGGCGGGTCCGTCGTCGAGATCGAGCGCGTGCGCGGCACCGGCGCCTGGCGTCCCGTCGCCGAGGGGGAGCGCCCCTACAACCGGCGCATCACCATGACCACCCCGATGCGGTTCACCGGCCCCGCCGCGGGCCACGAACTGCTGCGCACCGAGGCCGACCCCGAGGGCGTCGAGGTCAGCGGGATGAACAACAACTGCGCGGGCGGCACCACCCCGTGGGGGACCGTCCTCAGCGGTGAGGAGAACTTCGACCAGTACTTCGTGGGCGGCGAGGGCGCCCCCGAGGACGCCAAGGCCGCGCTCGCGCGCTACGGCGTCGCGGTCGAGGGCGACACCCGCGCGGACAACCGGCGCTTCGACCGGGCCGAGGAGCGCTTCGACCTGTCCAAGCACCCCACCGAGGCCAACCGCTTCGGCTGGATCGTGGAGATCGACCCGTTCGACCCCACCTCCACGCCGCGCAAGCGCACCATGCTGGGGCGCTTCAAGCACGAGGGCGCCACCACCCGCATCACCAGGAACGGCAGGGTCGCCGTCTACATGGGCGACGACGAGCGGTTCGAGTACATCTACAAGTTCGTCAGCGACAAGAAGTACCGCCGCGGTTCCGCGCGCCACAACGCGACGCTGCTCGACTCCGGCACCCTCTACGTCGCCCGCCTCACCGGCAACAGCCCGGCCGAGGAGATCGACGGGTCCGGCGGGCTGCCCGCCGACGGCGAGTTCGACGGTTCCGGCGAGTGGATCCCGCTGTGCAACGCCACCACGAGCTTCGTCGAGGGCTTCTCCGTCGCCGAGGTCCTGGTCCACACCCGGCTGGCCGCCGACACCGCCGCCGCCACCAAGATGGACCGGCCCGAGGACTTCGAGCCCAACCCGGTGACCGGCAAGGTCTACTGCGCGCTCACCAACAACACCGCCCGCACGCCCGAGCAGGCCGATGAGCCCAACCCGCGCGCGGCCAACAAGTTCGGGCACATCCTGGAGATCACCGAGCGGCACAACGACGCCGGCGCCACCCGGTTCGGCTGGCAGGTGCCCATCGTCTGCGGCGACCCCGAGGACCCGTCGACCTACTTCGCCGGCTACGACAAGTCGAAGGTCTCGCCGATCTCCTGCCCGGACAACGTCGCCTTCGACCGGCACGGCAACCTGTGGATCTCCACGGACGGCGCCCCCGGCACCATCAACAGTGCCGACGCCCTGCACGCCGTGCCCATGCACGGCAGGTACCGCGGCGAGCTGAAGACGTTCGCCACCGTGCCGGTCGAGGCCGAGTGCTGCGGTCCGTTCATCTCGGAGGACAGCCGCACCGTGTTCATCGCCCCGCAGCACCCGGGCGAGGACGGCACCGTGGAGCAGCCCACGAGCACCTGGCCGGACAACAGCCCCTTCCCGCGGCCCTCCGTGGTGTCCATCTGGCGCACGGACGGCGGTGAGATCGGCTCCTAGCCGCACCCGCCGCACCCGCCGCTTCCGCGGCGCCGCCCGGCTCCGACCGTCCCGCGTGGGGGCCTTCGGCGCGGGGCGGCGCCGCCTTCGCTCGCTCGTCGGCTCGGCGGTGGTGTTGTCTGGTCGCGCTCGCCTTCTCGCTCGGCTCCAACGGCCCCGCGGTTCGCGCCGGAGGCGGGGCGGTGGCGGGCGGGGTCCGATGGAAGAATGGGGCACATGGTGCGAGAAGCAGACGTTCCCCGACTCGACGTCACCCCCGCCGGCGTCCACGCCGCCGACCCCGCGCGCTACGACGGCCGGATGCCCTACCGCCGTTCCGGCCGCAGCGGCCTGGCCCTGCCCGCGATCTCCCTGGGCCTGTGGCAGAACTTCGGCGACGACCGGTCGCTGACCACCCAGCGCGCCATCCTGCGGCGCGCCTTCGACCTCGGCGTCACCCACTTCGACCTGGCCAACAACTACGGGCCGCCCCCGGGATCCGCCGAGGTGAACTTCGGCCGCATCCTCCGCGAGGACTTCCGTGCCTACCGCGACGAGCTCGTCATCTCCACGAAGGCGGGCTACGACATGTGGCCCGGTCCCTACGGAAGCGGCGGCGGGTCCCGCAAGTACCTGCTGGCCAGCCTCGACCAGTCGCTGGCCCGGATGGGGCTCGACCACGTCGACATCTTCTACAGCCACCGCTTCGACCCCGACACCCCGCTCGAAGAGACCATGTCGGCGCTGTCCGACGCGGTGCGGTCGGGCAAGGCGCTCTACGCCGGCATCTCGTCCTACTCCGCCGAGCGCACCGCCGAGGCCGCGGCCCTCCTGCGCGAGATGGGCACCCCGCTCCTGATCCACCAGCCGTCCTATTCGATGGTCAACCGCTGGATCGAGGACCAGGACCTGCTCACCACCCTGGAGGGCGTCGGCGCGGGCTGCATCGCCTTCTCCCCGCTGGCCCAGGGGCTGCTGACCGGCCGGTACCTCAACGGAGTGCCGGCGGACTCGCGCCTGCGGGCGGGCAAGGCGTTCTCCGACGCGTGGCTGACCGAGGGCAACCTGGACCGGATCCGCGCGCTGAACGCGATCGCCGCCGACCGCGGCCAGACCCTGGCGCAGCTCGCACTGGCCTGGGTCCTCCGCGACGAGCGCGTCACGTCGGCCCTCATCGGCGCCAGCAGCGTCGCCCAGCTGGAGGACAGCCTCGCCGCGGTCAGCGGGCCGCCCCTGGCGGCCGACGAACTCGCCGCCATCGACGAGCACGCCACCGACCTCGGCGTCAACATCTGGAGCGCCTCCAGCCGCCACTGACCCCTGCCACCGGACCGCCGCCGCCCTCGCAGGGCGGCGGCGGTCCGCTGCGTTCTCGGGCCCCGGCGCGACCGCTCCGGGGCCTCGCGCAGGGCCGGTTGACACCCCGGGGGCGCGGTGTTCGACTGGTCCGACCGGTTGCCGGAACTCCGGCCTGCCCTCCGGGCTCTGCACGGCGCGACGTCGATTCCACGTTCCCCACGGAAAGGCCGACGCCACGATGAAGACACGAGCCGCCGCACTGCTGGAGCAGCCCGGACGCTGGGAGGTCATCGACATCGAGCTCGCCCCGCCCCGGGCCGAGGAGGTCCTCGTCCGGTTCAAGGCAGCCGGGCTCTGCCACTCCGACGAGCATGTGGCGACCGGGGACATGCCGGTGGGCGGAACCCCGATCATCGGCGGCCACGAGGGCGCCGGCGTGGTCGAGGAGGTCGGCCCCGGGGTCACCTGGTTCTCCCCGGGCGACCGGGTGGCCGCCAAGTTCGTACCCAGCTGCGGGAACTGCCCGTCCTGCTACCGCGGCCACATGAACCTGTGCGACCTCGGCATGTACGCGCTGACCGGGAGCATGCTCGACGGCACCTTCCGCGCCGCTCACAAGGGCGCCGACGTCGCGCAGATGACGATGCTCGGCACCTTCGCCGAGCACGCCGTCGTCCCCCAGTACTCCCTGGTGAAGATCCCCGACGGCGTCTCGTTCGAGGCGGCCGCGCTCGTGAGCTGCGGGGTGGCCACCGGGTGGGGGTCGGTGGAGTACGGCGCGCAGGTGGCGCACGGCGACACCGTCATCGTCATGGGCGTCGGCGGGATCGGCATCAACGCCGTGCAGGCGGCCGCCGCCCGCGGCGCGGCCTACGTCATCGCGGTCGACCCGGTGGAGTTCAAGCGGGCGAAGGCGCTCGAACTGGGCGCCACACACGCCTACGCCGACATCGCCGAGGCGGCCGACGCCGCCCGGCTGCTCACCAACGGCCAGGGGGCCGACGCCGCCGTCGTCGCGGTGGGGGTGACCACGGGGGAGCACGTCGCCCAGGCGTTCTCCGCCATCGCCAAGCAGTCGACTGTGGTGGTCACGGGGATCGGCGACGCCTCGGCCGTGGGCCTGCCGATCAGCCTGTGGGAGCTGGCGATGCTGGAGAAGCGCGTCCAAGGGGTCATCTTCGGGATGGGCAACCCCGGCTTCGAGGTGCCGCGGCTGCTGGAGCTGTACCGGGCGGGGCGGCTCAAGCTCGACGAGCTGGTCACCCGGCGCTACCGGCTCGACGAGATCAACGCCGGCTACGCCGATATGTACGCGGGCAAGAACATCCGCGGGGTCATCGTCCATTCGGAGTAATGGCGTCCGCTTCCCGGTGGGCGGTGGACCTCCGCTCACCGGGTGCCCATCCGGTTTAACGCGGAGTATCGTTGACCGTACGCGACTGTCCGCGCGCTTGGAGTCGGCTATTTCCGGTGAGCTGGTCTGATGTGGAGAAATCTTTCGCTCGTTGTGCTTTCTTGATGTGGTGGTGACCGGGCGGTGTCCCGGTATGCCGCAAACTGCTGGGAATTCGGATCACGGACCGTGAATCGGATCCATCGCGTTCGGACGCCTTCGCCGAGCCACCCTCCACGAAGGATCGGGACGGTCTTCGACCTCATGGCGCATGAGGGGTACCGCTCCACCCGATCCTGTGCGACGGCCGACGGCGGCGCACCGCGGCGGTTCCGGCGCAGGGCGTTCTGGCGACAGGGGTAGGGGCACCAATTGGGCATGTTCCTGATCAGGAGACTGCTGAGCTATCTCGTCCTGATCTTCTTAGCCTCCACCTTCGCCTACCTGCTCGCCGCCACCACGCTGAGCCCGCGCACCAACTTCGAGCAGCTCCAGCCCCGGCCCAGCCAGGAGGCCATCGAGCGTGAGCTGACCAAGCTCAACCTCAACGACCGCACTCCGCTGGCCGAGCGCTACGCCGTCTGGGTCTCCGACCTCGCCCGCGGCGACTTCGGGCAGACCGTCAACGACCAGAGCGTCAACGAGCAGGTCGTGCGCAAGGCGGGGGTCACCCTGCGGCTGATCGTGGTCGGGACCGTCATCGGCTGCTCGGTCGGCGTGGCCATCGGCGCCTACGCCGCCGTCAAGCAGTACCGGGCGTTCGACAAGGTCTCCACCGGCGCGGCGTTCGTGGTGCTCGCCGTGCCCACCGTGGTGATCGCGGTCTCCCTGCGCGAGGCCGCGCGCTGGTTCAACGCCACCACCGGGCGACAATGGCTGAACTACGGGGGCGAGTACACCGCGGGCCTCGACGCCGGGTTCTGGGGGACCCTGGCCGACCGCCTCCAGCACGGCATCCTGCCCACCGCCACCCTCGCCCTCGCGCTGTTCGCCGCCTTCAGCCGCTACCAGCGCAACATGATGCTCGACGTGCTGGGATCGGACTTCGTGCGCACCGCCATGGCCAAGGGGCTGACCCGGCGGGCCGCCCTGCTCAAGCACGCGCTGCGCACCGCGCTCATCCCGACCATCACCTACTTCACGTTCACGTTCGGGATCCTGCTCGCCGGCACCACCTTCACCGAGAAGATCTACGGCTGGCACGGCATGGGCGCGTGGGTGGTCGACTCCATCGTGCAGAACGACGTCAACGCGGTGGCCGCCGTCACGTGCTTCATGGCCGTGTGCGTCATGGCGGCGTCCTTCCTCTCCGACATCCTCTACGCGTGGCTGGACCCGCGGGTGCGGGTGAGCTGAGCGATGACCTCCGCCGCCACCGACCCGGCCGGGCGCGCGCACCCCGCGGGACGCGTGTCCCCGCGGCCGCCGCGCCGCCCCCTCCGCCCCGCCGACGCCTTGGAGACGACCACATGAGCATGTCCGCCGAACGCGTTGCCGAGGACGCTTCCGCAGGCGGCCCGGCCGACGACGCCCGGGTCCCCGGGCGCTGGTCGGGCGTGCTCCACGAACTGCTGCGCACCCGGCGCGTGCTGATCGGGGCCGGCCTGCTCGCCGCGCTGACGCTCGCGGCGTGGGTCGGCCCGCTGCTGAGCCCCTGGGACATCACCGAGACCGACCTCCTGGCCCGCCGCGAGCCGCCCTCGGCCGACCACTGGTTCGGCACCGACAGCATCGGGCGCGACATCTTCACCCAGACCATGATCGGGCTCCAGAAGTCCATCATCATCGGCCTGTGCGCGGCCATCCTCACCACCGCGGTGGCGGCCGTGGTCGGGGCGTTCGCCGGCTACTTCCTCGGCGCCACCGACCGGGTGCTGATGTGGATCACCGACCTCATGCTGGTCCTGCCGAACTTCCTGGTCCTGGCGATCCTGTACCCGGCACTGCGCGACCAGGGCTGGCCGCTCTTCGTCATCCTGCTCGCCGCGCTGGCGTGGATGGTCACCGCCAAGATGGTGCGCGGAATGACGATCTCGCTCAAGGAGCGCGAGTACGTCCTGGCGGCCCGCTACATGGGCGTCCCCGACCACAAGATCATCTTCCGGCACATCATCCCGAACATGTCCTCGCTGCTGATCGTCGACGCGACCATCAACGTCAGTGCGGCGATCATCGCCGAGACCTCGTTGTCCTACTTCGGGTTCGGCGTCCAGCGCCCGGACGTCTCGCTGGGCTCCCTCATCGCCGCCGGGTCCACGCAGTCACTCGCCTTCCCCTGGACGTTCTGGTTCTGCACAGGGCTCCTGGTGGTGCTGGTGATGGCGGTCAACCTGATCGGCGACGGGCTGCGAGACGCGCTCGACCCGCAGTCCAAGCGCAGGTCGTAGAAACGGGAGTTGGAGAGACATGACCGGCACCACCACAGAGACCGGCCCGGCCCTCAGCGAGCCCGGCGCGTCCGACACCCCCGTCCTGGAGATCACCGACCTCAGCGTCGTCTTCCCCGGCAGCGGGAAGAACCCCGACGTCACCGCGGTCCGCGGCGTCAGCTACAGCGTGCGCCGCGGCGAGATCCTCGGCATCGTCGGCGAATCCGGCTCGGGCAAGTCGGTGTCGTCGCTGGCGACCATGGGCCTGCTGCCCGACTACGCGAAGGTCCGCGGCTCCATCCGGCTGCACGGCGAGGAGCTCCTGGGGCTGGACGACCGCGCCATGTCCGCCAAGCGCGGATCGACCATCGCCATGGTCTTCCAGGACCCCCTGTCGGGCCTCACCCCCGTCTACACCGTGGGCGACCAGATCGCCGAGGCCGTGCGGGTGCACGACCGCTCCGTCAGCCGGGCCGCCGCGCTGGAGCGCGCCGTCGAACTCCTCGACCTCGTCGGCATCCCCAACGCCGCCCAGCGCGCGAAGGCGTTCCCGCACGAGTTCTCCGGGGGCATGCGCCAGCGCGTCATGATCGCCATCGCGATCGCCAACGACCCCGACGTCATCATCTGCGACGAGCCCACGACCGCGCTCGACGTCACCATCCAGGCGCAGATCCTGGAGGTGCTGCGGACCGCCCAGCGCGAGACCGGGGCGGCCATCATCATGATCACCCACGACCTCGGGGTGGTCGCCGGCTTCGTCGACCGCGTCCAGGTCATGTACGCCGGGCGGCTCGTCGAGGTCGGCGGGGTCGACGACGTCTACTACCGCACCCGCATGCCCTACACCATGGGGCTGCTGGGCTCCGTGCCGCGCCTGGACGAGGACGAGAAGGCGCCGCTGATCCCGATCAAGGGCAACCCGCCCTCACTCGGCGACCTCCCGCCGGGCTGCCCGTTCGGCCCCCGCTGCCCCTTGGCCGTCGACGCGTGCCGCGAGGCCGAGCCCGCGCTCGACCCCGTGGGCGCCGCCGGCCACCACGCGGCGTGCGTCCGCGCCGGCGAGATCGAGGCGCACGAGTGGACCGCCCGCGACGTCTACCCGGTCCCCGACATCCCCGAGCCCGACACCGCCGGCGTGCCGCGCGCCGACCGCGCCACCGTGCTCCACATCGCGGGACTGGTCAAGCACCACCCGCTGATGAAGGGCGCGGTGTTCAAGCGGCGGGTGGGCACCGTCTACGCGGTCGACGGCATCACCTTCGACGTCCGCGAGGGCGAGACCCTGGGCCTGGTCGGCGAGTCCGGCTGCGGCAAGTCCACCACGCTGATGGAGATCCTCAGCCTGGAGGCGCCCCAGCAGGGGACCGTCGTGGTGCTGGGAAAGGAGTCGGGCAAAGCGAGCGCCGCCGAGCGGTTCGCCATCCGGCGCGACGTCCAAGTGGTCTTCCAGGACCCCATGAGCTCCCTCGACCCGCGCATGCCGGTGTTCGAGGTGATCGCGGAACCGCTGCGCACCCACTCCTACCCCAAGGAGCGGTTGCGCGCCCGGGTGCACGAGCTGCTGGCGCTCGTGGGCCTGGAGGCCGCCCACGCGACCCGCTACCCCGCCGAGTTCTCGGGGGGCCAGCGCCAGCGCATCGGTATCGCCCGGGCCCTGGCGCTCGAACCGCGCCTGCTCATCCTCGATGAGCCGGTGTCCGCGCTCGACGTCTCGATCCAGGCCGGCGTGATCAACCTGCTCGACGAGCTCAAGGCCCGCCTGGGCCTGTCCTACCTGTTCGTCGCGCACGACCTCTCCGTCGTCCGGCACATCGCCGACCGCGTCGCGGTGATGTACCTCGGCAAGATCGTCGAGATCGGCGACGTCGACTCCATCTACCGGCACCCGACCCACCCCTACACCCAGGCCCTGCTGTCCGCGATCCCGGTCCCCGACCCCGAGAAGGAACGGGCCCGGAGCCACATCGTGCTCAAGGGCGACCTGCCCAATCCCGCCGCACCGCCGACGGGGTGCAGCTTCCGGACCCGCTGCCAGAAGTTCGCCGTGCTCGGCGAATCCGACCGCGCGATCTGCCTGGAGCGGGAACCGGAGCTCACGCCCGCCGGCACCGGCTCGGCCGACCAGGCCGCGGCCTGCCACCATGCCGAGGAACGCGAGCTCCTGTGATCTTCGCCGGGACCCTTCGGCCCGGTCGATCCCCCAAGGAAGAAACCAGAGGAGATTCCATGAGAATCAGACGTGCGGCGACCCTCGCCGCCCCCCTCATGGTCCTGGCCCTGACGGCAGGAGCGTGCGGCGGAGGCGGCGACGAGGAGAACGGCGCCGGCGAGGAGACCCTCGCCGACATCCCCGCTTCCGACATCAATGCGACGGACCGCGGTGAACTGGAAGAGGGCGGGACCTTCAACTGGGGCATCAACGAGTACCCGACGCAGTACAACATGACCCACGTCCAGGGCAACCTGGCCAACGTGCAGCGGATCGCCGCCTCGGTGATGCCCATTCCGGTGGACTTCAGCGACAGCGGTGAGGTGACCCCCGACGAGGACTACGCCTCCGACATCCAGCTGAGCGAGGACGGCCTCACGCTCACCTACACGCTCAACCCCGATGCCGTGTGGTCCACCGGCGAGCCGATCACCTGGGAGGACTACGCAGCGCAGGTCGAGACGCTGGGCGGCAACCGCGAGAACGACTCCGAGTTCGAGATCGGCGACAAGTCCGGCTACGAGCTCATCGAGGACGTGAGCGAGGGCGAGGACGAGTTCCAGGTCGTCATGGAGTTCGAGAGCCCCTACGCCGAGTGGCCGCGGCTGTTCGAACCGCTGTACCCCAAGGAGATCATGGAGGACCCCGAGGAGTTCAACGGGGCCTACGAGCAGGACTTCCCGGTCACCGCGGGCCCGTTCGGCGACGTGGAGTTCGACGACACCCGCGAGACCATCACGGTGAACAAGGACGAGGACTGGTGGGGCGAGCCCGCGGTCCTCGACTCCATCATCTACCACCACTACGCCAACGACGCCCTTTCCGGGGTCATGGCCAACGGTGAGATCGACGGCTACTACCTCGGCTATGAGGCCGCCCAGTACGAGGAGCTGCGCGACCTCGAAGGCATCCGCATCACCCGCGCCATCGACAACGCCTACCGGCACATCTCCATCAACGGCGGCGAGGGCCGCCTGCTGGAGGACGTCGCGGTCCGCAACGCCCTCGTGCACGGCATCGACCGCGCCGCGCTCGCCGAGGCCACCCTCAGCGGCGTCGAGTGGCCCAGCGACCCCACCGTCAACCGGCTGATCAAGTCCTCCCAGACCGGATTCCAGGACAACAGCGAGGGCTACGGGGAGTACGACCCCGAGCTGGCGGCGCAGATGCTCGACGAGGCCGGCTGGACCCAGGAGGCCGAGGGCGAGACCCGCACCCGCGACGGCGAGGAGCTGGAGATCCACTGGGTCATCCCCTCGGACCTGCAGAACACCGCCGACGAGGCCGAGGTCGCCCAGGCCCAGCTGTCGGAGATCGGCGTCGCGGTCAACATCGAGAGCGTCCCCAACACGGCGTACTTCGAGGAGTACATCGTGCCGGGCAACTACGACATGACCACGTTCGTCTACATCAGCACCAACCCCTTCGCCGGCGACTCCGCCGAGAACTTCACCGGCCCTGTGGGGGAGACCGAGGACGGCGAGGAGAACTGGGGCAACAACCTGGCCTTCCACACCACCGATGAGCTCAACGAGAAGTACACCGAGCTCTCCGAGGCCACCGACCCCGAGGACTACGCCGCCGTCGCCAACGAGATCGACCGGCTGCTGTGGGAGCAGAGCATGGCCGTGCCGCTGTTCCAGCGGCCGGGCACCTTCGCGGTGCGCGAGAACGTCGCCAACTGGGGCGCCAACGGCCTGGCCTCGATCGACTACACCAACATCGGCTTCACCGCCGAATAGCGGAGGCCGGCCACCCGGCCGGTCCGACCCGTGTCCCGACGACGGCGCCCCCGCCCGGAGCACTCCGGGCGGGGGCGCCGCCGCGTCCGCGGGGCCGGCCGGGCGCTCAGAAGCGCCCGGCCGCCGTCCGTGCCCCGCGGCCCATCCGCACCAGCAGCAGCCAGGCGGCGCCGGCGCCGACCAGCCCCGCCGCGCACCGTGCGGACACCACCTGCCACGACGCATCGCCGAGCGCTCCGGCGACCGTCACACCGATCACCTGGACCGCGGGCAGGGCCAGGACCACGGCCGCCCCGGCAGGGGCCGCCACGCGGTGACCGCCGTAGGTGAGCCCGGCCAGGAGCACCATGGCGAAGGACACGATCAGCTGGGGCCCCGACGTCCAGGCGATCTGGCCGCCGGTGCTCTCCAGCTGCTCCAGCGTGGCCAGGCCGATCGAGGCCAGCGGGGTGGCGACCACCCCGGCCAGCCACACGGCGGCCGCCACGACCGGTGCGAGTACGGTCCTCACCATGCGGTCACCTCTCGTCCCTTCGTCCCTCCGCGGTACAACGGCCCCGGCGGGGCCGTCGGGGCCGCTCCGGGGGTCTCGTGCCGTGTCGGCTCCCACTTCCCACTATTCACCGTCCCGCTCCTGAGATACGCAGTCGGGGAAGTCGATGAAGTCGCGGCTGCCGTCGCGCGGCCGGTCCAGGATCTGCGCATCGCGGGTGTGTTGCTCCTCCATCCCCCAGTTGACGCTCGCGCCCAGTTGCAGGCCGAGCTTGATCTGGGCGTCGAACTGGGTGCGCTCGCTGGAGATGTCGGTCTCGTACTGCCAGACGCGACCGCGCTCATAGAACAGGTGCTCCCAGTCGGGGGCGTCGGAACCCGGCTCCTCGTTGATCCGGCCGCCGTTCTGCTCGTCCATGAACGGGTCGGCCATGGACTCGATCACGCTGGCCGGCGGGAGGTTGCCGCGCTCGGCCAGCAGCCGCTCGCCGATCTCCTGCTCCTCGGGGGTGTCGAAGTCGATCTGCACCATCTGGACGACCCGGCTGCCCTCGGACTCGGTGTCGCCGCCCCGGCCGCCATTGATCTCCCGGTTCTCCAGCCGGCCGTCGGTGCCCTCGACGAAGTCGCCCTGGACCGTGGTCATGTAGCGGACATGGGCGAGAGACCCGTCCTCGTTGCGCGTGACGCGCTGCCCGCCGCTCCAACTGCGCGTGAGCTGCTCCCGGTGGCTGAAGGCGTAGGTCCCCAGGCTGCCCTGCGCGTTGTAGGTGGTGGTCCACGAGGTCTGGGTGTTCTCGGGGTCCGTGAACCAGTGCGACACGTCCACCTTCCGCCCGATGCTCACGGAGCCGTCGACGCCGAGGTTGAGGTTGTTGCCCTCCAGCCCCTCGCCGTTCAGGCGCTGGCCGCGGTTGTCGTTGGTCCACAGCCCGAACTCGGAGAGGAGGTTGCCGGAGACGTCGATCGTTCCGGTGCGGACCGAGGGGTCGCGGACCTCCGGCGGGTCGTAGACGCCCAGCCACTCGGCGAAGCCCAGGCCGATCTGCGACTCGGGGTTCATCTGCCGGTTGGTCTCCTCGGCGATGGAGGCCTCGACCTCGTCCTCGAACTCCTCGAACTCGGCCTGGTCCCTGAAGATGTAGGTCATGCCGGGGGCGAGTTTCGCTGAGACTCCGCCCTCGACGTCGGCGGCGGTCGCCACCGCGTTCTCCTGGCCGAAGTCGAAGCCCACGCCGACCCTCGCCCCGACCTCGGTCGACGGAATGAACGTGACGACCACGGCACCGTCGGACAGGGTCTCGCGCGAGTAGGTGTACTGCTGCCCGAACCGGAAGATCCCCAGGTCGAGCTGGTAGCCGGCGGTCTCGGAGCGGCCGTCGCGCACGCAGTAGGCGGGCGTGAGGTCGTAGGGGTACTCCTCGTCGTCGTCGGCCTCCTGCTCGCCCTCGTCGCACTCGCCGCCGGTCAGCTGCTCGATCCGGCACAGCGCCAGCTCGTAGAGGTCGTTGGTGCGGCCGGGGAGGGCGACGGCCACGGCGCCCAAGATGACCGCCAGCATCAGGATCACCGCCGCGTACTCGGTGAACGAAGCCCCCTGTTCACGCCCACCGTGGAGCCGGGGTCTCCGGACACGGTGCCGCCTGCTGGATGGGGGATGAATGACAGGAGACATGAACGGATCGTAGGGATGACCCGGACATGGACGACAGAGACCCCGGGCCCAACTCCGGGCCCAAACCCGGCACGAGGGCCCAACCCGGACCGCCCCCGCCCGCCCCGGCCGGGCCGGCGGCGGACACCGATCGGTCGGCGGTGCGCGGCCGGTCACCTGCCGCGAGACCGGCGGCGTCGCCCCGGCCCCGGCCGTCGACCCGGAACGGGTGCTCGGCGGTGCCCGTTACGCGCTCCGCGCCGGAAGCGGTGTTCACCCGGACGTCGTACCAGGTCTTTGGGTAGGGAGCCGCGGGGTCGGGCGTACAGGGCCCATGGGCCCCACCCGGGCCCAGCCCTCCTCACGGACGACCGCGGCCGGACGGGGACGGCGGCCGCGCCTCAGCCGCAGGGGACGTCGGTGTACTCGAAGAGGGGGACGTCGTGCCAGTGGGGGCCCTCGATGTAGCAGAGGCGGCCGGGGATGTAGTCCTGCGGCGGCCGCACGGCGTACCCCCAGACCTCCCCCGGAGTCTCGTACTGGACGTAGCGGCCGTAGGTGCCGTCCTCGTACCCCTCACCGTCGTCCTCCGGGGGGATCCCGGCGACCGTCACCGCGAACTCCGCCGTGGGGTCGTCGGCGCTCAGCTCGGCGAGGACCTCGGAGTCCTCGGCGGTGAACGCGTCGAACCGGTCGGCGAAACCGCCGCCCTCCGTGGCGGGCAGCCCGTTGGGCACGAGAACGGTGAAGTCCTGGGAGTGGACGGTGTAGCCGCCTTCGTCGTGCAGGTAGGACGCTTCGCCGCGGAAGGTGACGTCGTCGCCGTCGCGCTGTGCCGACGCGAACGTCAAGGTCAGCCGAGGGGTCCACTCGACGGTGGCCGAGCGGCCCTCCGCACCCGGTTCGGAGCCGGCC
Organism: Nocardiopsis mangrovi; assembly: GCF_042653925.1. Classification (NCBI taxonomy): domain Bacteria; kingdom Bacillati; phylum Actinomycetota; class Actinomycetes; order Streptosporangiales; family Nocardiopsidaceae; genus Nocardiopsis; species Nocardiopsis mangrovi. The sequence continues at coordinate 79,556 of NZ_JBHSFQ010000002.1, forward strand.
GGGTCCATGGTGGCCAGCTCGACCGCGTCGTTGCCGATGGCGTGCGTGCGCACCCCGCCGACGCGCAGGATCGGTTCGCCGTCGCGCTCGGCGTCCACGGGGCCGCCGCGGCCGCCGCGGCCGGGCGGGCCTTCGACGGTCGCACCGGGGCTCTCCGCGGCCGAGGGGGCGGGCTCATCGGCCACGGCCTCGGGAGCGTCGTCGGCCGGGGCGGTACACCCGCCGAGCAGCAGGGAGAACGGCAGTACCACCGTGGCCAGCGTCTTCTGCGCCATCGTGTGACTCGCCTGCCTTCGAACGGGAGGGCGGCCCGGAGGCCGCCGCTGCGGAGGGCTGCCGACCGCGCGCCGCGCCGGTGTCCCGCCGGCGGGACACCGCCGGGACCGTGGCCGGGTCCGGACACCTCCTGCGGTGCAGGTCGGTGCGGGAGCGACGGGTAGGCTCCGTCTCATTATGAAGCGTCTCCTCCCGCACAGCGCCTTGTGCCTCACCGCGGTCCTGCTCGTGACGGCCTGCCAAGGGGACGGCGGTTCCGGGGAATCCGGAGCGGAGCCCACCCCCACCCCGGTCCCCGCGGGTGAGATGGACGCGACGGAGCTGCCCGAGGACCCCGAGGCCCTCGCCGACCTGGTCGAGGACCGGATGCGCGAGGCGCTCACGGTCACGGTCGGCGTCACCGTCGAGCCGGAGGAGCCCGCCTCCGACGACCCTCCGCTGGAGGACACGCAGATGACCCTGCTCCTCACCGATCCGCCCGCGGCCCGCATGACCGTGGTCGAGAACACCGAGGAGCGCCAGAGCACCACCACCATGATCGTCGTCGACCGGGTCATCTACGCCCAGCTCGAAGAGGAGCCGCTGGTCGAGGGCAAGGACTGGCTCCGGCTGTCCCGCGACGAGGTCGACGCGGCGGAGGAGCGGATCGGGCCGTTCGCCGAGATCTTCCGGATCCTGCTCACGGAGACCAACGCGGCCCTGGACGAGGCGTCGGGCGACGCCGCCCTGGACGTCGTCCGGCTGGGCGAGCCCGGCGGGGACCCCGCCACCGAGCGGACCGACGACGGAGAGGTCACCCGCTACGAAGGCACCACCGCCACGGCCGACCTCGCCGACGCGGGCAACGACGACTTCGCCGACATGGCCGAGCTGGGCTTGGAGGAGATCGGCTGGGAGATCTCGGTGACCGACCGGGGCCTGCCGACCGAGTACGCGCTGCACCTCCTCGCCCCCGACGGCGAGGAGCCGGTCGTCAGCACGGTGCGCTACAGCGATTGGGGCGCCGACGCGGAGATCACCGCCCCGCCTGAGGACACCGTCGGCACCATCGACGAGAGCATGGGCGGCTGAGCACCGACGCGCGAGGGCGCGCGCCGCACCAGGCGCGAGGTGGCCGTGGCCGCGTCGATGGTGTCGTGTCACCGGCGGCGGTGCCCGGCCGGGGACGCGAGGGGGATCCGGCCGCCCGGAGCCCGGGCGCGGCCCAAGCGCCGGGAACGCCTGAAGCGGCCTGAGGCGGTTGAGGCGGCCGGAGACGGGTGAGGCGGCCGGGTAGTGTTCCCGGCCGCCTCACCCGCTGTGTAGGGCCTCCTGGCCGGCCTGTCAGAAGGCCGGCGGCCTCAGTCTCCGGGCGGGGTGATGGTCAGCGTGACCGAACCGCTGCCCGCTCCGGGCGCCTCGCCCTCGGCGGAGTCCTCCACCTCGTCGATGGCGATCGCGTAGCCGTTGTCGAGATCGACGGTGTCGCCCGCCGATCCGCCGCCGTTCTGGGGGGCCTCCTCATCGATGCCCGGCCCGGCGTTCACGCTGAAGCGGACCTCGCCCCCGCTCGTACTGAGCACGGCGATGTTCAGCCCGGCGATGGTGCGCTGCTGGCCCTGGCGGATGGTGGTGGTCTCCGGCTCGTCGCCGACGGGCGGAGTGGGGTTGAAGGTCCGAAGCTCGGGAGAGGAGCTGGGGTTCAAGGCTGGCGGCTCCTGGTCGTCCGGTTGGCCGCCGCACGCGGCCAGGGGCAGCAGCAGGGCGAAGAGGACCGCTGCGAGCAGCGGGTGGCGCTTGTGCCCACGGTAGGACATCGGTGGTTCCTCTCCTCTACTCGAGCGAGTTGGTCTCGACGGTGTCCAGCTGCTGCCGGAACTGTTCCATGGTCATGCTGGCGTGGTTGCGGCCCCACGGGTTGTAGAGCTGGACCACCCCGTCTCGGACTCCGGTCACGACGTAGGCGTGGTTGCGGACGAGAACGTCGTTATCGTACAGGTCGCCCTCCTTGTCGCCCGTGGTCGTGATGGTGACCGCGGTGCCGTTGGACAGCCACTCGGTGAGCTGGCGCTCGTCGACGTCGCTCGCGGGCCGGTCCTCACTGTCGTTGCCGGTGATGGTCTCCATGCCGTCCTTGGGCCAGCCGCCCTCGATCTCCCCGAAGCTCCCCTCGCGCTCGGCGTACGCCTTCTCCAGGATCGCCGGCCACAGGGTGTTGTTGTTCGGGCTGGAGAACGCGGCGCTCCCGTCCTCGTTGAGCACGATGTCCGGCGTCACGGTGACCTGTTCGCCGTCGCCGAAGGTGACCGTGTAGGTGCCGTTGCCGTTCTCCCGGATCATGTCCCGGATGATCTGCGGGTTCTGGTCGGCGATGGCGCCCATGCTGGCCAGCCACCAGCAGTCGCCGAGCCCTCCCTGGGAGAGGTCGCTGGAACTGGGCTCGCCGTTCTCGGGCCAGAGGCGGCCGTCGGGCACCGTGCCGAACGCGAGGTCGTCCCGGGGCTCGCCGTCCTCCTCGTTGGCGTCATCGCCGCCGACGTCGTCGAAGTCGGGCTCGATGCCGTCCGGGTCGATCCCCCTGAGATGGCGGAGGGTGTTGATGTCGACCCTGCTGAGAACGATCTCGCGGACGCCGTCCTCACGGAGGAGCTCACGGATCTCGTCGTCCGTCAGGCTCCACATGAGCGCGTTGAGCTCGCCGTCCGTCATGTCGGCCATGACGTCCTGGGGCTCGTCGGGGCACCACCACCAGCAGAACAGGGAGTCGTCGCCGAGGTACTCCCGGATCCTGTCGATGTCGTCCTGCGCGTCGTCGAAGTCCTGGCCGGACGGGAAACCGGGCGGCGGCTCGGGGACGGGACCGAACCACTCGTCCGGATCGACCATCGGCCGGGCATCGGGCGGACCGTCGCCGTCGGCGACGGTGTCGGCCGCGCAGTCCTCCTGGTCCGAAGCCGCCGAGGAGACCTCGCAGAGGGCCGTGGTGATGAAGCCGGCGACCCGGTCGCCGATCCCCGTCGCGAAGACGACGGCCGCGATGCCGGCGACCAGCAGGATGACGGCGCCGTACTCGGCGAACCCGGCACCGCGGTCGCCGAACCGCGGGCGCCGGCGGCTCCGTTGGGCAGAAGGGGGCGGGGGGCCGGACCTGATTCGCTGGAGCAGGAGGCTAGGCATCATTGAGGCCGCTCAGTGGGTCGGGGTCGACGGGGGACCGAGGGGAAAGGGGATCCCAACCTAGATCGGGCGGATTCCGGGTGTCTTGAGCCCCTGGGCCCAATCAGCCCGGGGCAGGCCCCTTGGGAACCGGACCTGCGGAATCGGGGACAGGGGTGCCGGCTCCGGGCCGCCACGAGGCGAACAGCGGGTAGACGGCGATGGCGGCGACGCCGAAGCACAGGAGCTCCAGAGGCGAGCTCATCGTCAGGACGAACGCGGTGTGCAGCGCGATCCCCGCGGCGAACGCATAGGGCCGGGCCCGGGGCCACCACAGCGCCAGGGCGAGCCCGGTCTCGTAGACCATCGCCCCGAGGGCGACGAGGATGAGGACGGGAAGGGGGAGGAGGTCCAGCGGAAGCGGCAGGACGGCGCTGTCGACACCGACCTGCCGGAGCAGGACCCGTCCGGTCAGGAAGGAGACGTTGGCCTTCGCCAGCCCGGCGAAGAGGTACATGGTCGAGACCTGCGTCAGCATCAGGAAGACGGCGGCGCCGGGAACCCGCTCCGCGTTCCCGAACACCCGCCCGCCGCCGGTCACCGCCAGGAACGTCACCAGCAGCGTGAGCAGCAGCAGGTGGTTGCTGTACGTGCGCTCATCGAGGAGCAGGCAGTACCAGCCGCACAGGGCGAGGAGCCCGCCCGTCACGTGGACCGCCACCCCGAAGAGCAACAGCAGCGCGGCGACGGCCCACAACGAGGCGACGAACGGCCACGGAACGGCGGGAAGCGGCACGATGGGAAGGGGGACGGGTTCGTCCGCCACCGGGATGAGATCGGGAAGGAACAGCCAGAGCTTGAGCAGCGCCACCGCGGCGAGGAGCACCCGCGCGATTCCCAGGGCGCGCGCGTTCACGGTCGAATCGGCCGCGGAAGCGACCAGCGAGAGCGCGAAGCCGGCGGCAGACCGCGGGAGGCGGGCCTGAGACCGGAAGGAGCGGGCCTGAGACCGCGGGAGGCGGGCCTGAGCCCGCGGGAGGCGGACCCGAGACCGGTGGCGGCGCGACGAAGCCGGGCCTCGCCGGGCCCAGGACGGACGGGTCACCGCCCACCGCACCGGTGGACTTCGGCGGGGTCGGATTCGCGGCGGACGCGGAACTCGGCGATACCCGGATCCGCCCGGCACACCGCGTCGAGCAGCTCGCCGTCCAGCGCCACATCACCCCGGCCGGCCCGGATCGACCCGCGGGTGAACTCCGAGACCGTGCCATCGGTACGCACGGCGACGACATCCGGCCACGTGGGCACCGTCGAATACATGTGCCACCCGAACCGCGCCGGCCGATCGGCCCCGGAAAGGAACAGAAACGCCGGCACGACGACCTGCACGGCGACGACACAGGGCACGACCCACAACGCGGGCCGCCGCCGACCGCCGCCGGACCGGGCCGAGCCGTTTACACGGTCCGGCTCATGCGGTCCGCCCATCAATACCAGTTGGTGCTGTAGCCGGCGTTCTTCGGATAGGGGTCCTGCCAGAACGCCCAGGCGGCGCACGGAGTGCGATACCGGCCTTCGATGTAATCGAGCCCCCACTCGATCTGCACCTGGGCGCTCTCCAAATACCCGGGCGGGAAGCTGTGCGCGGCAGGATGCAACTGCGGAATCCCGGCGGCCCCACCACTGGGGTTCACCGCCCGGTGATTCCAGTTGCTCTCATGCGACCACAGAGTCTCCAGGCAATCCCATTCCCGCCCGGTAAACCCTCGGGCAGCCGCCAACTCCTGCCCGAGGGCCTTGTTCTCCTCGTTGTCCCCACCGTTCCCGCCGAGCGTGAACCCGAAGTCGTACTTCTCGGGCTTCTCCGGCCGATCGGCTTCCGTCCAGGTCTCGCCATCACATTCGGGGCCCTCGACCAGGCACACCATGTCGCGCACGCCGTCGTTGATACGGTCGCCGTAATTTGCCTGCACGATGGCGAGAATGATGGTCGCCGCGAGCGACGTGATGGCGCCGACCTCGACGAACGACGACCCGCGGTCGTCGTCCCGGTCAGGTCTGAACCGGAGGGGGCGGGACACGTTCACCTCGGATACCAGCCTTCGGATCTCGTGATGGCGGGGAAAGGGGTCATTCGATGGGGATATCGGCAACGGGATCGAAGCCGGGCACCTCGACGTTGACCGAAGTGGTGTCCTCGGAGATCAGGTAGGAGGCCCAGTAGGTAGCGCTGTCTCCGGACTCCAGATCGCGCGCCATTTCGGGCGCAGCGGTATTGACGGCGCACATGCACTGTCCAGTGGAGTCGAAGGCCGGGTTGTAGCGGAAACCGTTCTCTTCGTCGACCAAGACGACACCTGAATGCCCATATGCGGTGTACAGGTAGGTCGTGTTCTGGAAGTCCACCAGACCGACCCGGCCAGAGCCTTCGTAGTGCACGGTGTAGGTGAGCGTGGCGTAGCCGCCGTCCTCTGACACCTCCAACCTGTTGACGTCGATACTGGAGTCGCCCCACCCCGATTCGGAGGCATCGGCCGACGCCAAGACAGGGATCTCCTCAGCGGCGTAGGAGGAGGGGACCGCGAGGATCGAGACGAGAGTGACGGCTGAGACCGCACCCGCACTACCCGCTGAAAGGAGTTTCTTCACGGTCGCATCCCTACTTCCCGAAAGTCACGGTCACGCGGCGGTTCTTCTCTCGACCGTCTTCGGTCCCATTGTCGGCGACGGGATCAGAAGATCCGTGGCCCGCAACCTCGAAACTGACGCCGTCTCGAGTCACCAAATCGTCCAATCGGTCGCGAACCGATTCGGCCCTCTCTTCAGACAGCGGATTGTTGATGGAATCACTTCCGCTGTTATCGGTATACCCATCGATCCTGATCTCTTCGCCGCTGCTTGCGTCGATCTCGGCCGCGACCTGTTCCAATGCTTCGTCGGCATCGGGGGTCAAGTCAGACTCGTTGAGTTCGAAAAGAACATCGGATGACAGCAGGATGCTGGTCTCGTCGCCGCTCTCTTCGCGTGATGTGGTGCCGTCGATATCGTCCTGGAATCCGGAGAGGGGAAGGATGCGCGGATCCTCCACTGTGGCGTTCGCGATATCCTCCTCCGGATCGGAGGCTTCGGAAAGGGGGATGTTCATGAAATCGGCGGTCGCTGGAGTGGCCACCGCGACGCTGGTCACATCATCGGGGGGAGCAGGAAAAGCGACCCAGATATCAAGAGATTCACCTGCCGGGATCACGGAATTCTGCTCGTAACCGGAGCACAGGCAGGTCGAACCGTCGGTGTTCATCAAAGGGAAGTAGCGTTCCCTGTTGACGGTGTCGACGAGCGTGACGCCATCGGGTGTGCGAAATTTTCCATCAGCGGCCATCAGAGCGTAATCGAAGGTCACGGTGTCGTTCTCGCTGAGGTTGGTCGCCGTCATCTCCAGCACAACGACGTCGTCGCTCTCACGCTCGAGAGTATTGATATCGAGCTGGACGTTGGACCCGTAGGACGTGCTCGTCGATAGGGACGTGGCCAGAGGCTCGCCGTCGCCCGATGCACCCGAGTCGCCGTCTTGGTCCTGCTGCTGGTCAGAGTCTCCTGCATCGCCCCCATCGCCCGACACGCACGAGGTCAGCAGGAAAGAGCCTGCGAGCAGGGGCAGGGCGATGCGAAGCGGCCTCCATGCGGTGGGGCTACCGCTAGGGATGAGCATGGGGTTGTTCGCCTTTCCGTCGCGAATCCTCCGGCCGTCCCACAGGGTAGCGGAGCGGCATCAGCCCGGCCAATGAGCGTCTTTCCTGTTGTGGACGCGATCAGGAGTTAACGGATACGTGGATGTGGTCCAGGTGGTTCACGGTGTTCCCGCCGCGGTTGGGCACAAAGCGCCGGACATCCCGCCAGGCTCCGACACCGTCGCGTGAGGGATTCCAGATGTGGTGATCCCACATGATGTAGTAGATGTCGAGCTCTTCGTGGTTGTCGATCATCCATTGGGCCGCCGCGTCGGCGCCTGATTTCAGATCGGAACTGGGCAGGTCGCCGTTGGCCGACACCATGTAGTCGCAGGCACGTCCTCGGGGGTGCTCACCACCGTCCTCCTGGGAGCGGTAGCAGCCGACGCCGTAGCGTTCGAAGACCGCGCCCCATTCGCCCATGATCGACTCGTGGGTCTCGCACATCTGACGGGTGATGTTCTGGCCGCCCACAGCGTCGCAGGGGAAGCGGCCGCTCCCCGGGCCCCCGGTGATCTCGGAGAAGATCCACTGGCCTTCCGCATCGACCAAGTGGACGTCGGTCATGCCCTTGGCCTGCCCGTAGCTCCAGATGCGGCTGTAGGGCTCGCCGCTGTTCTGCGGGCGGCACTCGATCCAGCTGGAGAGGACGACGGGCACCCCGCCGATGATTTCCGTCCACTCGTTCCGCCGACAGTCCGGGATCTCGACCTCTGCGATCGCCGCGGCATTACCGGTCATGACCGGAATGGTCTCGTCGTTCTCTTCGGCCTCCTCCAGTTCCTCTTCGTCAGGGCATTCGCGGAAATTCCAATGGACGCTCTCGTCGTCCTGCAATTCCCGCTGACAATGGTTGCCCCGTACTTCGACCCGCACGATGTTGCCCAGGCGGCCCTGGCTGTTGTCGCTGGCGCGGATGTCCGTGAGGTCCGCGTTGTTCTCTTGGGCGTAGGTTTCGGCCACGCCCTTGCCGGTCCGGGCCTGCCAGCCGACCCCCCAGGGGAGATTGCCGTCGGCGATGGACTGCGCTGCGCGGTGCTGGATGTCGCCGACGGCGGCGAGAGCGGCGGCATCGGCCGCCGACTGGGCAGAACTGCGCATGTCGTTGGCCTCGCCGAGGCGGATGAAGAGAAGGCCCAGAGCGAGGAGGGAAAGCGTCAAGCCGACGAGCAGGAACAGGCTTGCCTGTCCCTGCTCGTCGGCATTGCGCGACGTTATTTTCATCATCATGGTGAAACGCTCATGAGGTCCCGGGGGGTCAGGAGGGGCGCTGTGGGGGATTCCCGGACGCCCCTCCGCGGCGTCACTCCTGGCCTGGTGTTGGGAGGACCGACCAGTGGTTACTCGTTGCCGTCACCGTCACCGTCGCCTTCTTCCTCCGGCTCGCCGGCGGTCTGGACGCTGGTGATGGCCTGGTCGATGAAGCCGTTGATCCGGGTCGGAATACCGGTCTGGGTGAGGACGACGCCGGCGATCGCGGCGACGAGCAGGATCACAGCACCGTACTCGACGAAGCCGGCGCCCTTGTCGGAGACGGACTTCTTGAACGCCTTGCGGTCGGTCATGGCGGCGCGGATCTTCTCGACCAGGTTCTGCATTTCTGCTCCTAAGGGGGAGGTCGTTCAGCGGTGTCTTATGTGGGCTGATCGCCCCTTGCGACATGAATGAATCTATTGAAGGGGGGTGCCGGGCGCCTAGGGCCCGGGGGCCCAACTTGTGCGGGTGGGGGCCCACGCGGCCGGTGGGTTCATCCGTGGGCCCGGGGTGGGCCCGGTCGGGCCATATCGGAAGGGCCCACGCCGTTCCAGCGGGCGATAGCGGCGGCCCGACTCGTGACACCGAGTTTCCGGAAGATCCGGTTGATGTGGTTCTTGACCGTCTTTTCGGTGAGATACAGCTCTGCCGCGATCCCCTTGTTGTCGAGGCCGCGGGCGACGGCCGCGAGGATTTCGCCCTCGCGTTCGGTGAGGCCGAGGGAGGGGATGGGCGCCGCGGCCTCCTGCTGGTCGGGTGCGGCCCGCAGGTCCATCAGGGCGACCGTGGCCGCTACGGGTGACAAGGGGGTGCCGGTGCCCTGGACGACATCGTGCAGGGCACGGCTGAGCTCGTCGAGGGTGAAGTGGCCGTGCACCAGATAGCCCGAGGCCCCGCGCCGCAGGGCGGTACGGATCACGTCCGCGTCCTCGGTGTGGGTCAGCATGATGACCTTGGCCAGGCCCGACAGCTCCGCGACCGTACTCACACCGTCGCGGACCGGCATGCGCACATCGAGCAGCACGACGTCCGGCGCGAGCCGCCTGGTCTGATCAAGGGCCTGCGCGCCGTTGCCGGCCTCGCCGACGACCACGAGGTCGTCGGATGCCTCGAGGAGCGCCACGAGTCCGGCCCGGACGACCACGTTGTCGTCCACGGCCAGGACACGGATGGGGGATGTGGTCGACACGGCGGTACCTCCTGTGGGGACATCTGGGGCCGGGACCGGTGCTTCCGGGTGGGCGGACAGAACGCCCGGAGTCGCATGCGGGTTTCCGGCGATCCGCGCGGTTGACATCATCGCACCACCTCGGCGGTGTGGCCGTCGGCCTCGACGGTGGGCACGCGCACGCTCAGGCGTGTGCCCCGGCCCGGCGCGGACTCGACGTGCAGGCTCCCGCCCGCGCGCTCGGCGCGCTCGGTCATGCCCAGAAGCCCGTAATGGCCGTTGCCGGCGGCTTCGGCCGCGCGGACGGTGTCAGGAGAGGAGCCGAATCCCTTGCCGTCGTCCGTGATCGTGAGCGTGCAGTGCCCCGGTTCCGTCTGCACGGTCACGACCACGGACCGGGCGTCCGCGTGGCGCTCGACATTGGTCAGCGCCTCCCTGAGGATCGCGATGCTCTCGTGGCGGGCGGTCACCAGCAGCCGGATGTCGCCCTCGGGCACGCGGGTCTCGACCCCGACCCCGCTCTCGGCGCTCCACCGGCCGGTGATGTCGGCGACGGCCCGGCCGAAGGGCACGAGCGCCGAACCGTCGCGCAGGTCGGCGATGAGAGCCCGCGCCTCGGATGCGGCGATGTCGGCGGCGTCGGCCACCTGGGCGGCGGTCGCCGCGGCCCGCTCCGGGTCCTTGGCCAGCCAGAGGGGAAGCGCCTGGGCGGCCATCGCCGCGCCGCGCAGCGTCTTGGCGACGGAGTCGTGCATGTCCCGCGCCAGCCGGTCCCGCTCCTCCGATGCGGCCGCGATGCGCTCGGCCTGGCGGCGGGCCTCCTGCTCGGCGGCCAACTCGGTGAAGATGGCGCGGACGCGCAGCCCGACATAGCCGGCGATCGGGTAGAGCAGCGGGTGCACGACCAGTACCTGGAAGGTGACGAGGTCGGCGGGTGAGGTGCTCTCGTGGACCTGTGCGTACGAGAGGACCGCCAGCGCGTAGCAGAGGATCTGGAAGGCCGCCACGGCGATGACGCCGCGGAGCCCGAACAGGACCCCGCAGATCGTCGACGTGAGCACCGTGGTCAGGAAGATGGCTCCCGACGGCCCGTCGATCGCGAGGATGCCGCTGGCGACCGTGACGTCGAGCGTGATCAGGAGCGGATGGTTGACCAGATAGGGGACGAACCGCTCCCAGTAGCGCGCCGCCAACCCCGAAAGCAGTGCGAAGGCGACGACACCGATCGCGGTGGGGAGGATCAGCCGTTCGCCGGGCAGCAGCAGGAGGGAGATGGCTGTGAGCATCAACCGCAGTTGGAGCAGCAGGCGCACCAGGGCCGCCAGCCGCGGCAGTGTCGCCGCCGCGCTCCCGAGTGCCGGATCACCCACCGAAGACACTGCCGAGGTCCACCGAACCGCCGAGGAGGAGCCCGCCGCCGATCAGCAGCAGCAGACCGGGCAGCATCGTCGCCGCCGTGATGCCGGTGACCTTGGGGTTGAGCTGCTGGGCCTTGCGGCGGAGGTACTGGGCGTCGTCGCGGCGCATGTCCTGGCTGATGGAGACCAGCGCATCCGCCAAGGGGGCGCCCAGCTCCTCGGCCTGCTGGAGGGCGGTGACGAAGCGGCCCAGCGAGTCGTTGTTGTTGCGTGCCCGCAGCGCCTGGAACGCGTCGCGCCGGCTCGTGCCGAGGTCCATCTGCTGGAGGCAGAGCCGGAACTCGTCCGCGAGGACGCCGGGCATGGAGTCGCAGACCCGCGAGAGCGCCTGCCGGAACGACAGGCCTGCCCCCACCGTGACGGCCATGACGTCGAGGAAGTCGGGCAGCTGCCGCTGGATCTGGTCTTGGCGCTTGTTCGTCTCGGAGCGCAGGGACAGGTCGGTCATCGCCACGAACGCCAGCGAGACGAAGGCGAACAGGGTCTGGTCGCTGTAGAGCATCAGCAGGGCGAGGCCGCCGTAGAGCGGGATCTCGCCGGCCTTCCGGCACAGGTAGCGCTCGACGGTGATGCCCTCGGGGCGTCCCGCGGCGTCGATGCGCTTCTGGATGCTCTGCTGCCGCTCCGGGCCCACCATGCCCTGGACCCAGGGCAGGAACGGCCGCCCGATCAGCTCGGTGATGCGGTGCAGGATGAAGGTGTCGTCGTCGGGGCGGCGCTCCTTCTTGACGACCGTGACGATCTCGGCGGCGACCTGGGTCTTCGACCGCATGAGCAGGAATCCCCAGGCGGCCACCACCACGCACAAGGCGCCGGCCAGCCCGATGAGGAGGATGAGGGGGAGGTTGAGAGACATGGGAGGGGCTCCGGGGATCAGAAGTCGATCTTCGTCATGCGGCGCACCGCGACGAACCCGATGACGAAGAGGGAGAGGCCGATTCCGAGTACCGCCAGCCCGGCCGTGCTCTCGGTCATGGTGCGGACGGTCCCCGGCTGGAGCATGTTGAGCATGAACAGGGACCCGATGCCCATGGCGAGCAGCGCCCAGGAGGTGGCGGTGGTCTCGCCGAGGATGGTGATCATCTCGCGGCGGGTCTCCTTGCGGCTCTCCAGGGTCGAGGAGATGCTGCGCAGCGCGGTGACGAGGGCGCCACCGGAGCGCGACGCGACCAGGAGCGTGCTGATCAGCACCCCGATCTCGCGCGACGGCATCCGGTCGCGCAGGTCGGCGATGGCCTCGTCGAAGGGCTGGCCGACCTGCATCGACCGCGCCGCGGTGCGGAGTTCGGCCCCCGCCGGGTCGTCGAGTTCATCGGCCGCCATGTCGATGGCGGTGGGCAGTGCCAGCCCCGCCTGGGTGGCGTTGGACAGCACCCGGGCGAGCTCCGGGAGTTGCGCGGTGAACGCGTCGCGGCGGCGGTCCTCCTGCCGCTTGAGGTAGGCGAAGAACCCCGCCACCACACCGACGGCCGCGAACACCCCGAGGATGGGGGCGAGCGACTGCCAGACGAACAGGACCGCCACGACCGCACTGCCGCTCATCGCCAGGACGAACACCGAGGGGCGGACGTTCACCCCGGCGGTGGCCAACCGGCGTTCGATGGTGCGGCCCACCTCGGTGCGGCGCAGCCGTGCGTCGAGTCGCGCCATGGGGGTGCTGGCGCGGCGCTCGACCTCGGCGAGTGCGCTCCGTGACGCCAGCATGCGGCGCTGCGTGGCGCCTTCGGCGTAGGCGAGGATGCCCATGACCGCGATGACGAGGGTCACCGCCGTCATCAAGAGGATGATCGGGATGTTCACGGCGTTGCTCCCAGAGCGGTGTGGGACGGTCGTGCGGTCGACGGGGCGAGGAAGGCCGGTGGGATGGCCTCGCCCGCGTTGATGATGCGCTGCGCGATGTGGGGCGGCAGCGGGAAGCGGTGGAACTCGCCGTTGACGACCCCGTGGGCGTCGAGCGGCTGGGCCTCGAAGCGCAGGACCGGTTCCAGGCGGAACTCCTCGCGGCGTTTCGAGGCGACGAGCCCGACCTCGCTCACGCGGCGACTGCCGTCGGCATGGCGCGACAGGTGCACGATGACGTCCACGGCGGCGTTGATCTGGTCCTGGATCGCCTCGAAGGGGATCTTCACCTCGCTCATGGAGGCGAGGGTGAGCAGCCGGTAAACGGCGTCGTCGGCGGAGTTGGCGTGCACGGTGGCCAGCGAGCCGTCGTGGCCGGTGTTCATCGCCTGCAGCATGTCGAGGGTCTCGGCGCCGCGGACCTCCCCGACGATGATGCGGTCGGGGCGCATCCGGAGCGAGTTGCGGACGAGGTCGCGGATGCTCACCTGGCCGGCGCCCTCCATGTTGGGCGGCCGCGACTCCAGCCGGATCACGTGCTCCTGCTGGAGCTGGAGTTCGGCGGAGTCCTCGATGGTGACGATGCGCTCGTGGTTGGGCGCGAAAGCCGACAGCGCGTTGAGGAAGGTCGTCTTCCCGCTACCGGTACCGCCGGCGATGATCACGTTGAACCGGGCCCGTACGAGCGCGGCGAGCAGGGAGCCGGTCGCTTCGTCGAGGCTCCCCTTGGCGGCCAGCTGGGCGATCGTGAAGGGCTTGGGGAACCGCCGGATGGTGACGATGGGCCCCGATAGGGACAGCGGTGGGATGATCACGTTGACGCGCTCACCCGAGGGCAGCCGGGCGTCGACCATCGGGCTGGACTCGTCGACGCGGCGGTTCACCTGGGCGACGATGCGGTCGATGGTCTGGAGGAGCTGGGTCTCGCTGGCGAAGGTGGTGTCGATGCGCTCGACCCGGCCCCGCCGCTCGACGTAGACGTTGTCGGGGCCGTTGACCATGATCTCGGTGACGGAGTCGTCGGCCAGGAGGGGTTCGAGCACGCCCAGCCCCAGGGCCTCGTCGACCACGCGGCGGATCATCGCGCTGCGTTCGCGGTCGGAGAGCACCGGCCCTTCGCGGGACAGGATGTGGCCGACCACCTTCTCCAACCGGATGCGGCGCTGCTGCATGCTCAGCATCGCGAGGTCGTCCAGGTTGATCTCGGTCAGCAGTCGCTGCCGCCAGTGCGAGACACTGCCGCCGCGGTCCGAGCCCTGCTCGGACAGGTGGTCGTCGTCGAGACGGTCTCTCAAGCCCATTGCGGTGCGACTCCAGAACGAGGACGAAGGGGATCAGGCCGGGTTGGGGGCTCCGACACTGGGCATGTCCACCCGGCGGGACACGGTGAAGTCCAGCCCGGTGGCGTCGAAGATGATCGGGAGGTCGATGGAGACCACGGCGTAGTATCCGCGGTTGTCGTTGGCGGCGATGGTGACCTCGGCGTCGTCCATCCACCCGGGCAGGCTGTCCTGGGCGGTCCTGGTGGCCGCGTCGATCCCCTGCGTGCTGACCACCCTGGCAGCCGTCCGTGCCGCGTTGTGCATGCGCTCGACAGCGATGAAGTAGGCGAAGACCTCGAAGGCCAGCGCCACCAGCAGGAGGAACAGCGGAAAATACGCGGCGAACTCGACGAACTGTGATCCGCGGTCGCCGCGGCGCTGGCGCGGGGTCCGCGCTCTGCGCCGCCGGGGCGGGTCGTGTTCCGGGCTCATGCTCCTCCGTTCAGGGCGAGTCCTCGGGGATGACCCTCGACGCGGCCGAGATCTCCCACGGGGACGACGTGTTCGGAAGCACCACGGGCATCGCCATGGTGGCGACGGCGTATGCCCCGTCCGCCCGCTGGTCGATCGCGATCGAGAAGGTGCCGTTGGCGTCCCAGGGGGACTGGATGCGCTTGATCGCCTCTTCCTGGATCCTGCCGAGGTCGTTGGGGGTGATCGCCGCCTGCCGGGCGCCCTCGTTGGCGGCGTGGCCCACGTACATGCTGCTGATCCCGAAGAGGATCACCTGCCAGGCGACCAGGAAGGCCAATCCGAGCAGCGGCACCACCGCGCCGAATTCCACGAACTGGCTGCCGCGGTCGGAGGCCGTGGGCTTGCCGCGGCGGAGTCTCTTCTCCTTCGGCTTGGCCGTACCGGATGGAGGGGTGGGGGCGGCTGCGGTCGTCGGTGTGGTGGCGGGGTCGGGTTCGAGTTCCAGGATGCCCAGTTCGCCGGCCGCGCGGGCGTAGGACCGGAGGAGGGCTTCGTCGGTGACCCGCTTGGGGTCGCCGGTGTTGGACGCCTCCTCCAGGCTGCGGTACATCGCGGGGATGGCCGTGGGCAGCATTTCGGTGCCCAGCAGCTTGCGTGCGAAGTCGGGCTGGATCTCGTTCTGCCGGCTGTGCCGGATGAGCAGGCTCGTGACGTTCTTCTTATCGCGGACCTGGAGCCGCCCCCACATGGCGATGAGCCGCTGGGCGCCCCGCAGCGCCGGGAGGTCCGGGGTCACGGTGACGACCGAGGTGGTGGCCAGCTCGACCGCCATGGCGCTGGCCTCGGTCATGTGCGAGCCGCAGTCGACGATCACCAGCTCGTAGCGCGAGCTGAGGGCGGCGAGGATCTGCCGCGCCGAGCTCTCGTTGACCTCTTCGCCGCGCTCGCCGTCGTTGGGGGCGAGCAGGACGTGCGGCCCCTCGGGGTGCACGTAGAGGGTCTCGGAGAGCATCGCCGCGCTGATGTTCTCGGACGCCTCGACCAGGTCGACGATGCTGCGCCGGTGCTTGAGGTCGAGGTAGCCGGGGATGTCGCCCATCTGCAGGTCGAGGTCGACCAGGCAGACCACGCGCCCCGCCCGGGCGGCGGCCAGGGCGAGGTGGATGGCGACCGTGGTGGTGCCGATCCCGCCCTTGCCGCCGCTGAGGGTGATGATCGACCCGCGCCGGCCCGACGAGACGGGGACGTCCAGGGACGCGGCCTCGAAGTGGCGGCGCAGGGTCTGCGACCACTCGGCCGCCGTGCTCACCCGGGCGTCGAGCTCCTCGATGGTGGCGTCGGCCCCGAGCACGCCGCGGGCTCCCGCCTCCATCGCCCGCGTGAAGGTGTCGGGGTCGACGACGTCGACCAGCAGGATGACGGCCAGCTGCGGGTGGCTCCGGGTGATGTCGCGGATGAGTTCCACGACGGGGAGCGGCCCGAGGCGCTCGTGGACCAGGAGCACGTCCATGGCGGGCAGGTCGCGCAGCGTGTTGCCCACCTCGGTGGAGGAGTGGTGCACGCTCACGACCTCGCACGAGCCGAGTTCGTCGAACCGCGCCGTGAGGGAGAGTTCCAAGTCGGTCGTCGGAACGCCGATCATGACCTTGTGCGTCATCAGTTGTCCTGTTGCTGCTGGCCGTTGCCCTGGCCCTGCTGACCCTGGCCGCTCTCCTCGAGTTCGGCCTGGTCGCTGGAGCAGAACTGGATGCCGCCCGGGTCGCCGGAGCCTTCACCGCTGATCAGGCCCAGGCGCAGGGCGCTGGAGAAGGATTCGGCGTAGGTGAGCGCCAGCGTGTCCTGGGCGCTGAGCCGGAAGGTCACCGGGACGACGGCGGACTGGGTGCCGTTCTCGTTGACGTCCGACCCCACCTGTCCGACCTCCAGCACCTCGACGTCGGTGAGGACGCGGGTGGCGCAGCTCTCGGAGCCCTCGTCGCTCGCGGGGAAGGTGGCGTAGATGTCCACGCGGGACCCCTGCCTGACCTTGCCGGCCACGCCGGTCTCGGCGTCGACCATGATCGCGATCTCGCGCTCGCCGGCCTCCAGTTCGGGGGCGGGGATGACCATGCTCGACTGAAGGAGCGAGTTCTCGGCGATGTAGGTCGACGACACGGCCTGGCTGCCGGGCTGCTGTTCGAGGACCTGGTCGAGATCGCTGATGAAGGTCTCTTCGTCGAAGAACCGGGCGGGGACCTCGTACGACTCGACCATTTCCTCCGTGATCGGCTGGTAGGGCGCGACGTCCTGGGTGAGCCGGAGGGCGTTCCGGTAGGTGCCCAGCTCGTTGTTGAGCCCGTTCACGTAGGAGACCACGGTGAAGAAGACCGCGAGGGCGCCGATCCCGGCGACGATCATCAGCAGCACGCCGCGTCGCTGTCGGGGGTTCATACGCTTCCGTTTCTAGGAGGGGGCGGGAGGAGAACAAGGAGGGCCGGGGCGGGCCGCAGTCCGTGTCATTCGGACGCGCCGGTGCCGTGCCCCGGTTCCGGTGAGGCCGCTCTCAGCCGGGTGACCCACCGTGCGGCGGAGGCTGCGGAGAGACGCGGGAAGGTGGTCGTGGGTCGGTGCCGTAGGGCCCGGCGGGCCGGGCGGGCGGCTGCTGTGCGGAGTCGGGGCGGGGCGGGGCGGCCGCGGGTGCGGGGCGGCCGGCGGGCGGGCGCCGGGGATCGCCCCCGGAGCCCGACACCCATGCCGGGCGGATGTGCTCGCCGGTGGTGCGGGACGGCGGCGGCGGGACATCGGCCTTGCGCGTGGGCGGCCGGCCGATGGGGGGCTGGTTGAGCGCACCGCAGAAGGGGCAGTGCAGGCCCGACACGAGTTCGCGGCACCACGAGCAGGTGGACGGGCGGACGGTCCGGACCGTGTTTCCCAGGGCCTGCGGATGCGCGCTGAACGCGACGAACTCCACGTATTTGCGGGCGCCCCAGTAGGTGGTGCCCAGGGGCTGCTCCGGAAGCGCGTTCAGCGACACCGGGCGCAGGGCCGGCGTGAACTGCTCGTTGAACTCGTCGATGGACTGGTCGTTGGGGCGGGCCACCAGGATCTGGATCGGCTCCATCGGCCGCCCCGGGATGTTGGGAGCGGGGTCGGACTTGCGTACCCGGCCGACGCGCTTCACGGGGGCGCAGAACGCGAGGAACGTGGTGCCCGGCACGTAGGACCCCAGGTGCTGCTTGAACGTGATCGGCACCGTGGACAGGTTGCGCACGCTCTTCATCCAGGCGCCGGCGAGGAAGTGCTGCGGCAGTTCGTTGGCCAGGCTCGCCGTGACCCCGGCGGGCACGTAGGGGGAGAGGTAGGCGAGCTGGTCGGCGAGCAGCGACAGCGCCAGCGGCGAGATGTCGAGCGCCACCTGCCCGATCCGGTCGGTCTGCAGGGCGCCGCGGGCGAAGGCGATGGCCCGCTGGGGGCGCTGGGCGTGCCATTTGGGGTACAGCGCGACGACCCTGCGCCCCTGGTCGATGTGGTGCCGGGCGAAATCCAGGAACCCCTCGGACTGGGTGGCGAGGTCGTCGCCGGTCAGGGTGAAGCGCTGCGCCGTGGTCCCTCCGAGGAGTCCCGTGCTCGGGATGTCGGCGAGCAGGGCGACAGCGCTCACCGGCCGGGGAGGGGCGTTGGTCACGGTGCGAGCTCCCTGGGGTCGGAGGTCGGAGGGGTGCGCCGACCGTCGGTGACGGCGGGCCCGGCTTCGGCCGTTCTGCGGTCATGAGCGGTTCCACACGCGAACCACGGAATCGGGCCGGGGTGCCCCCGAGCATCGTAACGAGTTCGGGAGAACGGATGGGATCCGATGCCTGCTCCGCGCGGGTGGGCTGGCTCCATGTTCGACTTTGGGACGGCCGCCGAAGAAGAGTCTCGTCCCAATCGATGCCCGAATGTCACTCGGCGTTTCAATTCGGCCGAATGTGGCCACCACGAGCATCAATGGCGTTCGGCGGCGGAAATCTCTTTGTTGCCGGTTCGGGTGCGGACCCGTATCCCCCGTCGGAAGTCGCGCGCGTTTCGTCACCCGTCACGGTAGCGAACGCCAGGGGACGGGCCCAGGGAGGAAACGCGGCCTGTGGATGGACGGGGTGGGAACGGAGCGGTGGGCTGATGATCGGGTGGAGGCGCGTGCGGCCGGCGGGCCGCTGCGGTTCGGCCGCGCCCCTGGCTCCGGGAACGGCGAAGGCCCCGGACCGCCGGTGCGACCGGGGTACGGGGCCTTGCCGATGTGGGGTGAGTGAGGGGACTTGAACCCCCGACTTCTTGGACCACAACCAAGTGCTCTGCCAACTGAGCTACACCCACCATGACCACCGGGCGGGAGGAACTCCAGCGCCTGTGTTCATGGAAGAGTCTAGCGGATCCGCGGGGGTGGTCGACTCCATTAACCGGCCGGTCGCTGCTCGGGGGAGCCGAGGACCCCGTTGCCGCCCGCCACGACGTCGGCGGCGACCGCCCGGGCCGTCGCGCTGTCGGGTCCGGGGGCGGCGACGAACGCGGCCGCCCGGTAGTAGCGCAGTTCCCGGATGCTCTCGGTGATGTCGGCGAGCGCGCGGTGCCCCCCGTGCTTCTCCGGGCTGGCGAAGTAGACCCGCGGGTACCAGCGGCGCAGTAGTTCCTTGATGCTCGACACGTCGACCATCCGGTAGTGCAGGTGCGCGTCGATCCGCGGCATGTCGCGGGACAGGAACAGGCGGTCGGTCGCGATGGAGTTGCCGCACAGCGGCACCTTGTTGGGTTCCGGGACGTAGCGCTTGATGTGTGCCAGCACGAGGTCTTCGGCTTCGGCGAGGCTGACCCCGCTGTCGAGCGCGTCGAGCAGCCCGGAGTCGGTGTGCATCTGCGTGACGAACTCGCCCATGTGGTCGAGCGCGGCCTGGGGTGGCTTGACGACGACGTCGATGCCGTCGTCGAGCTGGTTGAGCTCGCCGTCTGTGATCAGACAGGCCACCTCGATCAGCGCGTCGCGTTCGAGGTCCAGCCCCGTCATCTCACAGTCGATCCACACCAGGCAGTCGTTCATGGGGGCTAGCTTAAGCCGTTTCGGCACGTCGGATTCGCGCCGGAACGTCGCGGGGACGGCCGAGCGGGCGCCGCGGTCCCCCGTCCGGAGGCCGCCGGCGCCCGCGTGCCGCCGCTGCTAGAGGGACAGCAGGCCGTTCGCCTGCAAGGCCACCACGGCCACGATGACGACGATGACCAGAACGACGACGGCCGTCAGGCAGCCGAGGCAGCCGCCGCACCCGCTGCGCTTCTTCTTCCGCGGCGGGCGCGGCTGTTCCCACGGCGGACGCTGGGCCCCCGGAACCCCGGGGGCCCCAGGCGTTCCGGGGGCGCCCCATCCCGGGCCGCCCGCCGGCGGATGGCCCGGGTACTGCGCGACGGGGCCGCCCACGTACGGCGGCTGCCCCTGCGGCGGGTGCGCCGGGCCCTGGCCCCCGGGGAAGGCCGGGGCGAGCGGGGGCTCGGAGCGGCGGCGGCGTCCGCGGCCCTTGGGCGGGGCGGGTGGCGGTGCCGGCGCGGGCGGAAGGGGCTGGGGCTGAGCGCCGTAGGGCGGAAACCCGGGCGGCGGGCCCTGCTGCGGCCCTTGCTGCTGGAAGCCGTGGCCGGGGGGCTGCTGCCGGGGATCGGACGGCGCGGGGAACGGGGGCTGCGGGCCGGAGGGCGGGGCCTGCCCGCCGAAGCCGTGCTGGGCGGGCGGCGGCAGGGGCGGGTACCCGCCCTGGCCGAAACCGCCGGCGGGCGGACCGCCGAACGGTGGCTGCTGGGGCCCCGAGGAGGGGACCGGCTGTCCGCCCGGAGCCGGGGCCTGGCCGGCCGCGCCTGCCGCCGCCCCCGCGCCGGGACCCGCCGCGGCATCGGGGGAGCCGGCGGTGCCGGGCGCGGGCTGCGGCCGCTCGGCCGCCGCCTTGGCCTCTTCGGCGCGGCGCCGCTCTTCGGCCTCGGCGTGCTTGCGCGCCTGCTCCTCGGACTCCTTGCGCTGCTCCTCCTGGCGCTGCTTCCGCTCGTCGGCGATCTCGGAGAGGCCCTCCTTCAGGTCGCCGAAGAACTTGTTGAAGCGGAACCCCTTTTTCTTCCCGCCGCTCTCGGAGTCGGAGGCGGGGGAGTCGTCCGGGTCGCCGGCCGCCCCCGCGGCGAACATCGGGTCGCCCGGGGTGAACACGGCCGTGCGCGGCGACTCGGCACCGCCGCCTCCGGCGGCGCCCGCGCCCGCGACATCGGGGGAGGTCGGCGCGTCCCGGTCGGCGGGAGCGGCCGCGCCCGGGTCGAAGCGCATGGTGGATCCGCCGACGACGCCGGTGATGTCGGCGGTGGCCTCGTCATCGGGCTGACCGGGGGCCTGCGATCCGGGGACGAAGCGCATCGTGGACGGGCTGACCACGCCGGTGATGTCGGCGGTCGCCTCGTCGTCGGCGTGCCCGGGGGCGGGCCGGGGGCCGGGACCGGAGCCCGCCCCTGCGCCGGGGGCCGGCGCGGGTCGGTCGCGCGGGGGGGTCTGCGGCCCGGAGGCGGACGCCGCCCACTGGGCGGGGTCGATGCGCATGGTGCTGGGGTCGTCGGCGGGCGGCGCGGGGGGTGCCGCGGACGCGGACCCGGACAGCTGCGCCGGGTCGATGCGCATGGTGCTGGGCTCGTTCGCCGCGATCGGGTCGGTGCTCTCCGGGTCGCCCTGGTCGGCGGCGCCGGACAGGTCGGCCGTCGCGTCGTCGTCGGCCGCGGCGGCAGGAGCCTGGCCTTGCAGCTCAGCCAGCGATCGGACGTGCTGTGACCATTCTTCGCCGTTCCACCACCGCAGCCGGTTCTCTCCCCCGTGGGGATCCGCGTACCAGCCCGGTTCGATCGATCCACCCATGGCCGACAGACTAAGCGCTCCGTGGAGCGGGCATGACCGCAGCTCCCGCGGGACGCGGCGCGCGGACGCCCCGCGGGGAGCCGCCCGTCAGGAACCCGACAGCTGTGCGTAAGGGCGCTCGCCGTTGGCGCCGGGGTCGCGGCGCGGCGGGGGAGCCGCGACGGGGACCGGGTGCTGCCGGGGGGCGAGGACGGCCACCCCCAGCAGCCGTTCGGGCGAGATCGCCCCGGGTCCGCCGCCGTGCCCGCCCGGGACCTGGGAATGGCCGAAGTGCCCGCCGCGGGCCCACGCGCGCTCGCCGGTGCCGGCGGCGCGCGGCGGCGGGACGGCGAGGGGCGCCCCTCCCGGCCAGCGCCGCGGCACCTGCCAGCCGTCGAGCCAGTCCAGCAGCGGGGCGAGACCGGTGAGGGGGCCGTCGGTGAAGGGGGAGAGCGCGTGCCCGATGACGCGGATGACGATGCAGACCCGCCCCTCGCGGGCCCGGTCGGTGCCGCGGGTCTCCAGCTGGCCGAGAGCGGGCACGGTCGCGGGCAGGAGCTGGGCGGTCTCGCCCGTGACGGGGTTCCAGACCAGGTGTGCGCTGTGCCCGTCGCTGTCGAGGCGCTGGGCGACCGAGCGGGCCGACAGCGCGAATGGATCGGATTCGGTGGTCAGCCACACGGCGCGCGGTGCGCCGCCCTGGTAGACCCCTCCTCCCTGTGTTCTGGAGCGGACTCGCCCGGCGCCGGGCATCCACGCATTGGCCACGTCAGCCGCCTTTCACCGATCGCAGACCTACCGCACCCCTCTGAGTACGCGAAGACGACCCTTAAGTCCATAGGCGTCAAAGACGGGCAAGTGGTGTCTATCCGTCGTGAGCGGCCGATACCGATCGGAGTCAACCGCCGACCGTGTGTGTCCGGATCCGGCCACGCGGCCGGCCCGCCCCTGTTATCCGTCCCCCTCTTATTCGTCCTCGGCGGGCGCGTCCAGCCGCTGGGCGAACGCGCGCAGGAAGATGTCGCCGATCTCGGTGGGGTCCTCGGTGGTGTACGCCTCGCCGCCGGTGGCGGCGGCGATCCGCTCCAGTGGCTCGGGGTCGATGTCGGGCCCGAAGGCGATGGTGAACACGGGGATGGGCCGTTCGGGGGAGGACTCCGTCTCGATGGTGGAGAGCAGCTCGTCGATGTCGATGCTGTCGGAGTCGTCGTTGTTGCCGTCGGTGAGCATCAGGATGGCGTTGATCCGGTCGGCCCGGTAGGTGCGCGACATCTCGCGGTAGGCGGCGAGGTAGGTGTCGTAGAGGCCGGTGTCGCCGTCGGGCAGCGGCTCCATCTCCGCGAAGGCCGCGGCCAGGGCCTCCTTGTGGGTGACGCCGTTGGTCTCGGCCGACAGCTCGCGAACGGGCAGCAGTTCGCTGTAGTCGAGGTCGTTGTTGATCTTGACGGAGAACTGCCACAGGCCCAGCTCGGAGCCCTCGGGGAACAGGTTCAGGCCCTCCGCCGCGGAGGCCGCGGTCACCTCCATGCGGTTCACGTCGGTGCCGGGCACGGGTTCGAGCATGGACCCGGAGATGTCGACCAGTGTCAGCAGCCGGGTGTCGAGCTTGAGCCGGTTCCACGCCTGGGCGAGCTGCTGGACCGACTGGGTCGACGGCGTGGGCAGGCTGTCGGGGGCCTCGGCGGCGAACCCCGCGTCCTCGGTCAGGACCTCGGGGTCGGCGGCGCCGTCGGCGGACCGGAAGCCGTTGGCCGCCAGCGTCCGCCGGGCGGCGTCGCCGGTCAGCGCGACGCGGAGGACCTCGGCCGCCCGCGACATCACCGGGTCGCCGGTCCGCACGATGTAGGGGTAGTCGAGCGTGTAGGTGCCGCCCTGGGGGTAGGCGATGCGCGCCGGAGCGTCCCCGTGCTCGCTGTTGAAGCGCCAGGCGGCCTGCTCGGGCAGGACGAGGAACCGGGGCTCGCCGTCGGTCTCCTCGCTGAGCAGGCCGAACGCGGACTCCTCGTCGGGCGTCACGCCCCGCTGGAGGGTCTGGAGTGCCGCGACCAGTTCGGGCCGCCCCTCGGTCTCGTCGCCGATGGCCCCGGAGATGAGTGCGAGCGTGGCCATGCCCGAGGAGCTGCGGATGGGGTCGACCAGGCGGACGTCGTTGCCCGCGGCTCCGGCCGAGGGCGCGGTGGTGGGGACCAGCGCCTCCCATGAGGGCTCGTCGTCCTGCTGCTCCCCGCGGGCCGGCTGGGCGAGCACGAGGGGGGAGGAGGCCACCGAGGTGCCGGTGTCGGTGAAGCCGGCGTCGCCCGACTCCTCCTTGACGAGGCCGGGCCAGAGGGAGGAGTCGGGGATCCACACGTCGGAGTCGGTGTCGCCGATGGTGGGGCCGCCGCCGGTGATGCCGTAGGTGACGTTCGCGGAGTCCATCGCCTGGATGTCGGCGATCACGCACCGTCCGTCGAGGTCGTGGCGCTGGTCGTTGAACGCCTCGGCGATGGCGGTCATCGCGGTGTCGAGTTCGGGGCTGACCGCCGCGGTGACCACGATGTCCTCGCCGCTGCACCCGTCCTGCGTGTTGAACACGTACCAGCCGGTCACGCCGAGGCCGACGATGATGCTGACGGCCGCGGCCAGGGCCGCGAACGCGCTGCCGCGCCCGCGGCGGCGCCGGGTTCCACCGGGGTGTCCGCGCAGGTCGGAGGCTTCATCGTCTTCGTGCTTTCCGCGGTGGCGTCCCAAGGTCGTCCTCTCGGGGGTGTGGTGCCTGGCGGGGCTGTTGCCGGAACGGTACTGAACCGCCCTTCGCGGGCCTAGGGTCCAAAGGTGGGACCTATGCGGCACCTCGCGGCGTGTTGATCTTGGCCGACGCCCGGAACGCCCGGTCAGTCGCCGAATCGCGCTCGGGGTCACGTTCCGTGTTCGCGCGCTCGGTGCCGCGGAAAAGCCGACACCGTTATTCGATCGTGATGATCGGCGGTCGCGCTCACTCGCCGCAGTCGGGCACGCACAGCCGCCGGGAGACGGAGCCGAGGAAGATGTCGCCGATCTCCCCGGGATCGTCGGTGACCGAGAGCGTGCCGCTGGTCGCGGCGGCGACCGCGGACAGCTCGGCCCGCTCGGGCTGGGCGCCGAAGGCGATGATGAACAGGGTCACGGGGCGCTCGGGGTCGAAGCGGTCCTGGAGCTCGGCGACCAGCTCGGCGTGGGAGACGTCGCTCGACCCGCCGTCCCGCCCGGCGGTCAGCACGATGACGCTGTTGATCTTGTCCTGGTCGTAGGCGTCCTGGACCTCCTCGTAGGCGGCGAGGATGTTGTCGTAGAGGCGCGGGTCACCGCCCTCCACCCCGATGCTCTCGGTCATGCGGTGCAGCTCCTCGCGGCGGGTCGTGCCGTCGCCCCGGTCGGCCGCGCCGAGCCGGGCCAGCCCCTCGGCCTCCTCGCGTCCCGACGCGCCGAACTCGCTGGAGAGCAGCCACAGCCCGAGATCGGTCTCGTCGGGGAACAGCGACAGCCCCAGCTGCGCCGCGTCCTTGGCCACCTCCATCCGGCTCGGCCCCGCGTCGAGGTCCGCCGACATGCCCTCGGACACGTCGGCCAGTACCAGCGCCCGCGACGGCATGGACAACCGGTTCCAGTCCTCGACCGCTGTCACCAGGGCGTCACCGGTGAGGCCCCCATGGGTCTCGGGCAGGGCGGCGGTGATGCCCTCGCGGCCGCGGAGTTCGGCGCCGGCGGTCCAGTCGGGTTCGCGGAACCCCAGATCGCGCAGCTGCTCGCGGTAGGACTCGCCCTGGAGGACCGCGTAGAGGTCGTCGGCCGCGGCGCGCTTGCCGGGGTCGTCGCCGGTGGACACGAACGGATAGTCCAGGACCACCGTCCCCTCCTCCGGGTAGAGCGCCGTCAGGGGCTCCTCGGGGCCGTCGCCGTTGTAGCGCGCGACGGCCTGCTCGGGTACGACCGCGAGCGGCGCCGGGCCGGCGGGCGCCGGGTAGACGCCCGCGAGGTCCAGCTCCCCGAAGGCGGTGTCGGGCTGCACATCGCGCACGAAGTCGGTCATGGCGGTGTCGGCGTCGTCGCCGGCGCCCAGGATCCGCCGCACCGCGTACATCGCGGCCATGCCGTCGACGCCGCGGTTGGGGTCGACCATGACCAGCGGGCGATCCGGGTCGCGTTCGCCGGGCAGCACGAGGTCCCAGCCGGCCTCGCCGGAGTCGGGGATCCCCTCGGCGCCGCGGGGCGCGGCGAGTACCACCGGCGAGCTGGCCAGCGACCGCGGCGACGTCTCGATGGTGCGCGCGCCGGTCTGCGAGACCCGGGCCAGCTCCACCCACGCCGAGGACTCCGGCACCCACACATCGGGGACGATCGAGGCGGAGCCGCCGCCGACGGGCCCGCTCGACAGCTCCGTCATGATCCGGTGCGGCGCGACCTCCCCGACCTGGGCGTACACGCAGGTGCCCGCGTAGCTGTGGCCGGCCGCGTTGAACTCGTCGGCGGCGCGTCGCAGAACGGGCGCCATGCCCAGCGTGGCCGAGACCCGGAGGTAGGCGGTCTCGGCGCAGCCGGCGTAGCGGATGCCCAGGGGCACGCCGACGCTCGCCGCGGTGATCAGCGCCACCGCGAGCGCGGCCACCCCGAGGGGCGAGGTCAGCACGGTCCGGGCACGGGAGGGCTGGCGGTGCCGTCCGCCGGACGAGCGGGCGAAGGCCCCGGGGCCGCTGGAGCAGAGCGAGAAGGCGAGCGTGACCAGTGAGCGCATCGTCTCCGGTTCTCCGGTGGGGGCGCGTGTTTGGCGCGACCTTACGCTTAGGTAACGCTCGTGAGAAGAGCCCGACACAACACGTGACCGAACCGCACAGCGGGATGGCCACTCTTACCGTGCATGGCTAATATGCGAGTCCGGCCCATGCCGATATCCGGCGTTGTGCACGCCCCTGCCCCGGTTCTCCCCTGTCCGGAGCAGCGGGGATCCCCCAGCAGGTCCCGTGTGCTCGACCGGGCGTGCGGGGGGATCGCGGGAATTCCGTGGCACGACCGGGTAGGGTCGCGTCGCACCCATGCGTCATCATCCGACTTCGTAGAGTGGCGGCCATGTTCAAGCTGAACCCACGCCGGGGACTTCCCGGCGCGATCGGTACCGCGGTGCTGGGCTCCCTGTGCCTGGGCGGGGCCCTGGCCTACGCCTTCGCCGTGGGCGGTGCCCTCATGGCGCAGCAGAACGAGCCGCCCGCCGAGACCTCGGTCGGCAGCGTCAGCGAGCTCAACGCCATTCCCGACGCCCCCGTCGGGCAGCTCCAGATCAGCGTCGTCGACCGCGGCCGCGCCTATGTGCAGAACCTCACATGCACCGGCGTCCCCGAATCCGACCCCGCCGCGTGCGCGCAGATGGCCCAGGTCCAGCTCGAACTCGCCGAGGACGGCGGCGACGCCGACGCCCCCTTCGCCGAGGTCCCCGAGGGCGCGGTGTGCACCGACGAGGAGTACGGCCCCCAGGAGGCCGTGGTCACCGGCGACTGGATGGGCGAGGAGATCGACACCGAGATCACCCGGATCGGCTCCTGCGAAGAGGCCCGCTGGCAGCGCCTGCTCCCGGTCACCGACCCGCTGGCGTGATCCGCGTCATCCGGGAGGGTGGCCGGGGACCCGCACCCGCGGATCCATAATCGACGTTCATGAACGTCATCGAGGTCACCGATCCCGGCGACGGGAGACTGGCCGACTACGTCCGGCTCCGCGACGTCAACCTGCGCCGGAGCCTCGAAGCCGAGCACGGCCTGTTCATGGCCGAGGGGGAGAAGGTCATCCGGCGGGCGCTGCGGGCCGGGTTCGAACCGCGGTCCCTGCTGCTGACCCGGCGCCGGCTGGCCGCGCTCGCCGACGTCGCCGAATCAGTGGCCGCACCCGTCTACGTCGTCGCCGACGACGTCGCCGAGGCGGTCGTCGGCTTCGACCTGCACCGCGGTGCGCTCGCCTCCGTCCGGCGCCGCCCCCTTCCCCCGCCCGCCGAGGTCCTGTCGGGCGCCCGCCGAGTCGTGGTGCTGGAGGACATCGTCGACCACACCAATGTCGGCGCGATCTTCCGCAGCGCCGCCGGGCTGGGCATCGACGCCCTCCTGCTCGCGCCCCGCTGCGCCGACCCCCTCTACCGCCGCTCCGTCAAGGTGTCCATGGGCGCGGTGTTCACCCAGCCCTACGCCCGCCTCGACGACTGGTACGGCGGCCTGGACGACCTGCGCGGGCGCGGCTTCCGGCTGCTCGCCCTGACCCCGGGGCCCGGCTCGCTGCCGCTGGCCGACGCCCTTGCGGCGTCGGGGCCCGCCGACCGGGTCGCGCTGCTGCTCGGCACCGAGGGCGACGGACTGTCCTCGCGGTGGCTGGACCAGGCCGACGCCGCCGTGCGCATCCCCATGGCAGGGCGCGACGTGGACTCCTTCAACGTCACGGCGGCGGCCGCGATCGCCTGCTATGAGCTGGTGCGGGCCGCGCCCGCCTGATCCCGCCCGCGGCGCGCCCGGTACGGTACCCCTCAAGCGTCGCGACGATCACGGAGGTCGGGAACACATGGCGGATCCGGTCCTGGTGCCCTGGCAGGACAATGCCGACAACGCGCCCGACGGGGTACGGGCGGTCGTCTACAACGGCGAGGGCGATCCGCCCGCCGGCTGGTCCGACACCGCCCTCTACGTGGTCCCCTACGGCCCCGGCCAGCGGCTCGACGTGATCGCCGGCATGCCGCGGCTGCGCGCGGTCCAGGTGCTGACCGCCGGCTACGAGCACGTGCTCGGCGTGCTGCCCGACGGGGTCGCGCTGTACAACGGCCGCGGGCTGCACGACGCGAGCACCGCCGAGCACGCGGTCGCGCTCATCCTGGCCGCCCAGCGCGACCTGCCAACGTGGGCGCGCGACCAGTCCGCCCAGGTGTGGCGCCCGTTCTACACGCGCTCGCTGGCCGACACACGGGTGCTGATCGTCGGCTACGGCAGTATCGGCGCGGCCATCGAGGAGCGGCTGCTGCCGTTCGAGACCGAGGTGGTGCGGGTGGCCCGCCGCCCGCGGCCGGCCGAGGACGTCCACGGCATCGCCGACCTGCACGGGCTGCTGCCCGGCGCCGACGTCGTCGTGCTCGTCGCGCCGCACACCCCCGAGACCGAGGGGCTGATCGGCCGGGCCGAGCTGGCGCTGCTGCCCGACGACGCCCTGGTGGTCAACGTCGGCCGCGGGCCCGTGCTCGACACCGGTGCGCTGCTGGCGGAGAAGGGCCGGGTGCGCGCGGCGCTGGACGTCACCGACCCCGAGCCGCTGCCCGCCGACCACCCCCTGTGGGCGGCCCCGGGCGTCTACTTCACCCCGCACGTCGCCGGGGGATCGGCCACCTTCTACCCCCGCGCACGCCGCTTCGTCGACGGCCAGCTCCGCCGCTGGGCCGCCGGGGAGCCGCTGGCCAACGAGGTCCGCCCGGGACACTGAGCGCCGCCCGGGCTCCCGCCGCGCCCCCGGCCGGCGCGCACCGGGTGGGCCTTGGCGCGGTCCTGACCGGGGCGGGGTGGGAAACCGTCCCCGGGCCGGAGCACAATCGGATCATGCGCATTGGGGTGGTCGCGGACAAGGAGGGCGGCGGTCGGCTGCGCGAGATCGGCCCCGACCGCTCCTCCGACGGCGGACTGTGGCGGGTCGGCGACCTCGCCGGAGCGGTCGCCGACTACGAGAACCACGGCGGTACCGCCCCCCGCTGGGTCTGGGCGGCCACCGACGAGGTCTACCCGCGGCTGGTCGAGCGCTCGCCCCGGGTGTCCCGCTGCCACGACATCGCCCTGGTGGAGTCCCTGCTGCTGGGCTACGACGGCCGATTCGGCGAGGCCCGCTCCCTCGGAGCCGCGTGGGCGCGCCTGCACGGGCGCGACGTCCCGCCCGACCCGGTCACCCGCGCCGCGGACGGCGCCGACCCGCACCCCGCGCTGTTCGAACCCGACCGCTCCACCCTCCCCGCCGGGGTCGACCGCCTCACCGCGCTCCTGGAGGTCCACGCCGACCAGCAGCGCCGCATCGCCCGCCTGCCCGACCCCGGCCGCTTCGCGCTGCTCGCCGCGGTGGAGTCCGCGGGCGCGCTCGCCGCGGTGGAGATGAGCCACGACGGCGTGCCCTGGCGGGCCGACGTGCACGACGCCGTCCTCGCCGAGCACCTCGGGCCGCGCCCCTCCCACGGGATGCGCCCCCCGGTCCTCGCCGGCCTCGCCGAGCGCATCTCCGACGCCTTCGGCCGGCCCGTCAACCCCGACTCCCCGGCACAGCTGCTCAAGGCGTTCGCCGCGCTCGGCCACCGGCTGACCTCCACCCGGTCCTGGGTCCTCAAGGAGGTCGACCACCCCGTCGTCCCCCTGCTCCTGCGGTACAAGGAGCTGTCCCGGCTGCACTCCGCGCACGGCTGGGGCTGGCTGGAGAGCTGGGTGCGCGGGGGCCGGTTCCGCCCCGACTACGTCGTCGGCGGCGTGGTCTCGGGGCGCTGGGCCACCCGCGGCGGCGGCGCCCTCCAGATCCCCAAGGCCATCCGGCGCGCGGTGGTGGCCGACCCAGACTGGACCCTGATCGCGGCCGACGCCGGACAGGTGGAGCCGCGCATCCTCGCGGCCGTCTCCGGCGACGACGCCTTGGCCGCCGCCGCGGGCAGCGACGACCTCTACGCCCGCCTGGCGGGCTCCTTCGGCGGCGACCGGCAGCGCGCCAAGATCGGTCTCCTCGCGGCCATGTACGGCCAGACCGGCGGCGATGCCGCACCGCTCCTGCACACGCTGCGCCGCCTCTACCCCAGGGCCCTCCACCACGTCGACGCCGCCGCCCGCGAAGGCGAAGAGGGCCGGCTGGTGCGGTCCTGGCTGGGCCGCACGTGCCCGCCGCCGTCGGGCATGTGGCGGCGCGTCACGGCGGGCGGCGACGGCGCGGAGGACGACGCCGCGGCGCGCCGGGCCCGCGAGCGCGGCCGCTTCACCCGCAACTTCGTCATCCAGGCCACCGCGGCCGAATGGGCCCTGGTGTTCATGGCCGCCGTGCGCCGCGGCCTCGCCGGCCTGGACACCGGCCGCGGCGTGCCGCGCCTGGTGTTCTTCCAGCACGACGAGCTCGTCCTGCACGTCCCCCGGCAGATCGCCGACAGCGCGGTGGAGATGCTGCGCGCCGCGGCCGAGGAGACCCGCGCCCTGATGTTCGGGAGCACGCCCGTCAGGTTCCCGCTCGATATCGCCGTTGTGGAGTGCTATGGCGACGCGTGAGGCCGGCTCCGGCGGCGCCGCGGGCGGCGCGGGCCGGCGGCGGGCCACGCGCCGTTCATGGGCCGGGAGCTTGAAAGCGGGCGGCGTTGCGCCCATGCTTGTACCGATATCGTGATCGGCGGAGAGCGGGGTTTCAGGGTGCGGCATCGGCTGAGATCGTGCGCAGGGACGACGGCGGCCTTCGCCGTGGCCTTCACCGCGTTCGGCGCCCCCGCCTGGGCGGCCCCGGAACCCAGCGTCGAGGCGCGTCCGCCGATCGGCGCGCAGAGCGCCCCCGGCCCGGCCGGCCGCCCCGCGTCCTCCCCGCCGGTGGCCGACCCCGCCGCGCTCGACCGCGACGTCCGGGTCGCCCCGTTCGACACCGCGATCTCGCGCGAGTACTTCGCCGTGCTGCCCGAATCGATCTCCCGCGCCGCGCTCGACCGCGTCCGCGAGCTCGACGGCGTCGAATCCGCCGAGGTGGTCGACGCCGCGCGCGTCGACCTCGACGGCGAGAGCACGTCGGTCCTGGGCATCGACCCCTCCGGGTTCCGCAACTACGCGCCGGAGCCCTCGGCCGGGTCCGACGACATCTGGCAGGGGATCGCCGAAGGCCGCGTCGCGCTCTCCGACGGCGCGGGCAAGCAGCGCGACCTCGACGTGGGCAGCGAGATCACCCTCGCCGGGGCCAACGGCGAGGTCACGCGCGAAGTGTGGACCCACGCCACCTCCGGCGTGGCCGGCATCGACGCCCTGGTGTCCCGGGAACTCGCCGCCGAGCTGGGCTTTCCCGAGGGCAACGGCCTGATCGTCTCGGCCCCCGACGCCGATCTGTGGGAGCTGAGGGAGGAGCTGGAGGAGGCCCTCGGCGAGGACGCCTCTCTCCAGCTGCTCGCCGAGGACCCCGGCGACCGCCCCGCCGATGCGGCGGGCGACCCGGTCGGCGACGATGCCATCGAGGGCATGATCGACGCCGCCCGGTCCCAGATCGGCGTCCCCTATGTGTGGGGCGGCGAGTCCCTGGCCGAGGGCGGCTACGACTGCTCCGGGCTGATCCAGTGGGCGTTCGCCGAGGTCGGCGTGGCCATCCCGCGGGTCACCCACGACCAGTGGTACGCGGGCGAGCGGGTCGACTACGCCGATGCCCGGCCCGGCGACCTCATCTTCTGGCGCAGCGACCCCACCGCCCCCGACTACATCTCGCACGTGGCGATCTACCTGGGCGACGGCCGCATGCTGGAGTCGCCGCGCACCGGTCTGAGCGTGCGCGAGACCGATGTGCGCATGGCCGACATGGCCGGGGTGGTGCGGGTCCGGGCCTGACCGGCACCACGGCCCGGGGGGCGGCCCCGGAGCCGTGGCGCCCCGGCCGACGAACGGGCGAAGGGGCGGTGCCGCGCCGGCACCGCCCCTTCTCTCCTGTCATTGAGACCAGCCGGGAGGGGAAGGCTGGCTCGGCAGGAGGGGGCGCAGGGCGTTGTCACTGAGGGAGGGGGAGCCAGCGAAACCAGCCCTGCGTGTGGCTATTCGATTATCGGATGCGCCCCATGGAATAGGAGCGGCACCGACTTCGGGATCAAGGAAAGCAGCGCCCGGCCAATTTGGCAAGAGCAACCGGCTTTGTCGTGATCGCTCCTGAAATAGCGGAAAGCGTGCACGGTCGCGGGCGGCTCGGCCCGGTCCCCCTCCGGCGCAGCGCACACCCGGTGCGGGGCTCCCGGACGGCCTGCCGCCCGCTCCGGCCGCCTCAGCGCCCCGCGGCGTACCCCTGCGCACCGCGCGGGTTGGCGCCTGCGCGCAGCACCCCCGTTGCGGGATCGCGGGCGACCGCCGACAGCCGGCCCAGCGACCACGCGTCGGAGACGATCACCCGGTGGCCGCGGCGGCGCAGGTCGGCGAGGACGTCGTCGCCGAACCGGGATTCCACCACCAGTTCACCCGGGGCCATTTCCCGCGGGTGGAAGGAGCTGGGGAAGGAATTGCCGTGGAACATCGGGGCGTCGATCGCCTGCTGGAGGTCGAGCCCGCCGTGCACCAGGCGCAGGAAGTAGGTCAGGGACCACTGGTCCTGCTGGTCGCCGCCGGGGGTGCCGAGCGCCAGCACCGCGGCGCCGTCCCGGGTGACCAGCGTCGGGGTGAGCGTCGTGCGCGGGCGCCTGCGCGGGCCGACGACGGAGGGCGATCGCGGGTCCAGCCAGAACATCTGGCCCCGGGTGCCCAGCGGGAAGCCGAGGCCGGCGATGACGGGCGAGCTGGCCAGCCAGCCGCCGCTCGGCGTCGCCGAGACCATGTTGCCGTGCCGGTCCACCACGTCGAGGTGGCAGGTGTCGCCGCGCTGCTCGGCCGGCCCGGTGCGCTCCCCGGTGCGGTTGACGGTGGGTTCCCCGCCCAGCCCGGGGTCGCCGGTCGTGCCCGTCGGCCGGGGATCGGGGATGTAGGGGGTGCGCCCGCCGGGGGAGCCGGGGCGCAGTTCCAGCGACGCGTCCGCGCCGACGAGTCCGGCCCGCTGCGCGGCGTACTCGGCGCCGAGCAGCTCGGCGAGCGGGACGTCGGCGTACGCGGGGTCGGCGTACCACGCCTCGCGGTCGGCGAAGGCGAGCTTGGCGGCCTCGGTGACCGTGTGCACGAAGTCGGCGGAGAGGACGTCCAGGCCGGCGGTGTCCAGCGCCTCGGCGAGGCGCAGCTGCTGCAGGAACACCGGCCCCTGCCCCCACGGCCCCGTCTTGTGCACGGTGTACCCCGCGTACTCGATGCTGACGGTGTCCTCGTACGAGGCCGACCAGCCGGCCAGGTCGTCGCCGTCGAGCAGCGCGCGGTGGTGGCCGCCGGCGCCGTCGGGGACGGGGTCGGCCAGGGACGCCAGGATCTCCTCGGCCACGAACCCCTCGCGCCAGATCCGGCGGGCGGCGTCGATCCGCGCGTCGCGGCCCGTCGCCGATGCCTCGGCCTCCTCGATCACGCGCCGGTAGGTGGCGGCGAGCGCCGGATTGGAGTGGAAGGCACCCGCCTGCGGCGCCCGGCCGCCGCGCAGGTAGAGCGCGGCCGACCCCGGCCACCACCGGGTGAAGACCCCGTGCATGTCGGCGACCTTGTCGGCGATCTGCGGCAGGACGGGGTAGCCGCGCTCGGCATAGCCGATGGCGTGGTCGAGCGCGTCGCGCAACGAGATCGTGCCGTGGTCGCGCAGCAGCAGCATCCAGGCGTCGAACGCGCCGGGCACGCACGCCGGGAGCACCCCGCTGCCGGGGATGCGGTCGAGACCGGCGAACGCCTCGGGGGTGGCGGCGGCGGGGGCGGGCCCCTGACCGCACAGCACGGTGGGGACCCCGCCGACCGGGTGCAGGATGATGGGCACCTCGCCGGCCGGCCCGTTCAGGTGGGGCTCCACGACCTGGAGCGTGAACCCGGCGGCGACCGCGGCGTCGAAGGCGTTCCCGCCCCGCTCCAGGATCGACATTCCCGCGGCGCTGGCCAGCCAGTGGGTGGAGGAGACCATGCCGAAGTGCCCGCGCAGTTCCGGGCGGGTGGTGGGGTCGGGCATGCAGAGACCTTTCTCGTCGTCGTTGCGGGACGGCGGCCGGGGCGCGTGCGGACCGGGATCCGGCCGTTGGATCGTAGGCCCATTCACCCATGAATGGGGCGAGTCGGGGCGAAATCCCGCTGGCGGTAAGTATGAATGGTCGCATATACGGCAAATCGCCTGAATTAAGTGCGAAGTCGTCCACACCGCCGTGCGCGGCACGGCTCCGGCGGGGTACACCGTGATCAAGACGCGCCGACGCCACCGCGCGACCCGAGCGGCGGCCGGCGCACCCGACCGAGGGGTGGGATCCGCCGGTGGCATCGGAGGAGACGGCGACGCAGATCCTGTTGCGCGGGCTGGTCGACGACGCGGGCCTGTTCCCCCCGGCCTCGCTGAGCATCCTCCAGGCGGTGGAGCGCCACCGGTCGGACCGGATCGTCGCGCACCCGATGCTCACCCACCGGCTCCTGTGCCCGGAACGGCGCTGGCCGGAGCTGCTGGCCCGGGTGAACGGCGGAGGGCCCATCGACGCCGCCGTCGTCCTCGACGCCGAACGCGGCTTCGCCGCCGACCCGCCGGAGTCCGGTCCCGGCATCCGGATCACCCACTACGAGGCCCGCGCCCTGCCGGAGGACCTGCGCATGGCCGCCGACCTGTTCCGCAGCGGGGACCTGGACGTCGGCGGCCGGACGGTGTTCTTCGAATTCGACGCCCTCCCCGAGCCCTCCGACCTCGCCGGCGCGCCCGCGTTCGGGCGGACGTCCGGGTGGCCGGCCGCGGTGGCGATGCTGGGCGGCGCCCGCCCACTGGGCGTGAAGATCCGCTGCGGAGGCCCCCGCGCCTCCATGTTCCCCGGCGTCTCCGACCTCGCCGACGCGCTCCTGGCCTGCGCCGAGCACGACGTCCCGTTCACCGCCGCCGGGCTCCAGCACGCCGTCCGCCACACCGACCCGCGCACCGGTTTCACCCATCACGGCTACCTCAACGTACTGCTCGCCACCGCGGCCGCGCTCTCGGCCGACCGCGGCGCCGTCGCAGCGGCGCTGGCCTGCACCGACGGCGCCCGGTTGGCGGCCGGCGCCGCGGCCGTCTCCTCCGGGGACGCACGCCGCGCCCGCGACCTGTTCACCCGGTTCGGGGCACGCAGCACCGGCGATCCCGTGCGCGACGCAGAAGGGTTGGGGCTCCTGGGATCGTGGGAGATTTGACCCCGGGGGCCGGGCACCCGGCCGCCGCGGCCCCGCGCCGGGTCCGACCGCCGGAGGCCCGGTCCGGCCGCGGAAAGCGACCACGCGAGGAGAGACGTGTCCACAACCTGGGTACCCGGTGCCGACGCGGCCGGATACGGTGCCGACAACCTGCCCTACGGGGTGTTCTCCCGGGCGGGGTCGCCGCCCCGGGTCGGGGTGCGGGTGGGCGACCGCGTCCTCGACCTCGCCGGGGCCCTCGGCGACCCGGAGTTCTCCGCGCCCTCCCTCAACCCCTTCATGGCACGCGGCTCCACGGCCTGGCGCGCCACCCGCGCCAAGGTCAGCGGGATGCTGACGGCGCCGGGGGGACGCGCCGGCGCCGAGCCCCATCTCGTCCCGCTGGCCGAGGTCGAGCTGAAGGCGCCCTTCGAGGTGGCCGACTACGTCGACTTCTACTGCTCCCTCGACCACGCCGAGAACGTCGGCCGCATCTTCCGCC
This sequence comes from Nocardiopsis mangrovi, assembly GCF_042653925.1. NCBI lineage: Bacteria > Bacillati > Actinomycetota > Actinomycetes > Streptosporangiales > Nocardiopsidaceae > Nocardiopsis > Nocardiopsis mangrovi. The sequence continues at coordinate 115,414 of NZ_JBHSFQ010000002.1, forward strand.
CCGGGGGCGCACCGCTTTCACCCAACTGGCGCCACCAGCCCATCGGCTACCACGGCCGCGCGGGCACGGTGGTGCCCTCGGGGACCGGCATCGTCCGGCCCGTCGGCCATCAGCCGCCCGCCGATGGCGGGGTGCCGGCCATCGGCCCCAGCCGGCGCCTGGACATCGAGGCCGAGCTGGGCTTCGTCGTGGGCACCCCCACGTCACTGGGGCGCACCGTGCCCACCGGGGACTTCGCCGAGCACGTGTTCGGCGTGGTGCTCGTCAACGACTGGAGCGCGCGCGACATCCAGCGATGGGAGTCCGCGCCCCTGGGCCCCTTCCTCGGCAAGTCCTTCGCGACGTCGGTGTCGCCGTGGGTGGTGCCGCTCGACGCCCTCGGCGCGGCCCGCGTCGCCGGCCGCGACCAGGACCCGCCCCCGGCCCCGCACCTGCGGCGGGTCGCCGACTGGGGGCTCGACATCGCGATGACCGTGCGCCTCAACGGCGAGGTCGTCTCACGGCCGCCCTACGCCGCGATGTACTGGACCCCCGACCAGATGCTGGCCCACCTCACCAGCAATGGGGCGTCCCTGCGCACCGGCGACCTCTACGCGTCGGGAACGGTCTCGGGCCCCGGGCGCGATGAGCGGGGCTCACTGCTGGAGCTGACCTGGGACGCGACCGAGCCGCTGCGCCTGGCCGACGGAGAGCGGGGCTTCCTGGAGGACGGCGACACCGTCGCCATCAGCGCCACCGCGCGCGGCATGGGCGGCGGGACGGTCGCGCTGGGCGAGGTCACCGGGACGGTGCGGCCCGCGCTCTCCTGACCGGCACCGGGGAGGGGCGGCCGATCAGCGGCCGCCCCTCCCCGTGCCCGGGCCGGCCGATCAGCGCCCCAGCGTGATCGTCAGCGGGGCGTCGCCGAGTCCGAGCAGGCCCAGCAGGTCCAGGCCGGATCCTTCGGACTCGTCGGCCGCACCGGTGGCAGGGGGCTGCGCGGCCTCCTCGGCGCCCTCGTCCGGCTCCGCTCCGGCCTCCGGCGCGGCGGGCGAGGGCTCCGCGGCCCCGCTGGGCCCATCGGGGTCCGGCGGTGCCGGGGCGGCCAAGGGGGCGGTGGCCGCACCGCCCTCCTCACCTCCGGTGTCGGCGCGCACGTCGTCACCGATGTCGGAGATCAGCGTGTTCACCTGCCTGTCGGTGAGGCCGAAGCGGTCCTTGCAGGCCGTGACCGCGGCTGAGCGGGCGGCGTCGCCGGACTCCTCCAGCATCCCGATGAGCCGCGCGTCGGCCTCGGCGGCCTCGACCGTGTCGGCGGAGCGGGCGGAGTCCCAGAAGGGGAGGTCCGGCGCGGACTCCGCGTCCTGTCCGGCGCCGGCGCCACCGGACTCCAACTGCTCGATGAGGCACGCCTGCACCTCGTCGGCCGAGACCCCGGGAGCGACGTCCGGGCGCGCGTTGGGCGCGGTCGCCCCCGGCACGGCAGGGGGGAACTGGGGCCCGGCCGCGCCGCTGGTGGGCCCGTTCCCGCCGAACACGCTGTCGGGACCCGAGGGGGAGGACGGCTCGGGCTCTCTCGGCCGGATGCCCGCGGCGAACCTGCTGAGCTCCTCCGTGTCCCAGGTGTCGGGTGCCAGGTGGGCCGCCACCGCGACACCCTTCTCCTGGAACCAGAAGATGTCGCCGGTCGCGTCCGAGCGGTAGGCCGTACGCCCCTCGCTGTCGACCTTGCGGAGGGCGCGCGCGTCCAGGTCGCGGAAGTAGCGGGTGCGCACGTCGTCGAGGTCGGCGATGTGGTCGGACCGGAAGATGTCGACGCGGCCGTAGACGCCCTCGCGGCCCCGCAGCCAGGAGAGGGAGGAGCGGCGCTCCCCGTCCGAGCCCGCCTTGGACGTCGTGTGGATTCCGTTCTGGGCGAGGCCGGGCGGCAGATAGCCGATCTCGAATCCGTCGAGCACGGTGTCCGACGGCTCCTGCTCCTGCTCCTGCTCCGAGATGGGCCAATCCTCCGGGGGGCGTTGCTCATCGGCGAACCCGACCCCGAGGGCGCCGAACCCGGCCAGGGACACGGTGGTGGCACCGGCGATCGCGATCCATCGCCCGTGGTGCTTGCGCATGGGTGAACCTCTCGTTTGACTACGAAGAGTGGATGTAATGACACACACTGTGTTCAGATGTGTCGCCACCCATCAAAAATCGCACATGCGGTGAACAAACGCTCACAATGCGTAGTTCGTGTCGCGGTCCGATATGTCCGCGCACCGTCATGAGTGGGGGAGTTCCAGGGCGCTGCACCACCGGCTCGCCTGGTCGACACCCGGAGGTAACCGCGCGAGCAGACGCTCTAACGGACAGTGCGCCTGCTCCGACCAAGGGAGTGCCATGTTCCAACGGCTAGGCATCGCCGCCGTCGCCATGACGTTCGTGCTGCTGGTAACCCCTGAGGTGGCCGCGGCCACCCGACCCGCGGACACCACGGGTGCCGCGGGCACCGATACCGCGCCCGGCACCGCGCCCGACACCGCGGCCGCCCAGGCACAACGGGCCGCCGCCCCGCCGGTGCTCGACGTCGCCCATCGCGGCGGCTCGGCCTACGCCCCGGAGAACACGCTCGCCGCCATCGACGCCGCGCACGAGCACGAGGCCACGGCCGTCGAGATCGACGTCCAGCGCAGCAAGGACGACGAACTCGTGGTCGTTCACGACACCACGCTGGCCCGCACGACCGACGTCGAGCAGGTCTTCCCGAACCGCTCGCCCTACAACGTCGCCGACTTCACGCTCGCCGAGCTCCGGCGGCTGGACGCCGGTTCGTGGTTCGGCTCCGAGTTCGCCGGCGAGCGCGTCCCGACGCTCCAGGAGGCGCTGGACCGGCTCGACGAGCACAAGGCGGGCCTGTTCCTGGAGATCAAGTCCCCTGCGCTCTACCCGGGGATCGAGGACGACATCGCGCAGACCCTCAAGGCCGACCCGGGCTGGGTCGCCGGCAACAGGGCCGGCGGCCAGCGGCTGGTGATCCAGAGCTTCGACCGGGCATCGGCCGAGCGCTCGCACGAGTTGCTGCCGTCGGTCCCGCACGGCATCCTCGGCCGCGTCGCCGAATCCGAGATCGCGGCCTACGCCGAGTGGGCCGACATGATCAACCCCAACCACACGGGCATCGACGCCGCCTACGTCGAGCGCGTGCACGACGCCGGGATGGACGTGGTCGCCTACACGATCAACGAGCCGGACGACATGCGGGCGGCCATCGGCAAAGGGGTCGACGGCATCATCTCCGACTACCCCGATGTCGCGCGCCAGGTCATCCAGGAGGAGACCGGTCTCCCGCCCGGCGGCAGCGGCGCCCGGCCGTTCACCGCGGACGCCCTGGCCGACCTCACCGGGATCGCCGGCATCGCCGACACGGTGGCGCTGCCGCGGTTCTGACCCGACGGGGCCGCGGAGCGGTGCGGGCGGGCTCGACCGCCGCCCGCGCCGCTCCGGCTACCCTGCCGGGGCCGACCCGGCGAGAACCGCGCGACGATGGAGGGGACCGTGGAGCACGTCCGGCTGGACATCCCCGATGAGCAGATCGACTGGCGGGCCAAGGGGTTCTGGCGGCCCGGCCCGCCGATCGGCGCCGCCGCCTTCGCCGCGGCCCGGCCGAACCTGTTCGGCGGGGACTTCACCTGGCCGGTGCTGGTGGCCCGGCGCACCGCGCTGGAGCGCAACATCGCGACCCTCGCCGACTTCGCCCGGATGTACGGCCTCGCCTTCGCCCCGCACGGCAAGACGACGATGGCCCCCAAGCTCTTCCAGGCCCAGTTCGACGCCGGGGCGTGGGCGATCAGCGCGGCCACCGCCAACCAGGTGCTCGCCTACCGCCGGTTCGGCGTCCCGCGGGTGCTGCTGGCCAACGAACTGCTCGACCCGGTGGCGCTGGGCTGGATCGCCGACGAGCTCGACCGCGACCCGGGCTTCGACTTCCTCTGCTACGCCGACTCCGCGGCCACGGTCCGCCGCGCCGCCGAGACCATGGCGGCCCGCACCCGGACGCGTCCGCTGCGCATCCTGGTCGAACTCGGTTTCCCCGGCGGCCGGACCGGGTGCCGGACCCCCGATGCGGCGCTGGACGTGGCGCGTGCGGTCGCCGCCGCGCCCGGCCTGGAGCCTGCGGGGGCCGCGGGCTACGAGGGGGGCCTGGCGACCGGGGCGCAGGTGCGCGGCCTGATGCGGCGCCTGTCGGAGGTCGCCGGGAGGATGCGCGGCGAGGGGCTGGTCGACGGCCCGCCCATCGTGTCGGCGGGCGGCAGCGCCTGGTTCGACATCGTGGCCGACGAACTGGGCGGGCGCACCGACATCCGGGCGGTGCTGCGCAGCGGGTCCTATATCGCCCACGACGACGGCCTCTACCGCGACTCCTCGCCGTTCGCCCGCTCTGGCGCGCCCGACCCGCTGATCCCCGCGCTGGAGATCTGGGCGCAGGTGACGTCGGTGCCGGAGAAGCGGCTGGCGATCGTCGCCATGGGCAGGCGCGAGGTGAACTCCGACGCGGGGCCGCCCGTCGCGCGGACGCTGCGCAGGCGGGGCGGCGAGACCCAGGACGCCTCAGGAGCCGAGGTGGTGCGCCTCAACGACCACCACGCCTATCTGCGGACCCCCGGCGGGCTGCGTCCCGAGCCCGGCGACCTCGTCTCCTTCGGGATATCCCACCCGTGCACGGTGTTCGACCACTGGCAGTTCATCCCGATCGTGGAGGACGACCACACGGTCACCGACGTGCTGCGCACGTACTTCTGACCTGCCCGACCGCGCGCCACAGCAGCGGCCGCCCCGGCCGCCCTGCTCCGCGCCCGGCCCCGGGCGCGGAGCAGGGGCGGGGTCAGTCCCGGCCGGGGACGCCGGGGCGCCGCTGCCAGGGCAGCGGGCCGTCGAGCGGGCGGTACTCCACGCCGATCGCGTCGAGCCGGTCCAGATGGCCCTTGAGCCGGGGAAGGAACTCGTCGAACTCGCGCTCGCCGGCCGACCAGGCCACCTCGGCGAACGCCGACAGCCGCGGGAAGACCATGAAGTCCACCGTGCGCGGGGAGTCCATGTGCTCGGTCCACACGTTCACCTGGGCGCCCAGCACGCGGTCGGCGCCCGCCTCGGCCAGCTCCGGCGGCACCGGTTCGGCGCGGTAGACGTCGGCGAGGGTGAGCAGGGAGCCCACGGGGATCGGCTCGTCCGCATCGGCGGACTGGCGGTAGTCCAGGTAGGACGTCGAGGTCGGGCACATCACGACGTCGTGGCCCGCCTGCGCGGCGGCGATCCCGCCCGCGGTTCCGCGCCATGACGCCACGGTCGCCCCCGGTGCCAGGCCGCCTTCGAGGATCTCGTCCCAGCCAAGCAGCCGCCGGCCGCGCTCGGTCAGATAGTCGTCGAACTGCCGGATGAACCAGCTCTGCAGCTCGTCCTCGTCGGCCAGGCCCTCGTCGCGGATGCGCTGCTGCGCGGTCGGGCTCTCCCGCCACTGCTTCTTGGGGCACTCGTCGCCGCCCACGCAGATGTAGCGGCTGGGGAAGAGCTCCAGGATCTCGTCGAAGACGCCGCGGTAGAAGTCCAGCGTGGCATCGGAGACGTTGAGGACGGTCTCGATGACGCCCCATTCGCGCCCCACCTCGACGGGCTCGCCCTCGCCCAGCTCCGGGTAGGCGGCGATCGCCGCCTGCGAGTGGCCCGGGACATCGATCTCGGGCACCACGGTGATGTGCCGGGCCGCGGCGTAGGCGACGATCTCGCGGATGTCGTCCTGGGTGTAGAAGCCCCCGTGCGGGCGTCCGTCGAAGGCGAGCGGGTGCCCCGCCCCCACCTGGCTCTCGCGGCGCCACGCGCCGACCTCGGTCAGCCGGGGGTAGCGCTTGATCTCGATCCGCCAGCCCTGGTCCTCGGTCAGGTGCAGGTGCAGCACGTTGAGCTTGTGCAGCGCCATGAGGTCGATGAAGCGCAGTACCCCGTGCTTGGGCATGAAGTGCCGGGCGACGTCGAGCATGCACCCCCGCCAGCCGAACCGCGGGCGGTCCGTGATGTGCACACTGGGCAGCACCCACTCGGCGCCACCCAGCGGTGCGCGCCGGTAGGCGGTGGGGGGCAGTAGCTGGCGCAGGGTCTGGGCGCCGTAGAAGACGCCCGCGGGGTCGCCGCCGACGATGAGAGCGCCCTCGCCGTCGATGATCAGCCGGTACCCTTCGGCGCCCAGCCCGGCCGACGGGTCGACGCTCAGCCGGATCTGCGCGCTCTGGCCGTCGCCCGGGGGGAGGGGCAGGCCGGTCGCCACCCCCAATTCGGAGCGCAGCCAGGTCTCGGTGCCGCGCGCCGCGGCGTCGGCGTCGATCCGGGTCGATGCGGTCAGCACCAGCCCCGAGTAAGGTCCGGTCGACATTTCCGCAGGCCGCGGCACGAGGGCGTGATCGGGCACGGACGTGCTCCCATCCGGTCTAGACCAATGTCCGGACCATGGTGTCATGTCCCGCCTGAGAGCGACACAGAGCCACCCCACCACCGGATGATCGTCCCACCCCCGGAACCGGGCGGGGAACATCGATTGAGCGTGCCTGCGGGGCGCCGGTGGTGGCTGGACTGAGGAGGCGGGTGCGACCGAGGAACGAGGGAGCGCCCGGCGACGAGGACTGTTTCCCCGGACCGGCGCCGCCTTGAGGGCGCCCCGCGGGCTGAGCGGGGAGCACTGAGCGTGCCTGTGGGGGTGCGGTGTCGTCTGGACTGAGGAGCGGTGTGCGACCGAGGTACGAGGGAGCGCGCCGTGACGAGGGAAGACGGCGCCTTGGAGCGCCCCCGCAGGCTGAGCGGGGAACACCGAGCGTGCCCCGCAGGCCGAGCGGGAACCACCGGGCGAGCCGGCGAGGGAAGGAGGCGCCTCGAAGCGACCGCAGGCTGAGCCGGGAGGCAGCGCGGTTTCACCTGGCCGGAACAGGCCGTCCGCGTGTCGGATGTGTGCCGCGCTGGTCACACACGGTCGTCTGTGCCGCGGCCAGGATCGGCCACGGTCGGGTCGGCCGCCGCGGACGGCCGTCACGTCGGCAGGTCGTAGCGCTCCTTGACCTGGGCGAGGTGGATCCAGGTCTCGGTCACGGTCACGCCGGGCAGGACGCGCAGGCGTTCGTACGCGGCGTGCAGCGCGGAGATCGAGGTGGCGGCGAGGGTTCCCATGAGGTCGGCCCGGCCCAGGCAGCCGGTCAGGAACTGCGTGCTGTCCCACGAGGCGATCTCCTTGGCCGCCGCGTCGCCGCCCTCGGCGAGCCGGATCGCGAATCCGCCGTGCCGGTCCAGGCCCACCGCGCCCGGGTCGAGCAGGGCCGTGACGTGGACGGCGCGCCCCCGCATCAGCCGCATGACCCGGCTGCGGACCGCGCCCGCCGAAAGCCCCACCCGGCCGGCGAGGTCGGCGAAGGACAGCCGGCCGTCGGCCTCCAAGAGCCGCAGCAGCCGCAGGTCGATGTCGTCGGGGCTGATGTCGGGGGGCGCGGAGGACGCCAGATAGGGGTCTTTGACGACTCTGGTGTAGACGGCCGTGTCGACCTCGGCCACGCCGGGCAGCTCGCGGACGCGGTCGACGACGGCCGTGAGCCGGGGCAGGTCGGAGCCGCGGATCTGGGCGGTCAGCGGGAAGCGCCCCGCGGTCAGGTGGACGAGGGCCGCCTCCGGCAGATCGGCGACGGCCGCGGCCACCGGACCGGCGTCCCTGCGCACGCCGATCGACAGGTGCGCCAGGGCGCCGATGCCGCGCACAGCAGGGTGCAGCACCCCCACCACGCGGATCGCCTTGTTGTCGAGCAGGCGTCGCACCCGCAGGCGGGCGGCGGCGCGGGACAGTCCGACGCGTCCGGCCAGCGTCTCGAACGGGAGCCGGCCGTCCGCCTGTAATTCGCGCACGATCGCCGCATCGGTGCGATCGATCTCCAAGGCGCTCACGGCTTCACCTACCTCGTCGGGGGAAATTCACCCTGATTCTGCCCAATATCTCGATGCCGTGAATGGTGAAGCGGAATAGCCGGACTTGACACATTGGGATCCCGGGGTCGGACCGCCGCGGGTCGGGCACGGAGCGGGATGCGCGAACCCCTGGACGGCGCCGGGTCCGGCCGCCGGCGCCGGGCCGGTCGGGCCCCGGGCCGCACGAGATCGCCCGGAGCACCGGGCCGACCGGCCCTGATGCCGCGGCGAAACGCCGATACGCCCCGTACGGATGACTTTTGGCGAAATGTTTCCCTGTCCTCTCCGCCATTTGAGGGACGCCCGGCAGGCTTGTGTTATCTACCGTTTGAACAGGGGGCGGCGTGCCGCCCCGAGAAGGGCGGCGTGCGCGAGACCGCGGGCATTGGGGTAGGGGCTCCGGGTAGTAGCGCAATCGGAGAGGTCGCGGGGGAGTGGGGCTGGCACCACCCGGAACGGGGTGGTGACGGTATCGCCACTCCTCGGTGGCCTCCGTAGCGTTCAGCGTAGAGGCGGTGCGGTGATGGCGTCGGCGCGAACAGGGGAGGGGAAGCCGTGCCGGAGGGACGGGAAAGGGCCTGCCGGGCCGGAGGAGAGGCGTCGCGATGCTGCTGATATCGGTCTTCATGGCGCTGGCGGGAGCGTTCTTCCTCGCGCTGGGGTCGGCCATGCAGGAGCGCGACGCCGTGCGCGCCCCCGGCCGCAGCGTCGCCCGCGTGGGCTTCCTCCTGCACCTGGTGCGGCGGCCGCGCTGGCTGCTCGGGACACTGGCGGCCGGCGCCGGGGTGACCCTGCACCTGGTCGCGCTCAGCGGGGCGCCGCTGACCGTCGTCCAGCCCATCGGCGTCACCGGCCTGGTGTTCGCGATCGTGCTGTCGGCCGTGTTCAACCGCAGGCGCGTACGGCCCAGTCAGATCGCGGCCGGGCTGTGCGTCATGATCGGGCTCCTCGGGGTGCTGCTGCTCTTCCCGCACACCTCGGTCGTCCCGCAGATGCCGTTGCCCACGGCGTTGGCGCTCGTCGGCAGTGTCGCCGCCGCCGGGGGGATCGTCTACGTCGCGGCGCACTGGATCGCGGCGGGGCCGCGCGCTCTGCTGCTGGCCATGGTGGGCGGCGCCGCGCTCGGTACCACCTCCGCCCTGGCGCGAGTGGTCGCCTCCCACGCGGTGACCTCGCCCGCTGCGGTGGTGAGCTGGCTGACCGTGCTCGCTCTGGGCATCGCCGTCTTCGGCGGCCTGCTCCAGCAGAACGCCTACCGGACCGGCCACTTCGCCGCCGCCTACGCGACCCTGCTGATCGTCGACCCCATCACCGGAGCGGGGATCGGCGCCCTGATGCTCGGCGAAGGGCTGCCGGCCACCCCGATCGACCAGGTCCTCGCGACCGGATCCGCGGCGCTCGCCATCGCCGGCACCGCGGTTCTCGCCCGTGCCAAGGACCGCAACCCCGAAGCCACGCGGCGGCCCGGTGCCGCCCCGACACCGCCGTCCCCGTCGAGAACAGGTCAGGAGAACCGAGATGACCCCAGGGAATCAACGAGCCCTCCACCGCACCACCCGAGCGAACCCCGGCGATGACACCCGGCTCCGCGTCCTCATCGGGGCCGACACCTACCCGCCCGATGTCAACGGCGCCGCCTACTTCACCCACCGGCTCGCCGGCGGGCTCGCGGCGCGCGGCCACGACGTGCACGTCGTGTGCGCCTCGGCCACCGGCGACCCCGGGATCGAGTACGCCGACGGGGTCACCCTGCACCGGTTGCGCTCCGTCCCGGTGCTGGTGCACCCGTCGATGCGCACGACCCTCCCGCTGGGCGTCCACGGGCACCTGGAGCGGCTGATCTCGCGCCTGGCCCCGCACGTCGTCCACGCCCAGAGCCACTTCACCATCAACCGGGCGGTCGTCCGGTGCGGCAGGCTCTCCGGCACGCCCGTGGTCCTCACCAACCACTTCATGCCGGACAACCTGTTCGCCCACGCGCACATCCCGGCCCCGCTGCACGACATGGTGGGCGGCCTCGCGTGGCGCGACATGGTGCGGGTGGCCCACGAGGCCGACTACGTCACCACGCCCACCCAGAGGGCGGCCGACCTGCTGGCCGGCAAGGGGTTCGGGCGGCCGGTCGAAGCGGTCTCCTGCGGCATCGACCTGGACCGGTTCCACCCGCGCGGCGCCGAGCGCTCCAAGGCGCGCGCCCGGTTCGGCCTGCCCGACCGCGAGACCATCGTGTTCGTGGGGCGGCTCGACGAGGAGAAGCGGATCGACGAGATCGTCCGCGCGCTGCCGCGCGTGCTCAACCACCGCGACCTCCAACTGGCGCTGGTCGGCACGGGGCAGCGCGAGGGGGAGCTGCGCGCGCTCGCCGCGAGCCTCGGGGTCGCCGACCGCGTCCACTTCCTCGGGTTCGTGCCCGACGAGGACCTGCCCCTCGCCTACGTCGCCGCGGACCTGTTCGCCATCGCCGGCGTGGCCGAGCTCCAGAGCATCGCGACGCTGGAGGCGATGTCGACCGGGCTGCCGGTCGTGGCGGCCGACGCGATGGCGCTGCCGCACCTGGTCGAGCAGGGGGTCAACGGCTACCTGTTCCGGCCGGGCGACGTCGCGGAGCTGACCGCCCGGCTGCTCGACGTACTGGGCGCCGGAGAGCAGCGCCGCGCCGCGATGGGCGAGGCCAGCCGGCGTATGGCGCTGACGCACGACCACCGCCGCTCCCTCGACCGGTTCGAGGAGATCTACGCCGAGGTGCGGCCGGCGCGCCTCACGGGCGTCCCGCGCCGCAGCCCCGCACCGGGTACCCCGGCGGCACGGCGCAGGTACCCCGTGGCGGCCGCCTGACCGGTGCCGGATACGCCGCATTTTCCGGATCCTTTGCGCCATGGGTGGGTGATACCTGAGATGCGGCGGATAGACGCCCGGTGTGTGGTTCGTGGGAACAGGACGGACGAGGGCGGCGGCATACGCGGACAGCGTCGTGGCGCGGCTCAGGCATGCCGAGTCGGAGGCCGAGCGGTTCGCCGCCTCGGCGATGGCGCACCGTGAGGCGCACTCCGAACTCGACCGGCGCGTTCAGACCCTGGAGGCCGAGTTGGCCGCTCTGCGGCACGAACGGCTCCAGCTCTGCGCGCAGTGGTTCGACGCCCGTGACGACCGCGACCGCCATCAGCACGTCGCGCGGCGCATGCGCCGCAAGCTCGGCCGTCTGCGGCGGCGCGCCCCGCTCGCCGACCCCGGCTAACCGGGGTCGACGGCGCCGTCGGCGGCCCGCCGCAGCGTGTCGCCCAATGTGCTTCGCACCTCGGCCGCCGCCGCGTCCAGAGCGCGCAGTGTCACCGTGATCGCCGGCCGCCGGATGCTGGTCGCCCGGACCAAGGCGTAGATCTCGCGCGCCGGGACCCCGTGCGGCAGCCGCCGGAAGGCGAGGCCGGGCGCGCCGGCGGTCAGGGCCAGAGCGGGCACCGCGGCGATCCCGATCCCCCGCGCGACCAGGCTCAGGATGGTGCCCGGCCCCTCGAACTCCCAGGCGGCCGCGGGTGCGCCGCCGACATCGTCGAGCAGGCGGTCGGTGGCGGCCCGGGACGGCTCGCCGTGCGGCGCCGCGATCCACGCCTCGTCCCGCAGCCCGTGCAGGTCGACCGGGCGGTTCGGGTCGGCCAGCGGGTGGTCGGCGGGGACCGCGAGGACCATGGGGTCGTGCAGCAGGTGGAAGTGGCGCAGCTTGCCGGCCCCGCTGTCGGGCCGCCGTCCCGACCAGTCGTCGACGAGGGCGATGTCGGCCTCACCGGTGCCGACCTGGCGGCTGCCGGTGCCCTCCATGGTCTGGCGCAGGACCAGCTGCATCCCCTCGTGCGCGCGCAGGCTCTGGGCCAGCAGCGGCGCGAACGCCACCGCGGCGGTCGGGAACGCCGCGACGGTGACCCGGCCCAGCGCGACGCCGGACTGGGCGGCCAGCACGGATTCGGCGGCCTCGACCATGGCCAGGATCTGGTCGGCGTGCACCGCGAGCAGCCGCCCGCCGTCGGTCAGCTCCGCGCTGCGGGCGGTGCGGTCGAGGAGCGCGATCCCCGCCTCGCGCTCGAGCGCGGACAGCTGCTGCGAGACCGCGGAAGGCGTGTAGCCGAGGGCTTTGGCGGTGGCCGCGATCGTGCCCTGGTCGGCGAACTCCTTGAGGATCTGCAAACGGCGGAGATCAAGCATAAGAACAGCTTATGCCTTCCATCGCAAAGACTCGCTTGTACTTATGGGGCGAACTGGGCAGGGTGAAGGTGAAAGGTCGGCGACAAGCCCGCTGGCCTGCACGTTCTTCTTGGATGCTTCCGGAGTTGATCAACTCATGCCTGTCACCGTGTCCGCGACCCTGGCTGTCAACGAGGCACTGACCGAGCAGCGCCGCCGTGGCGTGCGCGTCCTGCCGCTGGGGTTCGGCGAGGCCGGTCTGCCCGTGCACCCCGCGATGCGCGAGGCCCTGTCCGCGGGGGGTGACAGGAACGCCTACGGGCCGGTGGCGGGAAGCCCGGAGCTGCGCGAGGCCGCCGCCGGGTACTGGACGCGCCGGGGCCTGCCCACCGATCCCGACCTCGTGGTCGCCGGTCCGGGCAGCAAGCCGCTCCTCTACAGCCTGCTGCTGAGCATCGGCGGCGACGTCGCCATCGCCGCCCCCAGCTGGGTCAGCTACGCCGCGCAGGCCCAGCTCGCCGGCCACCGCGCGATCAAGGTCGCCACGCCGCCCGGTGAGGGCGGGGTGCCGCGCCCCGATCAGCTCGCCGCGGCCGTCACCCGCGCCCGCGCACGCGGGCGCGACGTCCGCTCCGTCATCCTCACCACGCCCGACAACCCCACGGGGACGGTGGCGTCCGAGGCGACCGTGCGGCGCGTGGCCGAGGTCGCCCGCGAGCTCGACCTGTTCATCATCTCCGATGAGATCTACCGCGACCTCGTGCACGACCTCACGACCACCGTGCACAGCGCCGCCGGGTTCGCGCCGGAGCGGACCGTCATCACCACCGGGCTCAGCAAGAACCTGGCGCTGGGCGGCTGGCGGCTGGGCGTCGCCCGGCTCCCCGAGGGCGAGACCGGCCGGCGGCTGCGCGCCGACCTGCTCGGGGTCGCCAGCGAGATCTGGTCCAGCCCGGCCGGCCCCGTGCAGCAGGCCGGAGCGCTCGCCTTCGCCGAACCCGCCGAACTCACCGCGCACATCGCCCGCAGCCGCCGGCTGCACGGCCTGGTCGCACGGGCGGTCGCGGGCCGGTTCGCGGCGGCCGGGGCGACGCTCGCCGCACCGCAGGCGGCGTTCTACCTCTACCCCGACTTCGAGCCGCACCGGGAGCGCCTGGCCGCCGTCCACGGGGTCACCACGGGCCGCGCGCTCACCGGCCTGCTCCTGAAGAGCTACGGGATGGGCGTGTTACCGGCGGCGGAGTTCGGGGAGTCCGCCAGGGCCCTGCGGATGCGCGTCGCCACGAGCCTGCTCTACGGCGAGACCGCCGACCAGCGCCACGAGTCCTTGGCCGCCGACGACCCCCTCGCACTGTCGTGGATCCGCGCGCACCTCGACCGCCTCGACGAGATCCTCGCCGATCTCGGCACCGGAGCACAGGCCGGATCCCCCGCCGCGTAGCAGGCAGCGGGCCCGCGCCGGGTCACGGGGGGGAGGAGAAGCGGCACCGGTCATCGCGGAAGGGCCGGTCCCGCTCCCCTGTCGCGCAACAGTATCGGCAGGCGCCCCGCCGCTGCCACGCGGGGGCGAGGACCCGCCGCCGGCGGGGCGGCCCGCCGGTCCGGACCGTAGGATCGCTGACCACCGGGCCCCGCCGCGCAAGGGGTCCCCGGGAGCAGGGCGGCCGCCGCCGGCCGCGTAGCGTACGGCTCACCGGCGGCGCCCGGTCCCTTCCGGCCACGACGACCTACGGAGCACTCCATGACCCTCGTCGAATGGGCGAAGCTCGCCTCCGCCGAACTCGAACTCCCCGAGCGGCTCGACCCCTCCGACGTCAAGCTGATCCTCGACCTCGCCAAGGACGCCGCCCACTCGGTGGCCCGCCCGGCGGCGCCGCTCACGGCCTACCTGCTGGGCATCGCGGTCGGCCGCGGCGCCGACCCCGCCCAGGCCGCAGCGGCACTCAGCGCCCTCGCTCTCGCCCAGGCTCCGGAGGAGCCCGCCGACTCCTGACGCGTCGCCGGCGGGGCGGCGGAGCCGGCGCGACCCCGCGCTCTCCGGGGGCGCGACTCCCCGTCCCGCCCGGCCGCCGCGAGCGCGACGCACCGGCCGGCGCCGGCCGGTGCCCCGGTCGTGTTCACCCGCGCGCCCCGGTGGGCCACCAGGCGTGGAAGTGGTGGACCGGCCCGGTCCCGTGCCCGGCGTCGAGGGCGTCGGCGTGCCGCAGCGCGGCGGTCAGGTAGGTTTTGGCGTCGCGTACGGCGGCGTCGAAGCCGGGCCGCTGCGGGCGCAGGGCGGCGATCGCCGACGACAGCGTGCAGCCCGTGCCGTGGGTGTTGCGGGTGGCGACGCGCTCGGCCGTGAACACCTGCGGGGCCGCGTCCGCCGCCACGAGCAGGTCGGTGCTGGTGTCCCCGCCGAGGTGGCCGCCTTTGAGCAGCACCCGCCGCGCGCCCAGGTCCAGCAGCCGGCCGGCCTGAGCGCGCATCGCGTCGAGGTCGCCCGCCTCGTCCTCGCCCAAGAGCGCGGCGGCCTCGGGCAGGTTGGGGGTGACCAGGTCGGCGCGCGGCAGCAGCTCGGAGCGGACCACGTCGATCGCCTCGGCCGCCAGCAGCCGGTCGCCGCTCTTGGCCACCATCACCGGGTCCAGGACCACATGGGGGAGCCGGTGGGTGTCGATGGCCTTGGCGACGGCGCCGATCACCTCCGGGGTGGCCAGCATGCCGATCTTGACCGCGTCGACCCGGGCGTCGGCGAGCAGCGTGTCGAGCTGGAGGGCCACGAAGTCGGCGGGGACCTCCTGCACACCGGCCACCCCGGTGGTCGACTGGGCGGTCAGGGCGGTGATGACCGTCATGCCGTATCCGCCGAGGGCGGAGAACGTCTTGAGATCGGCCTGGACCCCCGCGCCGCCGCTGGGGTCGCTGCCGGCGATGGACAAGATGTTGTGACTGCTCACGGGCGTTCCTTCGCTAGTACGAGCTAGATCAGGTTCGACGGGTGTGTTCTCAGCCGTTTCCGGCACCCCGCGCCTTGGCGTGCCCCCAATCTCTCACGCCCGCCCCGCCGCTTTCGACCCCCTAGCCCCATCGCGGGGACGCCGACAAGGGCGGAAACCGCCAAGCCCGCCGCTCGGCGGGTCATGGCCGGCCACCCTTGCGACCCCCGGGTGCCGTCTGTTCTCCTGCTGGAGGCCGCCCGAGCGGGCGCTTTGTGCGTGATCCGAGCGGGTATCCACTGATCGACGACGATCAAGGGCGATCGAAGGGAACCTGGATGAGCGACACCCGCGGTCTGGGCCGGCGCGACGGCGGCGATCCCGCCGGACCCGCCATCTCCACCTCCGAGCACATCGGACTCGCCGACACCCACTCGGCACACAACTACAACCCGCTGCCCGTCGTGATCGCCGAAGGCGACGGGGCCTGGGTCACCGACGTCGAGGGGCGCCGCCTCCTCGACTGCCTGGCCGGCTACTCGGCGATGAACTTCGGCCACCGCAACCCCGACCTGCTCGCGGCTGCCCACCACCAGCTGGACCGCATCACGCTGACCAGCCGCGCCTTCTACAACGACCAGTTCGCGCCGTTCGTCACCTCTCTCGCCGACCTGGTCGGCAAGGAGCAGGTGCTGCCCATGAACACGGGCGCCGAGGCGGTCGAGACCGGGATCAAACTCGCCCGGCGCTGGGCCTACGACGTCAAGGGGGTCCCCGACGGCCAGGCCACGATCGTGGTCGCGGGAGGCAACTTCCACGGCCGCACCACCACCATCATCTCCTTCTCCGAAGACCCCGACGCCTATGGCGGGTTCGGGCCCTACACCCCGGGGTTCCGCGTCGTGCCCTACGGGGACGCGGTGGCCGTCGCCGACGCGATCGACGCCACCACGGCCGCGGTCCTCATCGAACCCGTCCAGGGCGAGGCGGGGGTCATCGTGCCGCCGCCCGACTACCTGCCGCGGGTGCGCGAGATCTGCGACGAGCAACGGGTGCTGTTCATCGCCGACGAGGTGCAGTCGGGGCTGGGCCGCACGGGCACGGTGCGGGCCTGCGAGCACACCGGGGTCGTCCCCGACGTGTACCTGTTCGGCAAGGCGCTGGGCGGCGGGATCCTTCCGGTCTCCGCCGTGGTCGCCGACGCCGACGTGCTCGACGTCATCCGGCCCGGGCAGCACGGCAGCACGTTCGGCGGCAACCCCCTCGCCGGCGCCATGGGCCGGACCGTGGTGCGGATGCTCAAGGACGGCCCGTACCTGGAGAACGCCCGCCGGCTCGGCGAGGTGCTGCGGACCCGCCTCAAGGAGTACGTCGGCAACGGCGTGGTGGCCGCCCGCAGCATCGGGCTGTGGGCGGGCATCGACGTCGACGAGTCCCTCGCCGGGGGACGGGAGCTGTGCGAGCGGCTCCTCGCCCGGGGCGTGCTGGTCAAGGACACCCACGGGTCCACGATCCGGCTGTCGCCGCCGCTGATCATCTCCGAGGACGACCTCAACTGGGGCCTGGACCAGCTCGGCGCGGTCCTGGCCGAACTCCGGGCGGAACGCGCCTGACCGGCTTCCCGGGGCGGAGGAACCCCTCCGTCCCGGGGGCGCGCTCCCCCTCGGCCCGCTGTGGGCCGCCACGGGGACGGTCCGCCTCCGGCGCGGCCCCTGCCGGGGCGCGGGAGGTCAGTCGATCTCGGCGGCGAGGACGTCGGGACTCGCGTTGTCGACGGTGGAGCGGGTGGCGTAGAGCCGGCGGTCGGGGCCGGCGTCGATCTGCGCACGCACGCGCTCCGCGAGGGCGTCCTGCCCCGCCGCGGTGGGGTGGAAGGTGCTCCGGTCGATCGAGACCCCGCTGGTGAGGTCGCGCAGCAGGACGCCGTTGAGCCACGCCTCCTCCGTGCCGACCTCGTGCCCGTTGAGCGCGGTGAAGACGTCGACGTATTCGACGCTGCCCACCTCGCCGTCCTCGGTGATCTCGGCGTCGGCCTCGTCGACGGCGTCGGACACCTGCCCGTTGAACCGCTCCAGGGTGTCGTTCAACCACTCCTGGTCATTGGCGTTGAGCGTGTAGTACATGCCGTCGGGATCGGCCGGGAACAGCCGCGGGTAGCCCACCACCAGCATGCGGGCATCGGGGGCGCGGTCGCGGATCTCGCCGACCAGGTCGGTGAAGGTGGCGTCGAACAGCCGCATCCGGCGCTCGATGTCGGACTCCTGGTCCTTGCACGCGGTGGTGTCCACCAGCGGCAGCCGGACCATGCAGGTGCGCAGGACCGAGGTGAAGCCGAGGTCGTTGCCGCCGATGCCGATGGTGACCAGCGAGGTGTGCTCGGTCACCCGGTCGATCTGGGAGTCGGTCGAGCCCAGTTCGTCGAGCATCGCGTGGCCCCGCTGGCTGCTGCACGCGTAGAACCCGAGTTCCCCCGCGAAGTCGTAGGCCGCGGCGACCGTCTCGGGGTAGGCGTTGGCCGACCGCCAGCACCCGCCGGTGACGGCGGTCTCGGCCGCGTAGTCGTCGGCGCCGTCGCCTGAGGAGTAGGAGTCGCCCAGCGCGGCGTAGTGGCCCCACGTGGCGGCGGCTTCGGGATCGAGCCGCAGGCGCCAGTCGGGGTCTCCGGGCCGCGGGCCGGGCGGGCCGGAATCGGGGCACCCGGCGCCCGTGGTCCGGCACCAGGCGTCGACCACGCCGTCGCGCGTGGCGGGCACGGCGAGGACGACGGCGCAGAGGACCGCGAGTACGACGGCGGCGGCGCCCAGCAGCCGTATCCGCCCGTTGCCATCCGTTCCGCGCACCATCCCGTCCGCCTCTCGCTCTCCGGCGTCGCCGCCCTGGCGGTTCCATCCCCAGATCGCAGATTACCCGCAGGGGACCCGGAACCGGACGATCGAAAGCGACACGCTCGGGGCCGGGGCCGGCCATCCGCGGCCTCTGAGCGCGCCTGCGGGGCGCCGGCGGTGGCTGGACCGAGGAGCGGTGTGCGACCGGGGGCCGAGGGGGTACGCCGCGACGAGGGAAGCCTCCGCCTTGAGGCGCCCCCGCAGGCCGGGCGGGAAGCACGCCCCGTCGGGCGGGGGCCGAGACGGGTGTTGTTAGATGATGGTCGTCACATCCGCACGGGCCGGGACGGCGACCCATCCGCGTGTGCCCGCCGTGCCGGGGAATTCAGGAGGCGCGAGAATGTCGGAGCGGACACAGCCACCGGTGCTCTGGGAACCCGGCGCGGAGCGGCGCGAGCGCGCCGCGGTCACCGCGTTCGCGCGGTGGGCGGGCGAGCACAAGGGGGCGCCGGCGGCGGCCGTCGACGACTACCACGCGCTGTGGCGCTGGTCGGTGACCGACCTCGACGGTTTCTGGTCCGGCATCTGGGACTACTACGGCGTGCGCTCCGACACCCCCTACGAGACCGTGCTCGCCGACGACGCGATGCCGGGGGCGCGCTGGTTCCCGGGCGCGACCGTGAACTACGCGCGGCACATCTTCGCCGGGAAGGACGACGACACCGTCGCCATCCGGCACGCCTCCGAGCTGCGCGTCCTCGGCGAGTGGACCTGGGGGGAGCTGCGCCGCCGCACCGCCGCCATCGCCACGGGCCTGCGCCACCTGGGCGTGGGCCCCGGCGACCGGGTGGTGGGCTACCTGCCCAACATCGCCGAGACCGTCGCGGCCTTCCTGGCCTGCGCGTCGATCGGCGCGGTGTGGTCGTCGTGCTCGCCCGACTTCGGCGTGCGCAGCGTCATCGACCGCTTCTCCCAGATCGAGCCGAAGGTGCTGCTCGCGGTCGACGGCTACCGCTACGGCGGCAAGGACTTCGACCGGACCGGCGTGGTCGCCCGGCTGCGCGATGAGCTGCCCACGCTGGAGCACACCGTGGTGCTCTCCTACCTCGGTGCCGCGGGCCCGGTCGAGGGCGCGCTGTCCTGGGAGGAGCTCGAAGCGGCGGGAGAGGGCGCGGAGTCCGTCTTCGAGCCGCTGCCCTTCGACCACCCGCTGTGGGTGCTCTACTCCTCGGGGACCACCGGCCTGCCCAAGGCGATCGTGCACGGGCACGGGGGCATCCTGCTGGAACAGCTGAAGAACCTCGGCCTGCACCTGGACGCCCAGAGCGACGACCGGGTGTTCTGGTTCACCACCACCGGCTGGATGATGTGGAACTTCCTGGTCAGCGTGTTGCTGACCAAGTCCTCCATCGTCCTGTTCGACGGCAACCCCGGCCACCCCGACCTCGGGACGCTGTGGGACCTCGCCGAGCGCGCCGGGGTGACGGTCTTCGGTACCAGCGCCGGCTATCTGACGACCTGTATGAAGGAGGACGTGCACCCCGCCGAGGGCCGGGACCTGTCGAGGCTGCACGCCATCGGCTCCACCGGCTCCCCGCTGAGCCCCGAGGGCTTCGACTGGTGCTACCGCGAGTTCGGCGACCGCCTGTGGCTGTTCTCCACCAGCGGGGGCACCGACATCTGCTCCTGCCTGGTCGGCGGCGTACCCACGCTGCCCGTCCACGAGGGCGAGATCCAGGCGCCCTGCCTGGGCATGGCCGTCGCGGCCTGGGACCCCGACGGCAACGAGGTCGTCGGGGAGGTCGGCGAGCTCGTGGTCACCCGGCCCGCTCCGTCCATGCCGCTGCGCTTCTGGGGCGACCCGGACGGCGAGCGGCTGCGCGACAGCTACTTCGCCATGTACCCCGGCGTGTGGCGCCACGGGGACTGGATCGAGATCACCGAACGCGGCACCGCCGTCATCTACGGGCGCTCCGACTCCACCATCAATCGCGGCGGGGTCCGCATGGGCACCAGCGAGATCTACCGCGCCGTGTTCGCGCTGGACGAGATCGTCGACGCGCTCGTCGTCGACATCCCCCAGCCGGAGGGCGGCTCCCGCATCGAGCTGTTCGTGGTGGTGCGCGACGGCACCGCCCTCGACGACGGCCTGACCCGGCGGCTGGCCCGCCGTATCCGCGAGGACTGCTCCCCGCGGCACGTCCCCGATGCGGTGCGCGCCATCGCCGAGGTACCGCGGACGCTCTCCGGCAAGGTCCTGGAGGTCCCCGTGAAGCGGATCCTCATGGGAGAGGACCCCGCCCGCGTCGCGAGCCGCGACTCCCTGGCCAACCCGGGCGCCCTGGACTACTTCAGCCGGCTCGCCGCCGAGCGGGAGCGGACCGCCGGCTGAGCACGGCGGGAGCATGTTCCCGGTCACGCTCGCCTCCTCGCTCCGCTCCGCCGGTCCTGTGGGGGAGGGCCTTCGGCGGGGGACAGGGTCGGCTCTGCTCGCTCGTCGGCTCTCCGTTCCGTGTTCCCGGTTACGCTCGCCTCCTCGCTCCGCTCCGCCGGTCCTGTGGGGTAGAGCCTTCGGCGGGGGGCAGGGCCGGCTCCGCTCGCTCGTCGGCTCTCCGTTCCGTGTTCCCGGTCACGCTCGCCTCCTCGCTCCGCTCCGCCGGTCCTGTGGGGGAGGGCCTTCGGCCGGGGACAGGGCCGGCTCTGCTCGCTCGTCGGCTCTCCGTTCCGTGTTCCCGGTCACGCTCGCCTCCTCGCTCCGCTCCGCCGGTCCTGTGGGGTAGAGCCTTCGGCGGGGGGCAGGGCCGGCTCCGCTCGCTCGTCGGCTCTCCGTTCCGTGTTCCCGGTCACGCTCGCCTCCTCGCTCCGCTCCGCCGGTCCTGTGGGGGGGCCTTCGGCGGGGGACAGGGCCGGCTCCGCTCGCTCGTCGGCTCTCCGTTCCGTGTTCCCGGTCACGCTCGCCTCCTCGCTCCGCTCCGCCGGTCCTGTGGGGGGGCCTTCGGCCGGGGACAGGGCCGGCTCCGCTCGCTCGTCGGCTCTCCGTTCCGTGTTCCCGGTCACGCTCGCCTCCTCGCTCCGCTCCGCCGGTCCTGTGGGGGGGCCTTCGGCCGGGGACAGGGCCGGCTCCGCTCGCTCGTCGGCTCTCCGTTCCACGCAGGGGGACAAACGCGGCAAGACGCCATAGTGTGGGCCGCGTGGATCAGCAGACCCCTGATACCCCCGCCGCCGTAACCGCCGACACCCGGCCGGCCCGCCTCGCCGGGGTCGACGTCGCCCGCTCCCTCGCCCTGTTCGGGATGTTCACCGCACACCTGGGCGTGGGCGCGATCGGCGTGGTCGGCCTGTTCGGCGATGACGCCGCCGAAGCGTTCTACGAGCTGACCCGGGGCCGCTCCTCCGCGCTCTTCGCGTTCCTCGCCGGCGTCTCACTCGCGCTGGCCACCGGACGGGCCGTCCCCCTCGCGGGGACCGAACTCCAGCGCGCCCGCGTACGCGTCCTGGTCCGCGCGCTGGTGCTCGCCCTGATCGGCGGGGTACTCGACGTGCTCGACGCCCCGATCGCCGTCATCCTCACCTACTACGGCGGCTTCTTCCTGCTCGCCCTGCCACTGCTCAGGCTGCGCGCGCCCGCGCTCATGGCCGCGGCGGCGGCCGTGGGCCTGATCGGCCCGCAGGTGTCGTTCGCCGTCCGCGCCGCCATGGGCGAGGGCACGCCGTTCCGGCCGACCTCGATCGGCGGATTCGGCGATTTCTTCCTGACCGGCTACTACCCGGCGTGCACGTTCATGGCGTTCGTCATCGCCGGGCTCGCCGTGGGCCGCCTCGACCTGCGGTCGGGCCGGGTGCGCGTGCGGCTGGCCGCGGCCGGCGCCGCGCTGGCGGCGGTCGGCTACGGCGGGTCGTGGCTGCTGCTGAACACCTTCGGCGTGCTCGACCGGCTGCTGCTCAGCCAGCCCCAGGCCGTCCCCGCCGGCACCGATCCCTCCGCGCTCGACCCCTCACTGCGCGAGCCCCTGCGGCAGTGGATGGCCGAGCAGGTCAACGACCTGCACGGCCAGGTCCCCGTCGACACCGCGTGGTGGCTGCTCGTCGCCTCGCCGCACAGCGGGACCACCATGGAGATCGCCGGGGCCACCGGCTGCGCGCTGCTGGCGCTGGCGGCGTGCCTGGCGCTGGCCGATGCCACCGGGTGGCTCCTGGCCCCGCTCGCCGCCGCAGGCTCGATGTCGCTCACCGTCTACTCCGGCCACATCGTGGTCATCGCCGTGCTCGGCATGTCGTTCACCGACATCGCCCCGTTCCGGCTGGAGGCGTTCATCCTCGGCGCGGTCGTCTTCGCCGCCCTGTGGCGTCCGGTGTTCGGCCGGGGCCCCCTGGAATGGGCGCTGGGCGCGGTGTCCGGGCTCGCGGCATCGGCGGTGCCCGACCTGCCCGAGGACGGCAGGGACGGTCCGCCCAGGAATCTCACGCGACTCTGACGAGGCGGGGTGGTCCCGCTGGGGCGCCGTCCTCACCCCAGCGGGAGCACTACTGTAAACGTCGTTCCCCGATCTTGAGTACCGGTACCGCCGAGCTCGACGCGCCCCTCGTGCGCCGTGACGATCGCGGCCACGATGGCCAGGCCCAGCCCGGCCCCGCCGCGGTCGCGGGAGCGGTCGCCGCCGGGCCGGTAGAACCGGTCGAAGACGTGGGGGGCGTCGCCGGGCGCGATCCCGGGGCCCTCGTCGCGCACGCGCACGACGGCGGTCGCGGTCACCCCGGCGGGGAGCGCGCCCACACCGCCCGCGCCCGCCTGCGCGCCGTCCGGGAGCGGCGCCGGGGCATAGGCCACCTCGACCCGGACCGCAGTGCCCTCGGGCGTGTGCGCGAGGGCGTTGCCGATGAGGTTGGCGAGCACTTGGCGCAGCCGCCGTTCGTCGCCGACCACGCGCACCGGCTCGGGCGCATCGAGCGAGATCGGCTCGCCCGGAGCCCGCGCACGGGCGTCGCCCACCGCGTCGCGGGCCAGGGCCGCCAGATCGACGTCGTCGGGCTCCAGGGGCGGCCGTTCGTCGAAACGGGCCAGCACCAGCAGGTCGTCGACGAGCCCGCCCATGCGGTCCGCCTCCGACTCGATCCGCCGCATCCAGTGGTCGATCTCGGGCCCGCCCCGGACCCGCCCCTGGTCCCTGCTCTGCCGGTACAGCTCGGCGAAGCCGCGGATGGAGGAGAGCGGGGTCCGCAGTTCGTGGGAGGCGTCGGCGACGAACCGGCGCATCCGGTCGGCGGTGCGGGCGCGTTCGGAGAGGGAGTCCGCCAGCGTGCCGAGCATGGTGTTGAGCGCGCGGCCCAGCCGCCCGGTCTCGGTCCCGGGGTCGTCGTAGGGGACCCGCTCGTCGAGCCGGCCGGCGGCGATGGCCTGCGCGGTGCCCTCGATGCGGGCCAGCGGGCGCAACTGGAGCCGGACGATGGTCACCGCCCCGGCGCCCAGCACGACCAGCAGGACGGCCCCGATGACGGACTCGATGGCGATCAGCCGGTTCAGAGTGCGGTCGGTCTCGGCCAGGGAGTCGGCCACCATGCGCACGGAGCCGTCGCCGGAGCGCATGGTGAGGACCCGCCAGCCGGAGCCGCCGTCGGTGCCCGGCAGGGTGAAAGGAGTTCCGGCGCGATCCGCCAGCTCGGTGGCGCCCAGCCCGGAGATGTCGGGGCGGTCGGCGTCGTCGGTGGTCTGCCCGACGGACCAGGCGACCTCGCCGTCGGAGCCGATCGACAGCGCGCGCAGGTCGGTCGGGAGCGGCGGCGGCGAGATCGGGGGCCCGCCCGGCGGGTCCGGCGGCGCCGGAAGGGTGGTGGAGATGTGGGCGAGCTCGCCGAGCCGGTCGTCGATGTCGGCCACGAGCGAGCGCTCCAGCAGGGCGACACCCGTGACGCCGAACGCCGTCAGGCACACCGCGGTCAGGCAGAGCACGGTCAGGACGAGCCGGCCGCGCAGCCCGCGCGGGCCCGGGAGGAGCGCGCGCACGCCGGTCAGCCGCACGCCGGTCTCAGCCGCGCGCCGGGGACGCGGGCAGCCGCAGCGAGTAGCCGATGCCCCAGACGGTCTGGATGAGGGGGGTGCCCGTGGTGTCGATCTTGCGCCGCAGGTAGCTGATGTAGGACTCCACGACGCGGCCGTCGCCGGCGTCGACCCCCCACACGCGCTGCAGGATCTGCGCTTTGCTGACGACCTTCCCGGCGTTGATCAGCAGGTAGCGGAGCAGGTCGAACTCGGTGGGGGAGAGCCGGACGACCTTGCCCGCGCGCCGCACCTCGTGGCGGTCCTCGTCCAGTTCCAGGTCGGCGTAGCGGTGCCGGCCGGCCGCGTCGTCAGCGGGGCGGTCCGCCCCGGTCCGGCGCAGGATCGCGTGCATCCGCAGGACGACCTCTTGGAGGCTGAACGGCTTGGCGACGTAGTCGTCGGCGCCGGCCCGCAGGCCGGTGAGCCGGTCCTCGACGGAGTTGCGGGCGGTCAGGAACAGCACGGGCAGGCGGGGGGCGACCGCGCGCAGCTCGCGCGCGACCGCGAACCCGTCGCGGCCGGGCAGGGAGACATCGAGTACGGCGATGTCGGGCACCGCCTCGTGCACGGCGGCCAGCGCGGCGTCGGCGTCGGCCGCGCCCCGGGCCGCGAACCCGCTCAGCGTGAGCGAGGCGGTCAGCAGCTCCAGGATGTTGGGTTCGTCGTCGACGATGAGCACGTCCGCCGCGACGCGCTCGGACACGGCGACGGCGGTGGTGGTGGCGCTGTGGGACACGTGGAACCTCGGAGACGGAAGGCCGGTGGTGTACGTGGACCCTACGCGCCGCCGCCTAGAGTTCGGTAAGAGCCACGGTGCGCGACCGGCGCCGCCCAGGGCGGGTGGGCGGTCCCCCGCGGCCCGGGCGCGGGGGACCGGTGGAACCGCGCCGCGGCGCGGGCACGGCCCCCGTTCATTCCGCCGTCCGGCCGCGAATCGGGCTCGAATGGGAGCGTGTACCTTGTCTGAGCTGCTGTGACATCTCCGTGAACGGCGCGGAAAACCACTGGCGGCGGGCCGCGGCGGGGTGCGAGCATGGGCGGGCGCGACCCGGCCGGAGCGATCAGGCCGGCGTCCCGGGGCCGTCCGCCGGCGGTGCCGGGCGAGGGGCGCGGGGAGCGGCGCCGCGGCCGGCCCGGCGGTCCGCGTCCCACGGCTCGGTCAGCGTGGGAATGAGGAGTTCGAGGCAGTGGTTGACCGATGAGACGAGGTCGTCGACTCCGCCGCGCCCGGACCGGCAGCAGCGGACGATGCCCACGTGCACGGCCGAGCCGAACGCCGCGGCGACCAGCTCGGGGCGCGGGTCCTCGGCGGTGTCGGTCCCGGTGCGGTGCGCGATCAGCGAGGCGAGGAGGTCCAGGTTCACGGCGGAGCGCTGCAGGTGCGCGGCGAGCAGCTTGGGCGACTCGTCGGAGAGGCGCATGATCCGCAGGTGGGCGTTGAGGACGGAGGCGTCGACCTCTGACCAGGCCGCGGTGAGGGCTGTGATCAGGGAGTCCACGGGGTGCTCGGCCGCGGGCCGGGCCGCGAGCTTCAGCCGGAACGCCTCCTCGATCTCATCCTGGACGTCCAGGATGATGTCCTCCTTGGTCGGGAAGTAGCGGAACAGGGTCCGCTGCGAGACATCGGCCGCCGCGGCGATCTCCTCGGTGGTCGTGGGGCCGAACCCCTGCTCGGCGAACAGCCGCAGGGCGGCGTCGACCAGCGCCTCGCGGGTGCGGGCCTTCTTGCGCTCGCGCAGCCCGCCGTCGGCGGCCTCCATGGTGATCACGCTCACTTCCGGGTGCGGTGGCCGGAAATGTCGTCACCTTCGTCGATGCTGGTCACCGCGCCCCCCTTGTTCGTGTTTCCGGGATGATACCCACTCGTCACAAAAACAGTCAGTCATTGTCAGTTGTCAGCGACTGACATAATATGTCGCGGGCGACGCCGAGCCGGTGCGCCCCACGCGCACGCCGACCAGGGGGACCCATGACCGATACCGTCACGGCCGCGCCGGAGGCGCCGCCCAAGACACGATTCCGCGGCGGGCCGTGGGGCACGCTCGTCGCCATCGCGTTCGGCGTGATGATGGTCGCTCTCGACGGCACGATCGTGGCCGTGGCCAATCCGGCCATCGGCGCCGACCTCAACGCCTCGCTCGCCGAACTCCAGTGGGTCACCCACGGCTACCTGCTCGGCCTGGCGGTGTTCCTGATCACCGCCGGCAAGCTCGGCGACCGCTTCGGCCACCGCAACGTCTACATGGTCGGCATCGTCGGGTTCACCATCACCTCGGTGGCGATCGCGCTGTCGGGCACCGTGGCCGTCCTGGTCGGCCTGCGCATCCTCCAGGGGGTGTGCGGTGCGACCATCACGCCCGCGGCAATGGGCCTGCTGCGCTCCAACTTCCCGCCGCACATGCTCGGCCGCGCCTTCGGCGTGTTCGGCAGCCTGCTGGGTGCCGCCATGGCGGCCGGGCCCATCGTGGGCGGCATCCTGGTCTCGGCGTTCGGCTGGCACTCCGCCTTCCTCATCAACCTGCCCGTCGGCATCGTCGCGCTGGCCGCCGCGGTGTGGCTGATCGGCGCCAACCGCCCCACCGACCCCGGCTCCCGGTTCGACCTGCCCGGGGTGCTGCTCCTCAGCGCCGCCATCTTCGCCCTGGTCTGGGCGCTGGTCGAGGGCCCGGTCGTGGGCTGGGCGCACGCCGAGACCCTCGGCGTGCTGGGGGCCGCTCTGGTGATGGGGGCCGCGTTCGTGCTGTGGGAGCTGCGGGCGGCCCACCCGCTGCTGCCCATGGGCATCTTCCGGCTGCCCACCATCTCCATCGGCACGGTCCTCATGCTCCTGACCGCCCTCGGGTTGATGGGGTCGCTGTTCTTCGTGACCTTCTACCTCCAGGGCGTCCGCGGGCTCAGCCCCATGCAGACCGGGGTCCAGCTGCTGCCGCTGACCCTGATGATCGGCCTCTTCGGCACCCCGGCCGGGCGGATCATGGACCGGTTCGGCACGCGTGTGCCCACCGTGGCCGGCCTCGTCTTCGCCGCCATGGCCCTGTTCATGCTGTCGCGGCTGACCTTCGACACCGGGGCCGTCTTCACCTCGGTGGCGTTCCTGCTCCTGGGCCTCGGACTCAGCCTGGTCATGACCGGGGCGACCGCCGCCATCCTCACCAGCGCGCCGGTCTCCCTGGCCGGAGTCGCCGCGGGGATGCAGCAGGCCGCCATGCAGCTCGGCGGCTCGATCGGCACCGCGGTCCTGGGGGCGATGCTGTCGCTGACCATCGTCGGCAGCCTGCCGGGCCACTACGCCGACCAGGGTCTGGAGGAGCCGGGCGCCGCCGCTGTCGCCGACATGCAGAGCACGGTGTCGCAGGGCGGGGCGGTCGTCCCCGAGTCCGCGACCGCCGAGGTCGCCGAGGCCGTCACCCGCGCCAGCCACCTCGCCTTCATCGACGGCATCCACCTCGCCTTCGGGATCGCCGCGGCCGTCATGGCCGCCGCGGCCGTCCTGGCCTGCTTCATGAAGCCGGCCGCCCGCAACGGGTCGGCGGAGCCGGTGGTGCACATCTGATCCGCCGGCCGGCCCCCGCGGCCCCGGCACCGGAACCCCTCCGGTGCCGGGGCCGCGGCCGTTTCCGGGGCCCGGCGGGCGGTTCCCCGGAAACGGCCGTGCATCACGGACGGATCGCCTCATGTGGCCGTTAATGGGGAATCCGCGTATTTATGGAAGAACAATCCGGTCGGTACGTCGAAAATGTGCGTGGAACCAAGGGGTTAAAATTCACCTGCGGCTCCTCGGGCGCGGGATATCGGCGAGACTGAAAGTCGATCGGTCACGTTCTTCGCGGGTTCGCGCGGTGGGCCCGCGTCATCGGGATGGAGAAACGGTATTGGCTCAAGGGGTGGTCTTCCGTGTCCTGGGTCCGCTGGAGGTCGTTTGGGGCGCGCGGGCGGTCCGTATCCCGGCGGGCAAGCAGCGCACTCTGCTGGCCTCGCTGCTGCTGAGCCCCAACGACGTCGTACCGATGGAGGACCTGGTCGGCCTGCTGTGGGACGACGGGCTCCCGGACAGCCCGCGAGCCGCCCTGCACACCTGCCTGACCCGGCTGCGCACGACCCTGGGGCGCCACGAGGAAGGGCTCTCCGGGCTGATCCGCACCTCGGCGGCGGGGTACGTGATCGACGCCGACGCCGCGAGCCTCGACCTGCTGCGGTTTCGCGCGCACGTCGCGTCGTCGCACGCCGCCGCCGCCGCGTGCGACGACGCGGCCGAGGCCGCGGCGCTGGTCGAGGCGCTGTCGCTGTGGCGGGGGCCCGTGCTGCCCGACGTGCGCTCGGCGTCGCTGCACCACGACGTCGTCCCGCGGGTCACCGAGGAGTGGCTGCGCGCGCGTGAACGCTGCCACGAGCTCGACCTCGCCCGCGGGCGGCACGACGAGCTGGTGGGGGAGCTGCGGGTGCTGATCCGTCGCTACCCCTTCCACGAGCGCTTCTGGCACCAGCTCATCCTCTCGCTGTACCGCTGCGGGCGCCGGGTGGAGGCGCTACAGGCGTTCCGCGACGTCAGCGTGCGCCTGCGCGACGAGATGGGCATGGACCCCAGCGAGCAGCTCCGCACGCTGCACCTGGCCATTCTGCGGGGCGACCCCGATCTGATGGGGGTGGGGGGCCGGGCGGTCCACCGATACGGACGTTTCGGGAAATCCGCGGAAATCGGCTGATCATCCGGTGCTCCGGGTGAATACCACCGATTTCAGGGTGGCAAGCGCGAAGAAAGCCGAGTGAAAGGCGTGCCGAATTATATTCATGGTGCACGGCACGGAGTAAACGGCGTAGGGCGCGCTCCGGGCGGCCTGTGCGCGCGCCGAGACCACCCAGTGAGGAAGGACGTCGATGAGCGTAAAGCCCCCGACCATTTATGAGGGCGTCGACACGATCCGCCAGATCCAGATCCTGATGGTCCTGTGCTCACTGCTGCCGCCCGACGGAAAGCTGCGCGAAGTCCTGGAGCTGTCGCTCGCGCTGCACGAGGAGCACCTGCTCCCCCGGGTCGCACCCGTCCCCGGCCTGCATCCCCACACCGTCAAGGAGTGGCTCGAAGCCCTGTGGATCCACGGAGACCCGTCCCCGGCCGTGAAGGAGTTGGTCGACTGGCAGAAGGAGAGCGACAACATGAGCGCCGCCATAGCCGAGCTGAAGAACTTCGAGCAGCAGACCGGCGTGCAGCTGGTCCCCACGAAGATCCCGTGATCGTACCGCGTCACCGTTCAGGAGGATGAACATGTCCGACACCATGATCCTGCAGCAGGCCGTCGTCGACGGCGATTTCCGCAGCGCGCTTCTGGCCGACCCCGCGGCCTTCGGCCTCACGCCGGCCGACGTGCCCGCGGGCGTCGAGCGGCAGGACCAGGAGGCGCTGGACGCCTTCACCGACAGCATCGTCGCCAATGAGGTCTACGCCTGCGCCAGCACGTGCAGCTTCGGGCCGTTCACCCTCGCCTGCGACGGCAACACCAAGTAGCCGCGTAGCCGCGTCACCGGCGGCGGGTCGTCCCGCGTGCCCGCCGCCGCCCCCTCCGCCGACCATGGGAGCCCCTCCAGCATGGGAAACGCCTATCCCGTCGACCTAGCGGCGCGTGCCTGCAACCTGTCCGAGCGCATGCGCGTCGCGGACGCGCTGGGCGCCCTCGGCCCGGCGGAGGGCTACGACGGGCTCCACCCCGCCGACACCTGGAAGATCGACCGCGTGGCGGGGAAGCTGGCCCTGAAGTCCGCCCGGGCGGCCCGCAACGGAGGGGGTCCCGCCGCACACGCCAAGGACCGGCTCGTTGACGTCCTCACGGCGCACCGCCTGCGTGAACTCGCCCTCGACCGCGCCCCCGACGACCCCGCCCAGGCCACCGCCCGCAAACTGCTCACCGAGACCCACCGCGCGTGGCTGCCCACCTACCGCTCGGCGCTCGACCGCTTCGCCGAGGCCGCCGGCGAGCCGGACGCCGACTGGCGCCGCGCCGACACCTACTACGGCCGGCTCGCCATCGCCTGCGAGCCCTTCCTGCTCGAACTCGGCCGCCTGCTGCGCGAGGCCGTGCACCGCCCGGCACCCCCGGGGAGCGCGCGGATCTCCCCGCAGGTCGTGGCCGACTTCCAGCACCACCTGCTCGACCGCTTCGAACTCGCGCTGGCCTGGGCGGTCGAGGCCGACGCCAAGGTGTACTGCGCCCGGACCGGCGCCGACCCCGCGACCGCTTCGCGCGACGACTACCGGCGCTACCTCGACCACACCTTCCGCGACCCCGCGGCCTATCACGACTTCTACCGCCGCTTCCCGGTCCTGGGCCGGTGGCTGGCCCAGGTCACGCGGCTGCTCGCCGACTTCGGCCGCGACCTCGTCGGCCACCTCGCCGCCGATTCCGCGGCCATCGCGGACGCCTTCTTCGACCGCGGCGTCACCGCCGTCCGCTCACTGCGGCTGGGCAACTCCGACCACCACGCCGGCGCGCGCAGCGTCGCCTTCATCGAGGTCGAACTCGACGGCGGCGCCTCCGGCACCGTGGTCTACAAGCCGCGCTGCATCCGTTCCGAAGCCGCCATGCAGACCCTGCTGCGCCGCCTGAGCGACGACGGCGTGATCGCGTTCGCCGGGCGCGCCGTCCTGCCCCGCGACGGCTACGGCTACGAGGCCCACATCCCGGCCGGCCGCAACCGCGTCGAGGCCCGCGCCGACGTCGAGCACGTCTACCGGCAGCTGGGCGGCTACCTCGGCATCTTCTACGTGCTGGGCGGCGGCGACCTCCACTTCGAGAACGTCATCGTGGCCGACGGCGACGCCTTCGTCTGCGACTGCGAGACCGTGCTGGGCGTGCGCCCGGCGGGGCAGCCGGACAAGGAGGGCAGCCTCCTCGACTCCGTCTTCGGCACCGGGCTGCTGGAATGGCCCAATTCCGCGGCCCGCGACGGCGACCCCGCCGTCATGCACATCAGCGGCTACACCGGCGGCACCTCCTACGAGATCCCGATCGCCGTCCCCCGGGTCACCGGCGACCGCCTCACCTTCCGCAGCGCGGTCACCCACGTGTCCGGCGTCGAGATCCGGCCCGGTGCCGCCAACCGGGTCTTCCTCGGCGATGAGCTCATGCAGCCCGGCGACTTCACCGACGCCATCGCCGACGGCTTCCGCCGGGTCTACGCGTGGTTCCAGGACGACCCCGAGTCCAGCGCCGCCTGCGTGGCCGGGGCCTTCGCCGACGCCTCCGTCCGGTTCATCAACCGCAGCACCCAGGTCTACGCGCAGTCCCTCCTGTCGGCGCGCCACCCCAAGGCGCTCGCCGACCCGCTCGAAGTCGACCTGCTCACCAGCGCGGTGCGCACCCATCCGCGCGCCTGGGACGACGGCGGGGTCCTCGTCGAGCGCGAACTCGACTCGCTGTGGCGGCTCGACATCCCCATCTTCACCGTCGCCACCGGCGACCTCGGCCTGACCCACGACCACGGCAGCGCCATCCCGTCCTACCTCGCGCTCTCGCCGATCGACCACATCACCCGACGCATCGGCCGGCTGTCCGACGCCAACCTGACCCGGCAGCGCCACTACATCACCGCGAGCCTCTCGACCGGGGAGATCACCGCCCCGTCGTTCGCCGCGGCCTGCCTGGACCAGGCGGCGCAGGTGGGCGAGCGCCTGTGCGACATGCTGCGCGAGCCCGCCGCCCCGGCGCCGTGGACCTCCTTCGACCTGCGCGACGGACACACCGTCGAGGCCGATGTCGAAGGCGACCTCTACCACGGCTCCGCCGGAATCGGCCTGTTCCTCGCCTACCTCGACTCCCTCGTGCCGCGGCCCGCGTTCCGGCACGCGGCCCGCCGGGCGCTCGGCCACGCCGCGGCGGCCCCCGACACCGGCCGCATCGGCGCGTTCCAGGGCACCGGCGGGCTCATCTACCTGCTCACGCACCTCTCCCGGCTCTGGGACGACCCCGCACTGCTCGACCACGCGGTCCGGCTCGCCGACGGACTGCGCCCCCGCATCGGCGACGACCGCCGGCTCGACATCCTCGACGGAGCCGCCGGCCTGGTCCCGGTCCTGCTCGGCCTGGCCGACGCCACCGGCGGCCACGGACTCGACGCCGCGCGCATGTGCGGCGACCACCTGCTGCGCACCGCCCGGGCCGGCTCCGGCACGCTGAGCTGGCCGCAGCCCGACGGCGACGGCACACCGCACCTCACCGGTTTCACCCACGGGACCGCGGGCTTCGGCTGGTCGCTCATCAGCCTCGGCGCCCGCCTGGACCGCACCGACTACACCGACGCCGGACGGCGCGCGTTCGGCCACGAGGCCCGGTTCTTCGACGACGCCGAACGGGACTGGTACGACCTGCGCACCTCGGGCGGCGGCGTGGCGCGCAACGGCCGCCACTACGCCAACGCCTGGTGCAACGGCGCCGCCGGGATCGGGCTGAGCCGCATCGCCGCCTGGTCCGCCCTCGGCCGCGACGACGACTCCCTCATGCACGACGCCCGCCTGGCGCTGTCCGCCACCATGCGCAACTTCCCGCGGCTGCGCAACGACACCCTCTGCCACGGCCGGTCCGGCAACGCCGAGCTCCTGCTGCGCTTCGCCCTGCTCAACGACGAGCCGGCGTTCCGGATGGAGGCCAACGTCCAGGTCCAGACCCAGTGGCGCAACCTCGACGAAAGCCGGAGCGGGGGAACCGGTGCCAGCACCGACTTCTTCCCCGGCCTGCTCCTGGGCATCTCCGGCATGGGGATGCACCTGCTGCGCCTGGCCCACCCCGAACGGGTGCCGTCCGTCCTGCTGCTCGATCCGCCACCGGCCGCAACCGACCAGAGGTAGGTGCAACCCCGCACATGTCGATCCAGTCCTGCACCGAGTTCCTGCACGCCGCGCACGCGTCGCCGGACCTCATGCGCACGCTCCGGACCATGACCGGTCCCAAGGAGATCATCGCCCTGGGAGCGCGGCACGGCTACGACTTCCGCCTCACCGACCTCGCCGCGGCGTCGTCGACGTTCACCCCCGCCGCGGCGTCCGGGAACGGGGGGTCCGGCGGCCCGGCCCCGTCGGCTCCCGCGGCGGCCGGGGACACCCGCCCCCGGCCGGGTGAGAGCGGCTTCTACCACCACGAGTACGCCATCGCCGACATCCCGGGATTCGGCGCCGTGCTCGACCAGCTCCCGCGGCTGAAGATCAAGCCCGGCTCCGTCGACCTCGCCCGCTTCGCCGAGCGGTTCCGCGACGAGGACCTCCGCTCGACCGACCTGTCCCCCGCGAGCGAGGAGTTCGACCGCTGGCGCGCCGGCGTGGAGCATGAGGAGGGCGACAGCGGGGGCGCCCACCGGCGCGGGTTCCACCTCGTGAACCTCGACGAGCACATCGACCACCCCGGCTACGCGGACTACCTCGACGCCAAGAACGCCACCATCGCCGCGCTGGAGGACGCCTTCGGCACCGAGATCCGCTTCTCGGGCTCGATGTGGTACCCGCCCTCCGGCTACCGGCTCTGGCACACCAACGAGACCCAGCCCGGCTGGCGGATGTACATCGTCGACGTCGACGCGCCCTTCGACGACCCCGCCCGCACCACGTTCTTCCGGTACATGAACCCGGCCACCGGCGAGATCGTGACCCTGGGGGAGCGCCCGCGCATCGTCCGCTTCTTCAAGGTGGAGCAGGATCCACGGCACCTCTTCTGGCACTGCATCGTCAACCCCACCGAACGCGACCGCTGGAGCTTCGGCTTCGCGGTCCCCGAGGACTGGCCGGTGCGGCTCGGGCTGGCCACCTGAGCCGTGGAGGACCGCCGCGGCCGCCGCGGCGGCGCGACGCCTACGAAGGGATGCCCGTGTTCCGAGATACCCGCCGCCGTCCGCGGGCGGCCCCGCCCGCGGAGGCGGCCCCTCCTCCCGGCGCCGATGTCCCGGCGATCCGCGCCATCGGCCTGCGCAAGGGCTACCCCGGGATCGAGGCGGTCCGCGGCATCGACCTCACCGTCGGCCAGGGGGAGCTGTTCGGTTTCCTGGGGCCCAACGGCAGCGGCAAGACCACGACCATCGCCATGCTGTGCACGCTGGCCCGGCCCAGCGAGGGCCTCATCGAGATCGCCGGCCACGACACCATGGCCGCCCCCGGTGCGGTCCGCCGCCAGCTGGGGCTGGTCTTCCAGGAGAACACGCTCGACGGCGACCTGACCGCGCGGGAGAACCTGCGCTTCCATGCCGACCTCTACGGGCTGCCGCGGGCCGCCCTGCCGGGGCGGATCGCGGAGATGCTCGACCTCGCCGGGCTCGCCGAGCGGCGCGACAGCCTGGTGCGCACGTTCTCCGGCGGCATGCGCCGGCGCCTGGAGATCGCCCGGGGGCTGCTGCACCGCCCCCGGGTGCTCTTCCTCGACGAACCCACCCTGGGCCTCGACCCCCAGGCGCGGGCGAGGGTGTGGGAGCACCTGCACGAGGTCCGTGCGCGCGAGACCCTCACGGTCTTCCTGACGACGCACTACCTCGACGAAGCCGACCAGTGCGACCGCATCGCCATCGTCTCCGAGGGGCGGGTCGTCGCCCAGGGGACCCCCGGGGAGCTGAAGTCGGTCATCGGCGCCGACCGGGTGCACCTGCGGACGGGCGACGACCCCGCGGCAGCGCGCGACCTGCGCGAGCGGTTCGGGCTCGACCCCGTCCAGGGCCCCGACGGCGTCAGCGTCACCGCCGAGGACGGCGCCCGGCTCGCGCCCCGCCTGTGCGCCGGGCTCGACGTCCCCGTCTATTCGGTGACCGTGACCCGGCCCAGCCTCGACGACGTCTTCCTGCACCACACCGGGCACCGCATCCGCGACGGCTCGGCGCCGGGGGCGCCGGCACTCATCGCCCCATCGGGAGGACCCGGGTGACCGGCACCTGGAACGCACCGACCGACGCCGCTCCGGGGGTCCTCGGCGGCCTGGCCGGCGAACTGCGCGCCGGGCGCATGGTCTGGCGGCGCGAGATGCTGCACTTCGTGCGCGACCCCGCGCGCGCGGTCCTGTCCCTGCTCCAGCCGCTGGTCTTCCTGTTCATCCTGGGCGTGGGGCTGTCACGGCTCTACGCCCAGGCCGGGGCCGGCTCCGCCCAGGGCGAGGGGTACCTCGTCTTCCTCTTCCCCGGGGTCCTGGTGATGGCCGCGCAGGTCCCCGCGGTCTCGGTGGGGGCCTCGATCGTCTGGGACCGGCAGAGCGGGTTCCTGCGCGAGATGCTGGTGGCGCCGGTGCGCCGCTCGACCCTGCTGTTCGGCAAGTGCCTGGGCGGGGCCACCGTCGCCACCTGCACGGGCACCGCGGTCCTGGCCTGCGCCGGGCTGGTGGGCGTCCCCTACCGGCTCGACCTGTCGCTGCTGCTGCTCGCCGGGCTCGGGACCGCCGCGCTGGCCATGACGTCGCTGGCGGCCCTGGTGGCGGTGACCATCCGGCGCATCCAGACGTTCAACACGGTGCTCAGCGTCGTCATGACCCCGCTGCTGTTCCTGTCGGGGGTGGTCTTCCCGGTGGCGTCGATGCCCGCGTGGATGGCGCCCATCGCGCTGGCCAACCCGCTGACCTACGCCGTCGACGCCATGCGCCGCACCATCGGCGACCGGCTCGCGGCGCCGCCGGGCGGGGCGCTGTCCGACCCGGTGGCGTGGGGCTCCTACCACCCCTCGGTGGCGCTCGAACTCGGCCTGGTCGTGGGCTTCAGCGTGGCGGCCCTGGCGCTGGCCGCGCGCCGGTTCGCCCGGCCCGACTGACCGCCGCGCGCGGGCCGCCGGCCGCGCCGGTGCGCCGCGGAACGCGCTCAGCGGTCCTCGGCGGCGCGCCGGGCGCGCGGCTCCCAGCCGGTCTCGACCAGCCGCTTCTGCACGACGATCGCGCCAGTGAGCAGGACCGCCGCGATCGCCAGCGCCAGCACCACCCCGACCGCGTCGCCGCCGCGGAAGGCGTAGCCGACCGCGATCCCGAACCAGCCGAAGTCCGCGTCGCCGAAGGTGGTGTTGGCCGTTCCGAAGGTGCCCAGCACGCCGAGCAGGAACGCCGGCAGCAGGGTGATGATCACCCCGTTGGCGAACGCGCCGGCCACCGCGCCGCGGCGCCCGCCGGTGGCGTTGCCGTAGACCCCGGCCGCCCCGCCGGTGAAGAAGTGCGGGACCAGACCGGGGAGGATGAGCGCGAGCCCGAGCACGGGGTTGAGCCACAGCGCCATGACCGCCAGCGTCGCCAGCCCGCCGATGAAGCTCGACACGAACCCGATCAGCACGGCGTTCTGCGCGAACGGGAACACGATGGGGGCGTCCAGGGCCGGGACCGCTCCGGGCACGACCCGCTCGGCGATCCCCTGGAACGCCGGGACCAGCTCGCCCAGGATGGTCCGCACCCCGTACAGGATCACCGCCACCCCGATCCCGAACTGGAGGCCCTGCATCACCGACTGCATGAGGAAGTGGCCGATGGTGGGCGCGACGCCCTCGGCGGGCGGGAACATCGCCAGCGCCGCGCCGGTGCCTTCGCGCGCCCAGAACAGCAGCGCCACCGCGAGGTAGATCAGCACCATCGACAGCGCCGTGGCCACCATCGAGTCGCGGAGGAAGCGCAGGCCCTCGGGCAGCTTCATGTCCTCGGTGCTGCGGCTCCCGCGCCCGACGAGCTGGCCGGCGGCGCCCGCGGCGATGTAGCCCAGGGTCCCGAAGTGGCCGATCGCGATCTTGCCGTCGCCGCCGATCCGGCGGGTCCACGGCTGGGCCAGGGCCGGCAGCGACACCATCACCACCGCGAGCAGGACCGCGCCCAGCGCCACGGCGGCCGCGCCGGGCAGGTCGGTGGTCGCCAGGACCATGGTCAGCAGGGTGGCCATGAACAGGGTGTGGTGGCCGGTGAGGAAGACGTAGTGCAGGGGGGTGAAGCGGGCCAGCACCAGGCTCAGCGCGAACCCGCTGATCATGATCCAGGCCACCTGCGCGCCGAACCGCTCCTGGGCGATGGCGACGATCGCCTCGTTGGTGGGCACGACCCCCTGGGCCCCGGCGGCGCCCTGGATCATCGCGCCGAGCGGATCCAGCGCGGCCACCACCAGCCCCGCGCCCGCACCGACCAGCAGGAACCCCAGGACGGCCTTGATTCCGCCGCCCACGATCTGGCCGACGGACCTGCGCAGGGCGATCAGTCCGGCCGCGGTGAGGAGCCCGACCATGTAGGCGGGGACGCTCAGCACCTCGTTGACGAAGAAGCGGGCGACGGCGACGATCCACTCCATTGGGGGCGCTCCTGCCGTGTCTAGCCGGGGAGGGCGGCGCTCAGCTTGTCGCGGATCTCGTCGCCGTCGATGAAGTTGTCGATGACCACGATCGGGATCCCGATGTCGCCGATCTCGTCGGCGAGCTCGCCGGAGGTCAGCACGAGGTCGGCGCCCGCCGCGGCGCCGCGCGCGGTGCCGATGTCGGCGACCTCGACGTCGGCGTCGAGCCCGAGCTCGTTCACCGCGCGCTCGGCGTTGCTCTTCAACAGGATGCTGGTGCCGATACCCATTCCGCACACGGCCAGGATCTTCACTCGGGGCTCGTCTCGTACTCGGTGATGATGGAGTGGATCCGCGCCGCGCTGGGGGCGTCCTTGAGGGAGGCCAGCCGCTCGGTGTCGGCGAGCATCCGGGCCAGCCGCGACAGTGCCGCCGAGTGGCCGTCGTGGTCGACCGCCGCCAACCCGATGACCAGGTACACGGGGTCGTTGTGGGGGTGCCCGAACTCCACGGGCGTGGCCAGCCCGGCCCAGGACAGCCCGGTCCGCAGGACGGCTTCGGAGGGGCGG
This sequence comes from Nocardiopsis mangrovi, assembly GCF_042653925.1. Taxonomy (NCBI): domain Bacteria; kingdom Bacillati; phylum Actinomycetota; class Actinomycetes; order Streptosporangiales; family Nocardiopsidaceae; genus Nocardiopsis; species Nocardiopsis mangrovi. Next base: position 153,122 of record NZ_JBHSFQ010000002.1, read on the forward strand.
GCGTGGGCGAGCGCGAGCCCGGGGGCGATGACGATGTAGGGGCCGTACTCGTCGACCGCGTCCTGCATCTGGCCGACGTAGTCCTCCGTGCCCACGCCGGTGGCGACCAGGAGTTCGCCGGCGGCGCGGATGGCCTCCCGCCAGTCGGACACGTGGATGCCGGTGACGATGGCCTCGACCGGCAGCAGGCTCGACAGCGTCGGCTCTCCCATTGGCCTCCTCCTGGTCGTGAGGCGGTGCGCCACGTTCTCCACGTTAGGCCGTGTTCGCACGAATGTAACGTAAGGCACTCTGCGGTGTCGCAGGGGCAAGTGTCCGGATTCGCCGCGCAATCGATACGGGCACGGCGCGGGGCGGGCGGGGCCCGGCGGCTGCCGCCGCCCCGTTCCCCGGTCGCGCCTCGCTCCGATGGCCCCGGGACCGCACCGGCCCGGGCCGCGCCGCGGCCCTCCGGCTCATCCCCGCCGGGTGATGCGCGATGCGGTGCGGTCGCGGTGCTCCAGGCCGTCGCTGGTGGTGCGCGATTGGACGCGCATGAGTCTGCGGGCGTCGTCGGCCGCCCTGCGGGCGGCCTCGGGGCTGGCGGTGTGGCCGCGCGCGGCGGGGTCGTCGTGGGGCAGGCCCAGATCGGAGGGCAGCCCGATCCGGCCCACGATGCGCAGCTGCGCGGTCTCCTGCGCGGCCGAGGGGCGGATGTCGCCGGTGGACGACTTCCAGTTGCGCAGCCGGTGGTGGAGCCATTCGATCCCGGCGTAGCCGTCGCCGCGCGGCCACGGGGTGCCGTCGTGGCGGTGGGCCAGCGCGTGCAGGAGGTCGGCGACGGACCAGCCGGCGGAGAAGAACCTGGCGGCCTCGTCGCGTAGCGCGGGGAAGTCCACGCCGCGCAGCGAGGGGTCGCGTTGGCGCAGCAGTTCGCAGGCGCGGTGCACATCGCTGCGGGTGTGCACGGGCTGCCCGAGGGGGTCGGGGTCGGCGTCCTGGAGGAGGGCGTCCTCGACGGTCAGGACGACGTCGCCGCCGCCGCGGTTCTCCCAGATGCCCACCCGGTCGCGCGGCCACCCCTGGGACTCGGCCAGCGCGGCGGCGAGCCGCCGCAGGTCGAGGCCGTCGTCGGAGCTGATCCGGATCTCGGCCACGGTGCCGCCTCCCTCGTGCCGACGGTCGGGCGCACGCGCCCGCACCCTTCCATCATGCACGATGCCGGCCCGGCGATGCCCGGGGCCGGATCAGGGATACTCCGGAAACCGCGCCATATATGCCGTGGTCCGTGCGTGGCATCATGGGGCCGTGATCTCCGGCGCCGGGCCACCGGCGCCGCCGCCGCCGACTTCGACGAGGGTGGTCCGCCCGTGCCCCATTCCGCACCAGCGCCCGACACGGCGGCGACCAACGCCTCATGGCGGGCGCTCCTGCACGGGCTTCCCGGCGTCGACGAGGTCGGAGCCCGTGCCCGCGCCGCCGACCTCGCGACCCGCTCGATCAAGACCACCGCCAAGGCGCACGCCATCGACCTGGCCATCCGCATGGTCGACCTCACCACCCTCGAAGGCGCCGACACCCCGGGCAAGGTCCGCGCGCTGTGCGCCAAGGCGGCCCACCCCGACCCCGCCGACCCGTCGGCGCCGCGGGTGGCGGCGGTCTGCGTCTACTCCGACCTGGTCGCGGTGGCGGTCGAGGCACTGGACGGCACGGGGGTGGGGGTGGCGTCGGTGGCCACCGCCTTCCCGGCCGGGCGGGCGCCCCTGGAGGCCAAGCTGGCCGACACCCGCCGCGCCGTGGCCGACGGCGCCGCCGAGATCGACATGGTCATCGACCGGGGCGCGTTCCTCTCGGGCGACTACCGCAAGGTCCACGACGAGATCGCCGCGGTCAAGGAGGCGTGCGGGCCGGCCCACCTCAAGGTCATCCTGGAGACCGGCGAGCTCGCCACCTACGACAACGTCCGGCGCGCCTCCTGGCTGGCGATCCACGCGGGAGCGGACTTCATCAAGACCTCCACCGGCAAGGTCGCCCCCGCCGCGACGCTCCCGGTCACGATGATCATGCTGGAGGCGGTGCGCGACCACCACGCCGCCACGGGCCGCCGCATCGGGGTCAAGCCGGCCGGGGGCATCCGCACCACCAAGGACGCCGTCCGCAACCTGGTCCTGGTCAACGAGGTCGCCGGGCCCGCCTGGCTCGACCCGGGCCTGTTCCGCCTGGGGGCCTCCAGCCTGCTCAACGACCTGCTGATGCAGCGGACCAAGCTGAGCACCGGCGCCTACCCCGGCCCCGACTACTTCACGCTGGACTGAGAGGCCGAGCAGTGGACGAGCAGACCTTCGCGTACGCGCCGGCGCCCGAATCGCGCTCGGTGGTGTCGCTGCGCCCGAGCTACGAGCCGTTCATCGACGGCGCGTTCGCCCCGGCCGCGACCGGTGACCACATCACCACGGTCAACCCGGCCGACGAGGAGCCGCTGGCGGAGGTGGCGGTGGCCGGCGACGCCGACATCGACCGCGCGGTCGCCGCGGCCCGCCGCGCCTTCGACACCGTGTGGGGCCCCATGAGCGGGGCCGAGCGGGGCAAGTACCTGTTCCGCATCGCCCGCATCCTCCAGGAGCGCTCCCGCGAGCTGGCGGTGCTGGAGACCCTGGACAACGGCAAACCGATCAAGGAGACCCGCGACACCGACCTGCCCCTGGTCGCCGCGCACTTCTTCTACCACGCGGGCTGGGCCGACAAGCTGGGCCACGCGGGGCTCGGCCCCGACCCGCGGCCCGTCGGCGTGGCCGCCCAGGTCATCCCGTGGAACTTCCCCCTGCTGATGCTGGCCTGGAAGATCGCCCCGGCGCTGGCCGCGGGGAACACGGTGGTGCTCAAGCCGGCCGAGACCACCCCGCTGTCCGCGCTGGTGTTCGCCGAGATCTGCCAGGAGGCCGACCTCCCCCCGGGGGTGGTCAACATTGTCACCGGGGCCGGCGCCACCGGCCGCGCGCTGGTCGCCCACCCCGGCACCGACAAGGTCGCCTTCACCGGGTCCACGGAGGTGGGGCGCGAGATCGCGCGCGCGGTCGCGGGCACCGGCAAGCGGGTCGGCCTCGAACTGGGCGGCAAGGGCGCGAACATCGTCTACGACGACGCCGCGCTGGACCAGGCGGTCGAGGGCATCGTCACCGGCATCTTCTTCAACCAGGGGCACGTCTGCTGCGCCGGGTCGCGGCTGCTGGTGCAGGAGTCCGTCGCCGACGAGGTGCTGCTGCGGCTGCGGGCCCGCATCGAGCGGCTGCGGCTGGGCGACCCGCTGGACAAGAACACCGACATCGGCGCCATCAACTCCGCCGCCCAGCTCGACCGGATCCGCGCGCTCGCCCGGGCGGGGAGCGACGAAGGGGCCGAGGGCTGGTCCCCCTCCTGCGCGCTGCCCGAACGGGGCTACTGGTTCCCGCCCACGGTCTTCACCGGTGTCAGCCAGGCGCACCGCATCGCCCGCGAGGAGATCTTCGGGCCGGTGCTGTCCGTCCTCACCTTCCGCACCCCCGACGAGGCCGTCGCCAAGGCCAACAACACCCCCTACGGCCTGTCGGCGGGGGTGTGGACGGAGAAGGGGTCGCGGATGCTGTGGACAGCCGAGCGGCTGCGCGCCGGCGTGGTGTGGTCCAACACGTTCAACAAGTTCGACCCGGCCAGCCCGTTCGGGGGCTACAAGGAGTCCGGCTACGGCCGGGAGGGCGGGCGCCACGGACTGGAGGCTTACCTTGCCTGACTCGGCCGAGCACGACGCCGCGACCGGTGCCGGCGCCCCCGCGCCGGCCGCGGGTACCGGCGCCGCGCCGCAGGCGGCGGGCCGTCTGGCGGTCCGCAAGACCTACAAGCTCTATGTGGGCGGGGCGTTCCCCCGCTCGGAGTCGGGGAGGTCCTACGCCGTGACCTCGCACCAGGGCGGCCACCTGGCCAACGCCGCGCTCGCCTCCCGCAAGGACGCGCGCGACGCCGTCGCCGCCGCCCGCAAGGCGTTCGCCGGGTGGTCGGGGCGGACCGCCTACAACCGCGGGCAGATCCTCTACCGGGTCGCGGAGATGATGGAGGGCCGCAGTGCGCAGTTCGCGGCCGAACTCCGCGACGCCGAGGCGACCGCGCCGGGCGACGCCGAGCGGACGGTGTCGGCGGCGATCGACCGGTGGGTCTACTACGCGGGGTGGACGGACAAGTTCGCCCAGGTCATCGGTGGTGCCAACCCGGTATCGGGGCCGTACTACAACCACTCCGCGCCCGAGCCCACCGGCGTGGTCGCGATCCTCGCGCCGCCGGAGTCGCCGCTGCTTGGCCTGGTGTCGGTCATCGCGCCGGTCATCGCCACCGGCAACACGGCCGTCGTCGTCGCCGCCGAGGACGCGCCGCTCCCGGCGGTCACCCTGGCCGAGGTGCTGGCGACATCGGATCTGCCGGGCGGTGTGGTCAACGTGCTCACCGGGCGGGTCGCGGAACTGGCGCCGCCGCTGGCGGCGCACGGCGACGTGAACGCGCTCGACCTCGCGGGCGCCGGCGGGCTGGCCGCGGAGCTGGAGCGCGGCGCCGCCACCACGCTCAAGCGGGTCCTGCGCCCCGGGCCGGGCACCGACTGGCGGGCCGACCCCGGGATCGGGCGGCTCTCGCGCTTCCTGGAGATCAAGACCGTCTGGCACCCTATCGGTACCTGATCTCCCCGGACCGGCCCAGGGCGAACGCGACGAACGCGGCCTTGGCGTCGGTGTAGCGCTCGCGATCGTCGGGGTGCCGGCGGGCCAGGCGCCGTTTCAGCTCCGTGTAGGCGCGGCGCAGACCGGAGTCGGCGCGCAGCGCGTCGCGGAACGCCAGCTGGTCGTCCCAGCGCGGGTGGCCCTGTGCGAGGACGTGCAGGTGGGCGCGGCGCCGCAGCCCCGATTCGTCGGGTTTCACATAGAAGCGGCGCCACGGCCGCCCGTCGAGCGGCGGCGGTACGTGGTGCCAGCCGTCGGCCGCGAGCCGGCCGCCGGCCTCGTCGACCACGTCGTCGATGCCGGTGACCGATGCCATGAGGTCGATGACCGGCTTGGCGGCCAGGCCCGGAACCGCGGTGGAGCCGATGTGCTCGACCCCGTCGGCCAGCCACGGCGCGAGCAGGTTCGCCAGCCGTTCCGCCTCGATACGGGCGGTCCCGGCCCACCGGGGGTCGTGCGGCGACAGCCCGACCCGCTCATAGGCCCATGCGGGTACTGGTTCGGCCATGCCGCCACCTTAAGCGCATCCGCCCCCCGCACGCGCTCCCGCCCTGGCCGTCGCACGGGCGCGTTGTCGGGATTGGTGGTGGTCCGGGGTGGGCTGCGACACTGGAGGCACACGACGCGCCCCGCCGACACCCGCCCCGCGGGCACCGGTGCAGGCGCTCGTCCAGCGGGCGCCGGCCACGACGCCCGCCTTGCGGGCACCGGTGACGGCGCCCCGACCACGGTGACCGGGAGGAGAGCTATGGCGGCCGCCGCTCCGCGCATCCACGAACGGATCGGCCTGCTGCGCCTGGACGGCCGGACGGCGGAGGTCGCCGAGGCGCGCGCCGCCGTGCTCAGGCTGCGCCTGCCCCCGGGCCAGCGCTCCTTCACCGCCGATGCCGCAGCGAACCTTCCGCGCGCCGACGCCGACCCCGAGCGCACCCCGTTCGCCGTCGTCCGCCGGGGCGTACCGGTCGGCTTCGGCATCATCGACCGACGTGTCGCCCCCCGCATCGCCACCGGCGACCCCGCGGGGTCGGTCATGCTGCGGGCGTTCTACGTCGCCCCAGAATGGCAGGGCCAGGGCATCGGCCGCACCGCCTGCGGGGCGCTCGGACCCCTCGTCCGCGCCATCGCGCCCGACGTCGGCGAGGTCCTGGTGGCCGTGGCCGAGTCCAACCGGGCCGCCCTCCGCGCCTACCGCGCCGGCGGATTCACCCCCACCGACCGCCGCCTCCTGCCCCCCGACGCGGCCCCCCAACTCGTCCTGCGCCGCCCGGTGGCGTGACCCCCGCGGTACCGGCACACGGCCCTCCGGCATGGAAGCGTGGTCCGGCGGCGGGAATGGGGGATGATGGCAGCCTCCGGACCGGTGCGGGCGCGGGCGTGTGAGGGAGCCGTCGCGTGTGCGCGGCGGGCCGGTGCCGCCGCCGGGCCGGAGAGGGGACCGCTGCGCGGGCCCGTTCGGCACGCCACGATAGTGAGGAGACGACAGTGATCACCGAGGCCCTGGAGACCGCGCGGAAGGCAGCCGACGAGCTGCGCTCACGCACGGGCGTCGACGACTACGGCACCGCGCTCGTGATGGGATCCGGATGGGCCCCCGCCGCCGACGAGCTCGGCGACGTCGACACCGAGATCCGGGCCGCCGACCTGCCCGGCTTCCTCCCGCCCGCCGTCGACGGCCACGCGGGCACCGTGCGCGGCGTCCGCCGCGGCGACCGCGACCTGCTCGTCTTCGTGGGCCGCACCCACCTCTACGAGGGCCACGGCGCGGTGCCGGTCGTCCACAACGTCCGCACCGCCATCGCGGCGGGCGCCTCCACCATCATCCTCACCAACGCCGCCGGGTCCCTGCGCGAGGACTACGGGGTCGGCTCACCGGTCCTGATCAGCGACCACATCAACCTCACCGGCCGCAGCCCGCTCGTCGGACCCGCCTTCGTCGACCTCACCGACACCTACGGCGCCGGGCTGCGGGAGATCGCCCGCGAGGCGGCACCGGACCTGCGCGAGGGCATCTACGCCGCGATGCCCGGCCCGCACTTCGAGACCCCCGCCGAGATCCGGATGCTGCGCACCCTGGGCGCCGACCTCGTGGGCATGTCCACCGTGCTGGAGGCCATCGCGGCCCGCGAGCAGGGCGCCGGGGTCCTGGGCCTGTCCCTGGTCACCAACATCGCGGCGGGCCTGACCGGGGAACCGCTCGACCACGCCGACGTGCTCGCGGCCGGCCGCGACGCCGCCGGCGACGTCGGCGGGCTGCTGGCCGCCATCGTCGACCGGCTCCCCAAGCCCTGAGTATCGGGCGGCCCCGCGGTGCGCTCCCGCGCCCCGCCGACCGTTTCCGCACCCACGGAAAGGACGACGCACGAGATGGGCGACATCCTCCGCGACCAGGCCCGCGCCTGGCTGGATCAGGACCCCGACCCGCGGACCCGCGAGGAGCTGCGCCGGCTGCTGGACGAGGGCGATGACGCCGCGCTGGCCGACCGGTTCGGTGCGCGCCTGGAGTTCGGCACCGCGGGACTGCGCGGCGCACTGGGGGCCGGGCCCAACCGGATGAACCGCGTCACGGTCATGCGCGCCGCCGCGGGGGTGGCGTCGTGGCTGGGCTCGCGCGGCACCGTCGTCGTGGGCTACGACGCGCGCCACCGGTCCGCCGACTTCGCCCGTGACACCGCCGAGGTGCTCACCGGGGCGGGGTGCACCGTCCTGATGCTGCCCGGGCCCCTGCCGACCCCGGTGCTCGCCCACACCGTGCGCGCCCGGGGCGCCGACGCCGGGATCATGGTCACCGCCAGCCACAACCCGCCGCGGGACAACGGGTACAAGGTCTACGTCGGCGGGTCGGGGCCCGACGCGGGAAGCCAGATCGTGCCCCCGGCCGACACCGAGATCTCCGCGGCCATCGACGCGGCCGGCCCGGTCGACCGGATGCCGCTCGGGACCGACTGGGAGGTCCTGGACGGCAGGGCGGTCGACGACTACCTGGGCGCGATCTGCGCGCTGCCGACCGGCCGCCACCGCGATGTGGAGATCACCTACACGCCGCTGCACGGAGTGGGCGCCCGCACCCTTCTGCAGGCGTTCGCCTGGGCCGGGTTCCCCGCGCCGCGCGTGGTGATGGAGCAGGCCGACCCCGATCCCGACTTCCCGACGGTCGAGTTCCCCAACCCGGAGGAGCCGGGAGCCCTGGACCTCGCCCTGGTGACCGGTCGCGACCACCACAGCGACCTCATCCTGGCCAACGACCCCGACGCCGACCGGCTCGCGGTCGCCGTCCCCGGCCACGGCCTGCTCACCGGCGACGAGGTCGGCGGCCTCATCGCCGAGCACGTCCTGCGCTCCACGACGGGCGGCGACCGGGTCGTGGCCACCACGATCGTGTCGGCCGGGCTGCTGCCCAAGATCGCCGCCGACCACGGGGTGCGCTGCGCCGAGACGCTGACCGGCTTCAAGTGGCTGGTGCGCGCCGCCGGTCCGGACGAGCGCCTCGTCTTCGCCTACGAGGAGGCCATCGGCTACTGCGTCGGCGGCGACCACGGCCGGCCGGTGGCCGACAAGGACGGGATCGGCGCGGCCCTGGCCGTCGCCGCGATCGCCGCCGAGGCCAAGCGCGAGGGCCGGACCCTGCTGGACCTCCTGGACGACCAGGCGCGCCGGTTCGGCCTGCACACCACCGGCCAGGTCGCGGTCCGCGTGCCGGGGATCGAGGTGATGTCGGAGACGATGGCCGGGCTGCGCGCGGAACCCCCGCAGGACTTCGGCGTGTTCGCGGTGGACGCGGTGGAGGACTTCGCGGACGGCCGCGACGGCCTGCCGCCCACCGATGCGCTGCGCTACCGCCTGCGCGGCCCCGCCGAGGGCCGCGTCATCCTGCGCCCATCGGGAACCGAGCCCAAGCTCAAGGCATACATCGAGGTGGTGACCCCGGTCGACGACGACATCACCACCATCCGCGCCGAGGCCCGCGGCCACCTGACCCACCTGGAGGAGGCGGTCCGCCGCCTCTTTCCGGCAGCGTGACGGTGGAGCGCCTCAGACCTTGACGATGGTGACCTGTTTACCGCACAGCGCGGTCAGGTCGTCGGGGTCGGAGGTGAGAACGGTGACCGGAGCAGGGGAGATGAGCGCTGTGGCGGAGACCATGGCATCGATGGCGTGCCGGTCGCGCTCGACGACCTTGGCCAGACCTTCGCTGTCCAGCACCAGGGTGCCGAAAGACTCAGAAGCGGCGCGGGTCACGCGGTCGGTCCAGGCGTGCCCTGCTCCCTGCGGGCGCTCATGAGGATCTCGCGCTTCGCCCTGATCTGCTCCTCGGTGATGGGACCGAGATCCTCTTCCGCGGTCCGGATCAGTTCATCGAGGTTTTCGCGTTCGATGTGCCGGGCGACTACGGTGGCGACATAGTCGGACAAGCCCGATCGGCCGCTGCGGGCCCGGGCCTTTTCGGCGATGTCATGGGGCAGGACGACGGTGTCATCCTGAGTTGCTTCACTTGGGGCGTTACTCATGTCGTTGATGCTAATCGACACGTCTTCGGTGCGTGGTGGTTTCCACAGCTTGGGGGCTTCGGGGGGGTCACGCGATCCGTTCGATGACCAGCGGGAGGCGGTCGTCGGGGCCGTCGAAGGCGTAGGCGCCCTCCAGTGCCTCGGCGGCGCGGGGGAAGCGGGCGGGATCGTCGGCGTGGAGGGTGAGCAGCGGGGTACCCGCGCGCACCGTGTCGCCGGGTTTGGCGTGCAGGGTCACCCCCGCACCCGGGGAGACCCGGTCCTCCTTGCGCGCCCGGCCCGCTCCCAGCCGCCACGCCGCGACACCCACGGCATGGGCGTCCAGCCGGGTGAGCGTGCCCGACACGGGCGCGGTGACCTCCAGGGTCTCGGCGGCGACGGGCAGCGGCGCGTCGGGGTCGCCGCCCTGCGCCGCGATGAGGCGCCGCCACGTGTCCATGGCGGAGCCGTCGCGCAGCGCGTCGGCGGGGTCCTTGGCCCCGTCCATCCCCGCCGCCAGCAGCATCTCGCGGCCCAGCGTCACGGTCAGCTCCACCACATCGGGCGGTCCGCCGCCGGCCAGCACCTCCACTGCCTCCGCGACCTCCAGCGCGTTGCCGACGCGGCGGCCCAGCGGGGTGTCCATGGCGGTGAGCAGGGCGACGGTGCGCACGCCGTTGTCGGTGCCGATGTCCACCATCGTCCGCGCCAGTTCGCGGGCCGCGGCGGGGTCCTTCATGAACGCGCCCGAGCCGACCTTGACGTCGAGGACCAGCGCCCCGGTGCCCTCCGCCAGTTTCTTGGACATGATGGAGCCGGCGATCAGCGGGACGGACTCCACCGTGCCCGTGACGTCGCGCAGCGCGTAGAGCCTGCGGTCGGCGGGGGCCAGCCCGCTCCCCGCGGCGCACACCACCGCGCCCACCTCGCCGAGCAGCCGCCGCATCTCCTCCGGCGGGACCTCCGCCCGCCACCCGGGGATGGACTCCAGCTTGTCCAGTGTGCCCCCGGTGTGCCCGAGCCCGCGCCCCGACAGTTGGGGCACCGCCGCCCCGCACGCGGCGACGGCGGGGGTCAGCGGCAGGGTGATCTTGTCCCCGACGCCCCCGGTCGAGTGCTTGTCGGTCGTGGGCCGGCCCAGGCCGGTGAAGTCGAGCCGGTCGCCGGAGCGCAGCATGGCGTCGGTCCAGCGGGCCACCTCGGCACGCGACATGCCGCGCCAGACGATCGCCATGTTCAGCGCGGCCATCTGCTCCTCGGCGACGTCGCCGCGGGTGTAGGCGTCGATGACCCAGTCGATCTGCCCGGGGGTGAGCTCACCGCCGTCGCGCTTGGCCACGATGATGTCGATGACGTCCATCCGGTCCTCCTGGAGGGCTGGGGCGGGCCGCGGCGGCGACGGGCCGCGGAGCGGGGCGGTGGGGGCAGTGTGCCAGAGGCGGGCGGCCGCGCCAGGGCGCTCGCGCGCCCCGGTGCGACCGGCCCCGGCGGGGGAGGACCCCCGCCGGAGACCCGTCGCCGGGCCCGCCCTGCCGGCGCTCTCAGCGGGTGAGGTCGTGCGGGCCGAACGCCTGGGGGAGGACCCGGGACATCGGCAGCACGCCCTCGGGGGTGTCCACCAGCAGCTCGGGCCCGCCGAACTCGAACAGCAGCTGGCGGCAGCGCCCGCACGGCATCAGCGGGCGCTCGTGCCCGTCCACGCAGGCGAACGCCACGAGCCGGCCGCCGCCCGTGGCGTGCAGCTGCGACACCAGGCCGCATTCGGCGCACAGCCCGACCCCGTAGGAGGCGTTCTCCACGTTGCAGCCGCTCACCGTGCGGCCGTCGTCGACCAGTGCGGCCGCGCCCACCCGGAACCCCGAGTAGGGGGCGTAGGCGAGGCGCATGGCGGCGCCGGCCGCCGCGCGCAGCCGCGGCCAGTCGACCGCGGGTTCCCGCGCGCCATCGGTGTCCGTCACGACGACCCCTTCCGCCATTGCCGCCCGACCGCCGCCGGGGCCCGCAGCCGCTGCGAGGCCAGCGCGAGCACCAGCAGCGTCGCGATGTGCGGGCTGTAGGTCACCAGCTGACCGGGCAGGGTGTCGGTGAACGCGTACCAGGCGAGCAGCGCCACGGCCACCGCCGCGACGACGACGGCCTTGCGCACCGAGCGCCGGTACAGCAGCCAACCCGCGGCGGCCAGCAGCGCCACCCCGATCAGCAGCAGCAGGGAGTGGACCGCCGCCCCGCCGCCGCGGACCTGGAGGGCGTCGGTGAAGCCGAACAGCCCGGCGCCCATGGCCAGCCCGCCCGGCCGCCAGTTGCCGAAGATCATCGCGGCGAGGCCGATGTACCCCCGGCCCCCGGTCTGGCCCTCCTGGTAGATGGACGACGCGACCATGGCCAGGAACACGCCGCCCAGCCCGGCGAACCCGCCCGACAGCAGTACGGCGACGTACTTGTAGGTGTAGACCGGCACCCCCAGCGACTCGGCGGCGTCGGGGTTCTCCCCGCAGGAGCGCAGCCGGAGCCCGAACGGGGTCCGCCACAGCACCCAGAACGTCGCCGGCACCAGCAGGACCGCCAGCAGCGTGACCACGGACATCCCCGTGGTCGCACCGGTGATCAGCGACGCCAGGTCCGACACCAGGAACCAGCCGGAGTCGCGCACCGGCGCCAGCAGGTCGGCGACGAACGGCAGTCCCACCCGGGGGAACTCCGGCAGCGGCGGCGACTGCGAGGCGCCCGCCCCCGGGATGCCGTCGAAGAACAGCAGCGACAGGTAGCGCATCGCGCCCACGGCGAGGATGTTGATGGCCACGCCCGACACGATGTGGTCCACCCCGAAGGTCACCGTGGCCAGCGCGTGGACCAGCCCGCCGACCATGCCGCCGAGGACGCCGGCCACCAGGCCCGCCCACGGGCTGCCCGTGGTGTAGGCCGCGTACGCCGCCGTCCACGTGCCGAGCACCATCATGCCCTCGAGGCCGATGTTGATGATGCCCGCGCGCTCGGCCCACAGGCCGCCCAGGCCCGCCAGGCCGATCGGCACCGCGAAGGCGAGCGTGGCCTGGATCGTCCCGGCGCTGGTCAGCATCTGCTGCCCGGTGATGAACCGGACGCCCGCCAGCGCCACGAACGCGGCGGCGGCCAGGGCCGCCACCCGCCACCAGGTGCGTGCGGCCGTGCGCGGCGGCGGGGGCGCCGAAGGCGCCGCCGCGGTCATTTCCTGGCTCATGACGCCACCTCCACCCGGCCCAGCTCCTTACCGACTTGCTGCTGCTGATAGCGCAGGCCCCAGCGGTGCACGACCTCGTACACCACCACAACGGTCAGCACGATGGTCGCCTGGGTGACCACGGCGATCTCCTTGGGGATGCCGTCGATGTCCAGGATCTGCGACGCCTGGTCCAGGAACGCCCAGAACAGCGCGGCGAACGCCACCCCGACCGGGTGGTTGCGGCCCAGCAGCGCGATCGCGATGCCGGTGAAGCCCAGCCCCACCGGGAAGTCCAGGGCGTAGTAGTGCGACTGGCCCAGCAGCTGCGGGATGCCGACCAGCCCGGCGATCATCCCCGAGATCACCATGGACAGCAGCACCATGCGCTTGACGTTGACCCCGCTGGCCTGGGCCGCGGTCGGGGACTGCCCGGTGGCGCGCAGGTCGAAGCCGAACCGGGTGCGGTTGAGCAGCGTCCAGTAGCCCGCGCCCACAGCGACGGCCAGGACCACCAGCCCGTAGATCTCCCGGTCGGCGCCCATGAACCCCGCGGGGATCCCCGGCACCCACCCCGACTCCGGGATGGGCGTGGTGCCGATGTTGTTGGTGCTGATCTCGACCGCCAGGCGGTCGGTGTTGAGCAGGTAGGCGGTGATGCCGGTGGCGATGGCGTTGAGCATGATCGTGGAGATCACCTCCGACACCCCGCGCGCCACCTTCAGGTATCCGGCGATACCCGCCCAGAAGCCGCCCACCGCGACCGCCACCAGCACGATCACGATCTGGTGGATGACGGGCGGCAGCACCCAGGCGCCCCCGACCGCCGCGGCCAGCAGGGCGGCCAGGCGGTACTGGCCGTCGACGCCGATGTTGAACAGCTTCATCTTGAAGCCGATCGCCACCGCGACCGCCGACAGGTAGAAGGTGGTGCCCGCGTTGATGATGCGCACCAGGTTGTCGGGCCGGGTGCCGAACTCCAGCATCCGGGAGAACGCCCGGAAGGGGTCGGTACCGCTCGCCCAGAGCACGGTGGCGGTGACCGACAGGGCCAGGACGCCGGCCACCGCCACCGCGGCGAACGCCAGCGCCAGCTGCGTGGACAGCCGCCGGTGGACGGCGAACGCGCCCACCGCCCCCGCCAGCCCGCCCAGCGCATAGGCGACCGGTTCGATCAGCCACCAGTCGAGGACCGCCGCGGCCAGCAGGCCCAGCACCACCGACAGCACCAGAGCGGTCGGCACGACCAGGCTCCGGTGCACGGCGGATCCGGCGTCGGGGGTCGTCGCCGTGGTCAGCACCGCCACGACGGCGAACGCCGCTGCGACGCCGATCGCCACCGCCGCCGGCGCCAGCAGGAACAGGTCGAGGCCGGCGGTGACACCGGTCCCGGCCACCGCGGCCAGGACGGCGGCGATGGGTGGGGAGATGGAGGTCCTCATGCGCCGCCCTCGTTCTTCGTGTCGTCCGGCCCGGTGGCGCCGGCCCCGGTCATGGCCGAGCCCAGCTGCTCGGGGGTGACCGTCATCGGATCCGCCGAGGCGACCAGCCGGCCGCGGAGGATCACGTGCAGGGTGTCCGACATGCCGATCAGCTCGTCGAGGTCGGCGGAGACCAGCAGCACGGCGAGTCCTTCGGCGCGGGCCCGGCGCAGGTGGTCCCAGATGGCGGCCTGCGCGCCGACGTCCACGCCCCGGGTTGGATGCGCGGCGACCAGCACCTTCGGTGCCCCGCTCATCTCCCGGCCCACGATCAGCTTCTGCTGGTTGCCGCCGCTCAGGGCGTCGGCGATGACGTCGATGCCCGGCGTGCGCACGTCGTAGTCGGCGACGATGCGCTCGGTGTCGGCGCGGGCCCCGCCGCGGTCGATCCACATCCCCTTGGCGCTGGGCGGGCGGCCCTGGTGGCCCAGGACGCGGTTCTCCCACAGCGGGGATTCCAGCAGCAGGCCGTGGCGGTGGCGGTCCTCGGGGACGTAGCCGACCCCGGCCTCGCGGATCGCCAGGGTGGACCACGCGGTGATGTCGGTACCGCCGAGCGAGATGGTGCCGGAGCCGGCCGGCCGCATGCCCATGACCGCCTCGATCAGCTCCGACTGGCCGTTGCCCTCGACCCCGGCGATGCCGACGATCTCACCGCTGCGGATCTCCAGCGACACGTCGTCGACCACCGGGCGGCCGCCCGCCCCGGTCACCCGCAGCCGGTCGATGCGCAGCATCACCGTGTCGGTCACGGTGGACTCGCGAAGCTCGGGGACCGGCAGCTCGCCGCCGACCATCAGGGTGGCCAGCTCGCGCGCCGTGGTGGCGCCCGGGTCGACGGTGGCGACCGTGGTGCCCCGGCGGATCACCGTGATCTCGTCGGCGACCGACAGCACCTCGTCGAGCTTGTGCGAGATGAAGATGACCGTCAGTCCCTCGCGCTTGAGCTCGCGCAGGTTGTCGAACAGCTCCTCGACCTCTTGGGGGACCAGGACCGCCGTCGGCTCGTCGAGGATGATGATCCCCGCGCCGCGGTAGAGGACCTTGAGGATCTCCACGCGCTGGCGGTCGCCGACACCGAGGTCCTCCATGAGCAGCCCGGGGTCGACGCCCATCCCGTAGCGCCGGCCCAGCTCCGCGATGACCTCCCGGGCCTTGGCGCCGATGCCGTGGCGCCCCTCGGCCCCCAGCACCACGTTCTCCATGACGGTGAGGTTGTCCGCGAGCATGAAGTGCTGGTGCACCATCCCGATGCCGTGCTTGATGGCGTCGGAGGGGGAGTTCAGCCGCACGGGCGCGCCGTGGACCGCGATCGTGCCCTCGTCCGGCCGGTGCATGCCGTAGAGGGTCTTCATGAGGGTGGACTTCCCGGCACCGTTCTCGCCCACGATCGCGTGGACCGTGCCGGGGGCGACCGTGATGTCGATGTCGTGATTGGCCACGACCCCGGGGAACCGCTTGGTGATCCCGCGCAGCTCAACGGCGGCGGGAGGTGCCTCCCCGCCGCCCGATGGCGTGCTGCTCATCCGACTCCTAGGTTTCCTGGTGGCCGCCGCCCGGTGAGGATCTGCCCGCCGGCGGCGGCGGATGTGGGGCGCTGTGACGCGCCGCGGCACCGGGACCAGGGCACGCTCCCTGGATCCCGGCGCCGCTGTCATCGGACCGAGCCACTCTACGGCTCGGTCGGGACCTCGATCTCGCCGTCGATGATCTGCTGCTTCAGCTCGTCGAGCTGCTCCTGGACGTCGCCGATCTGCTCCTCGTTGGCCGTGGAGTAGTCGACACCCCCGCTGGCCAGGTCGAACCGCTGGATGCCGGACTGGGCCTCGCCGTCGGCCACCGACTGCACGAACTCGAACACGGCGGTGTCGACCTGCTTGAGGGCCGAGGTGACGACGAACGGCTTCTGCTCGTCGGTCGCCGACTCGTACTGGTCGCTGTCGACGCCGATGAACAGCCGCTCCTGCTCGGTGGCGGCCTCCAGGACGCCGTTGCCCGATGCGCCGGCGGCGTGGTAGATGACGTCGGCGCCGGAGTCGTACTGGCCCTCGGCGGTGGACTTGCCGCGCGCGGGGTCGGAGAAGCCCGCCATGTCCGGCGGCTGGGTCAGGTAGGAGATGTCGATCTCGATGTCGGGGTTGATCTCCTGGGCGCCCGCGACGTACCCGGCCTCGAACTTCTGGATCAGCGGGGTCTCGACGCCGCCGATGAAGCCGACGTGGTCCTCCTCGGTCTTCAGCGCCGCCGCGGCCCCGGCCAGGAACGACGCCTGCTCCTCGGTGAACACCAGGCTGGTGACGTTGTCGAGGTCGTCGATCTCGGAGTCGACGATGGCGAAATCGACGTCGGCGTAGGCCTCCTCCGCCGCGACCGCCCGCATGGGCTCGGCGTAGGCGAAGCCGACCCCGATGACGACGTCGAAGCCCTCGTCGGCCATGAGCCGCAGGCGCTCCTCCTTGTCGACGTCGGACTCGCCCTCCTGGGGCTCGAAGTCCTGCACGTCGTCGGCGCTGATGCCCAGCTCGTCCTGGACGCGTTCGAGCCCGCGGTAGGCGGAGTCGTTGAACGACCGGTCGCCCCGGCCGCCGACGTCGTAGGCGAGGCCGACCCGCAGGCCGCCGCCCTCGCCCGAGGCGTCTCCGCCTTCATCGCCGCCCTGGGGGCTGTCACAGGCCGTCATGGCCAGGGTCACGACGCCGGCCGCCGCGATGGCGGCGAACTTGGCGGCTAGCTTCCGGTTCACTCTTCACTCCCCTTCGGCCCGTGGGCGGCCCACACGTCGGGCGCGCTCACCGGGTTCTGATGCCGGACGATAGCCGTTCGGTGAATTGTCACCAATCCATGGTGAAAGGTTGTTATGAAGGCGAGAGCGGAGCGAAACGGACGTTACCCGCGACACTTTCCCGCTGGCGGCGCGCGCCCGTATCTCCTGGTCGCCGGGTGACGCACCGGCAATTCGCGTTCGATTCGGACCGCAGCGTTGCGTGACCGCCGGGTGACCGATACCGGTCAGTCGAGCCGGTCCGGAGCGTCCGAATGCGCCCCGCGCGCGAGGAATTCCACCGTGCTCTTCTTGAACGCCTGCGCCGACACCGCGGTCCGGTGGTCGCGCCCGGGTATCCGCACCACGTCCGAGCCGGTGGCACGGGCCAGATCCTCGACCCCCCGGGCCAGGTCATCGTGTTCGCCGGCCACGAAGAGCAACGGCACGCCGCGCGGGGCCGGGGACGCGGTGAAGGGGTGCGCCGCCTGTCCGCGGGCGCAGGCGGCCAGCGCGGCGGGGTCGGCCCCGGGCAGGGCGGCGGCCGCCCGGTAGACGCGGCCGAACGGGGTACGCGCCGAGCCGAGGGAGTTCAGGTCGGTGCCGGCGAACGCGTCATCGGGACCGAATCCGCCCAGGACCGCGCGCCGCACCCGCTCGGGCCGGGTGAGCGCCAGTTCCCAGGCCAGCCGTGAACCCATCGAGTAGGCCACCAGGTCGGCCCGTTCGATGCCCAGGACGTCCAGCAGCCGCACGACGTCGTCGGCCATCGCCTCCGGCGCATACGCCCGGGCCTCGTGCGGGCGCCCGCTGCCCCCGTGGCCCCGCAGGTCCACGGCGACGGTCGGAAGCCCGGCCAGGGCGCTGTCCCAGCCGGTGCGGACCCAGTTCGCGTGGTGGTCGGTCCCGAAACCGTGCAGCAGCACCACGGGTACCCCGCTGCCGCGGGTCGCGGTGTGGTGCAGCGGGGCATCGCCGGCGGGCGGGTGGGACAACGGTCCACCTCCGGGGTCGTCGTCGAACGGGCGGGGGCACGCGGGGCGCCGGCGGTCGTGCCGCCGCACCCGGGAGCGGGCCGGATGCGACGGGGGCGCGTCACTCGGGGGGCGGTCTGAGCCGGACCCGGCGGACCGGCTCCTCTTCGGCGGGAACGGTGCCGACGATGCCCGGCGACGGCTCCGCCTCGAAGGTCGCCAGCGGGTCGCCGACGGCGACGGTGTCGCCCTCGGCCGCGTGCAGGCGCGCCACGACGCCCGCGTGCGGCGAGGGGATCTCGACCGCCGACTTGGCGGTCTCCAGCTCCACCAGCGGGCTGTTGCGGTCGATCCGGTCGCCGGGAGCGGCCAGCCACGCCAGGACGGTCGCCTCGACCAGCCCCTCGCCGAGGTCGGGCAGCAGGAACGTCTGTTCGGCCATCGTCAGAACTCCAGGGTCCGTTGCACCGCGAGCAGGATGCGGTCGATGGTGGGCAGGTACTGCGGTTCCAGCGGACCCGCGGGGTAGGGTACGTCGAAGCCGGTCACCCGCTGCACGGGCGCGGTGAGGTCGCGGAAGGACCGCTCGGTGACCAGGGCGGCGACCTCGGCGCCCAGCCCGGCGGTCAGCGGGGCCTCGTGGACCACGACCGCCCGCCCGGTGCGCGACACCGAGGCGGCCAGCCCGTCGGCGTCGATCGGCTTGAGCCAGCGCAGGTCCACGACCTCCAGGTCCACGCCGTCCTCCGCGGCGAGCTCGGCCGCCTTGCGGCAGCGGCCCACCATCGCGCCCCACGCCACCAGCGTGGCGTGCCGCCCGCGGCGGACGACCCGGCAGGTCCCGACCGGATCGGGGACCGGTCCGCCGTCCTCCGCTCCGGGGCCGGCGCACACCGGGCCGCGCTCCCAGTAGCGGGCCTTGGGCTCCATGAACACGACCGGGTCGTCGGCGCGGATCGACTGGAGCAGCAGCCGGTGGGCCTGGTCGGGGTCGGCCGGGGCGACGACCTTGAGCCCCGGCACGTGGGCGAACAGCGCCTCCAGGCTCTCCCCGTGGTGCTCGGGCGCGCGGATGCCGCCGAAGCTGGGCAGCCGCAGCGTGATGGGCATGGGCGCGGTGCCGCGCGAGCGGTAGTGCATGCGCGCCATCTGGTTGACGATCTGGTCGACGGCCGGGTAGGCGAAGCCGTCGAACTGGAGCTCGGGAACGGGCCGGAACCCGTTCATGGCCAGCCCCACCGCCAGTCCGACGATGGCGGATTCGGCCAGCGGGGTGTCGAAGACCCGCTGCTCGCCGAAGGCGGCCTGGAGGCCGTCCGTCACCCGGAAGACGCCGCCCAGGCGGCCGACGTCCTCGCCGAACACCAGCGTTGCGGGGTCCTCGGCCAGCGCCGTGCGCAGGGCCAGGTTGATGGCCTGCTGCATCGTCAGCTCGGTGCAGGGCGCCTGTGCTTCGCGGTCGACCACCAGATCGGTCACGCCTCGACCTCCTCGTGCCAGACTCTCTGCTGCCGGGCCAGCTCCCGCGTGGGCTCGCGCAGGACGTAGGCGAACATGTCGGTCCCGGGCGGTTCCGGGGCGGCGCTCACGGCGTCGCGGATCCGCTCCGCGTCGGCCCGGGCCTCGGCTTCGGCGCATGCGAAGAACGCGGCTCCGGCGTGGCCGGCGCGCTCCAGTTCGCGGCGCAGGCGCGGCAGTGGGTCGCGCCCGCGCCAGGCGCGCTCCTCGGCGGGGTCGCGGTAACGGCCGGGGTCGTCGGAGGTCGAGTGGGGTTCGAGCCGGTAGGTCAGCGCCTCGATGAGGGTCGGCCCCTCGCCGTTGCGGGCGCGCTCCAGGGCCTCGTGGGTGGCCGCGTGCACCGCGGCGGCGTCGTTGCCGTCGACCGTGACACCGGGCATCCCGTAGCCCGCGGCCCGCGCCGCGACCGACCCGCCCGCGATCTGCCGCTCGTTGGGCACCGACAGCGCCCACCGGTTGTTCTGGCAGATGAACACCACGGGGGCGCCGTAGACCCCCGCGAAGTTCATGGCCTCGTGGACGTCTCCTTCGGAGCTGGCGCCGTCGCCGAAGTAGGAGAGGGCGCAGCCGCCTCCCCCGCGCAGGCGCTCGCCCACCGCCCAGCCCACCGCGTGCGGCACGGGCCCGCCGACGACGGCGTTGACGGGCGCGAAGCGCGAGGCCATCGGGTCGTAGAGGCCGCCGTGCCACAGGGCGCGGTGGCTGGCCATGTAGCCGGCCATGTCCACGCCCAGGGTCAGCGCGACGCCCATCTCGCGGTAGGTGGGGAAGACGAAGTCCGTGCCCCGCTCGGCCGCCGCGGCGCTGCCCACCTGCGCGGCCTCCTGCCCGCGCACGGACACGTAGGCGGGGAAGACGCCTTGGCGCTGGAGGGCGATCGCCTCGGTGTCGAGCAGGCGGGTGGCGAGCATGTCGCGGTACAGGCGGCGGCCCAGTTCCGCCGGGAGGCCGCCTGCGGCGGGCCGGATCCCGGCGTCCGGCGGATCGGTGGTGTGCATGTCGAGCGCCTCCCCGGCCGGTCGGTCGCGACCGTCGCGGCGGGCGACGGTCGAGACGGTCGTGGGACGATTGTCGGCAATACATCGACAATCACGCTAGATATGGGCGAAAAGTCGATACGGATGCGCACCGGAAAGCGTATTCGGTGCGCTCATGTCGAAAATCACCGTCGGTAACGAGGGGCGAACCGGACGATCGGACACTCGTGACGAACGGCGCGTCTGATCACAGATCCGGCAGGGGATCGGGCGGGAGCGCCGACCGCCCGGCGATTTCGGCGTCGCAGGCGTTGATGACCGACACGTACTCCTCGTCGACCTCGAAGGTGTGCCCGCCCAGGTCGAACGTCGGGATGAGGTGCGTGTGCACCGGCCCGATCCGCACGGTCCGCGGGAAGACGTGCCAGATGCTCTTGGGCCGCGTGCGGCTCCAGAACCTGTTCAGCAGGACCGTGATGGCCGAGTCGGTCACCACGAAGACGAAGTACATCGACTCGTTCCACGATGCCGGGAAGATGTAGCGGATCTCGGCCCCGGCGGGCAGGAACCCTCGGGTCCTGTCGCGGACCTCCGCAGGGACGGGCATGGGGGACTCTCCTCGCGGCGGCGCCCCGCGGGGCGCAGGGGGACAGGCCATCCATGCTAGGCGGCGGGCCCGGCCCGCCCCACAGGCCGAGCGGGGAGCATCGAGCGAGCCGGAGGGACGGTGTGACGAGGAAGGGCGGCGCCTTGAGGCGCTCCCGCAGGCTGAGCGGGCGACACCGCGCGAGTGGGGGCCGGGCTGCCGCGCCGGCGGGCCGGGCGACGGCCGGGCCGGTGCCGTGACGGGTTGGGAAACGCGGCCGGTACCCGGTGGACGGATGCGCCGGTTGCTGGTACTTCGTTGCTTATTCGTCTAGGGGTCTGGAGTGGCCGATGGCAAACGGGGACGAGCAGGGGCACGCGCGCGACCGGTTGGGGCGGGGACGGCCGGCCCGGCTCCCCGATCCGACCGACGAGGTCATCATCGGCGCGCTCGCCGATGACGCCCGGACCGGCATCACCGAGATCGCCGCCATGGCGAACGTGTCCCGTGCCACCGCGTACAACCGCATCAAGCGGCTGACGGAGGACGGCGTGATCCGGGGCTACTCCATGGTCCCGGACCACTCCCGGATGGGCCTGGACGTCACCGCCCTGGTGCTGATCTCCGGCAGCCAGCCCGACTGGCGGGCCAACAGGGAGATCCTGTCGTCCTACCCGGAGATCGAGTACTGCTGGTACGTGGTGGGCTCCGCCGACATCGTGCTGCTCGTCCGGGTGGCCGACACCAACCAGTTGCGCGACCTCATCCTGACCCGGCTCCAGTCCCTGCCGGGGGTGACCGCCACCCAGACCCTCACCGTGATCGACGAGGTGGTGCACCGGCCCGTGGTGCGCCCGGCCGGCCCGGCGACCGGGAACGCCACGGGCCGGCCCGCCGGCTGACACCGGCCGCCAAGAGGCGGCCGGGTCGCCGGCCGGGCCGGCGCGGGTGTCGGTAAGCGCTTACCCCGGAGGGTGCGGTGGGCGCTCCCCCCGGGGCGGGGGCGGTAGCGGCCGGATCAGAGGTTGCCGGGACCGGCGCCGCCGCGGACGATGCCCGGGATGCTCCGCGGGTCGTCCAGCGTGTACCGGTAGGGGACCGCGGCGACGCTGCCCGCGGCCTCGGGCGCGCCGGAGTTGTCGTAGACGTTGTTGCGCTCGACGATCCGGCCCGGGTCGGAGTCCGCGTAGCCCACGTGGGTGGGGTTGTCGACGTCCTCGAAGTAGTTGCCCTCGACGATCACGCCGGCGTTCATGGTGGAGGCGACGCCGTACTCGGCGTTGCCCTGGTAGTAGTTGTTGTAGACGTGCACCTGGTCGGCGAAGCGCACGCGCGGGTGGCGCGACTCCGTCCCCTCGAAGTAGTTGTGGTGGTAGCTGACGCGCAGGTTGCCGATGTCCGCGGTGTGGCCGTCGGAGTGGCCGAGCAGCGCGGTCTTCTCGTGGTCGAAGTAGTGGTTCCACGAGATCGTCACGTAGTCGGACTCGCGCTTGACGTCGGTCGCGCCGTCGTGGCCGTTGGTGAAGCTGTTGTGGTCGATCCAGACGTTGGTCGACCCGTCCTGCACGTTGATCGCGTCGTCGTCCCAGCCGCTGAAGGCGATGTTCTGGATGATGACGTTGCTCGCGCCGTCGACGTCGATGCCGCCGCCGGTGATCGCGGCGTTGGAGCCGACCCCGATCACGGTCTTGTCGGAGGAGACGTCGTTCATGCCGTCGAGGCCGACCGATCCCTGGACCTCGATGACCAGCGGGCCGTCCTCGGTCATCGCGTCGGCCAGGGCGCCGCCGCTGGTCACCCGGACGGTCGGGCCGCCCTGGCCGCCGGTGGTTCCGCCGTTCTGGCTGGCCCAGCCGACCGGGGAGCCGACGAGGGGGGCGTCGCCGGCGGTGTCGGCGGCGCTGGGGAGGGCCGTCGCCGCGAGTGCCGCGGCGGCACCGACGGCGGCGAGCGCCCCGGTGGCGGCGACGGTGCGCGTTCGGAGAGTGGAGAGGTGCTGCTTCACGTTGGTCCGCATGGTGCGGATCTCCTTGGGGGAGGTGGGGGTGCCCGGTGGTGGTCCGGGCCGGGGGAGTGGGCGGCGCGGCGTGGGGCGGCCGCGTTCCGCCATGGCCCCGGTCCCCGTCGGGCCGGGGTGGTGCGCGGGCTTCAGCGGCCCGCGGGGCGGGTCGGTCCGGTGAGGCGGCGCCGTGCCTCCACGAACCATGGGAAGCGCTTTCCAATGCTCGAAAAGTACGGGAACGTAACCATCCTGTCAACAGGGTGTTATCGGCGAATTTCCAACGGTGCCCCACGGCCGGGGCCGGGCCGCGGAAAGCGTCGGGCGCCCGTCCCGAGGACGGGCGCCCGTTGGCAGGTGGAAGGCGGGTGCCCCGGCCCGGTGCCCGCCGTGACGGTGACGGGCGGGGCCGGACGGCAGGGGACCGGGGAACCGGGGCGGAGCCGGCGCGGTCGCCGGCTCACATCCCCAAGGGCGACGGCGGGGCAGGCGGCGGGACCATCAGATAGGTGGTCACCGAGAGCACCACGAAGAGCAGCCCCACCACGATGGCGGCCATGGCGGCCCAGCGCGCCCACGGCCGGGTGTCGGCGTTGGCGAGGACCAGGCCCAGCGCGCCGAGTACGGCGCCCAGGAGGGCGGTCCCGCCGTCGCCCAGGATGATCGCGGTCAATGCGGAGAGCTGGTCGGCCGAGCGCACGCTCGCCCACATCTCCGCCAGCCGGGTGCCGATGAGCGACGCGCCCACCAGCAGCACCGCGGCGATGGCGAAGGTCTCGGCCGAGAACACCCCCGCGGTCCGGGGCGCCGCGGCGGGCCAGCCGCTGTCGGCGTAGCGCTCCCCCTCGGGGTCGTCGCCGGAGTCGTCGTCCGGCTCCGCGCCGGCGGGCTCGGCCGCACCGGCGCGCTCCTCGGCGGTGTCGCCGGCCTCGGGCGCGGCCGGCGAACCGGGCTCGCCGTTGTCCGGTCCGGCAGCGGCGGAAGCACCGTCCGCCGCCGACGGGGTGGTCGATTCGTTGGGGTCTTCCGATCGCGTGTTCATTGTCGGCCAACCTACCGCCCGCGACGGTGTGGTCACACGGACGCGGCCTCCCCGCGCGTCTCGCCGGGACGGACCGCGCGACGCGGCCCGTGTGAGGAGGCCGCGGCTGGGCAGCGGAGGGGAAGCACGCAGCTGACAGGGGAAGCGGGAGAGGGCATGGCGGCGATCACGACGGCGGCAGCGGCGGCGCCCATCGGCGGGCGGAGCCTGGCATCCGATGAGCTGAATGGGATCGACCTGTACTGGCGCGCGGCGAACTACCTCTCCGCCGGCCAGATCTACCTGATGGACAACCCCCTGCTGCGCGAGCCGCTGCGGCCGGAGCACATCAAGCCCCGGCTCCTGGGGCACTGGGGCACCACGCCCGGGCTGAACTTCGTCTACGCCCACCTCTCGCGGCAGGTCCGGCGCCGCGGCACGGACATGATGTGGATCATCGGGCCCGGGCACGGCGGGCCCGCGGCGGTGGCGACCGCCTGGCTCGACGGCACCTACAGCGAGACCTATCCCGAGGTCGGCCGCGACACGGAGGGGATGCGCCGGCTCTTCCGCCGGTTCTCCTTCCCCGGCGGCGTCCCCAGCCACGCCGCGCCCGAGACGCCGGGGTCCATCCACGAGGGCGGTGAGCTGGGGTACTCGCTCGCGCACGCCCATGGGGCCGCCTTCGACAACCCGGACCTGGTGGTCGCCGCGGTCATCGGCGACGGCGAGGCCGAGACCGGGCCGCTGGCGGGCAGCTGGTTCGCCGGCAGGTTCGCCGACCCGGTGCGCGACGGCGCCGTGCTGCCCATCCTGCACCTCAACGGGTACAAGATCGCCGGACCCACCGTGCTCTCGCGCATCCCCGAGCGCGACCTCGCGGCGCTGCTGGAGGGGCACGGCTACCGCCCCTACGTCGTCTCGGGCGCGGACCCCGAGGCGATGCACCAGCGGATGGCCGCGGTCCTCGACATCGTCCTCGACGAGATCGCCGACCTCCAGCGCCGGGCGCGCGAGAGCGGGCCGACGGGCGAGGTGCGCTGGCCGATGATCGTGCTGCGCAGCCCCAAGGGGTGGACGGGACCCGGCGAGGTCGACGGCGTGCGGATCGAGGGGACCTGGCGGTCGCACCAGGTGCCCCTGACCGATGTGCGCTCCGATCCCGCCCACCTCCGCATACTGGAGGAGTGGCTGCGCGGGTACCGCCCCGAGGAGCTGTTCGACGGCGACGGCGCCCCGGTGCCCGAGAGCACCGCCCTGGTCCCCGAGGGGCCGCTGCGGATCAGCGCGAACCCGCACGCCAACGGGGGACTGCTCCTGCGGGACCTCGCCATGCCCGACTTCCGCGACCACGCGGTCCAGGTCCCTTCCCCCGCCCGCACCTCCTCCGAGGCCACGCGGGTGCTCGGCGGGTTCCTGCGCGACGTCATGGCCGCCAACCCCGCGGACTTCCGGGTGATGGGCCCCGACGAGACCGCGTCCAACCGGCTCGGCGAGCTCTTCCAGGCCACCGACCGCGCCTGGGACCTGGACCGGGTGGCCGGCGACGACCACCTCGCGCCCGAGGGCCGCGTCATGGAGGTGCTCAGCGAGCACCTGTGCCAGGGGTGGCTGGAGGGCTACCTGCTCACCGGCCGGCACGGCCTCTTCAACTGCTACGAGGCGTTCGTGCACATCGTCGACTCGATGGTCAACCAGCACGCCAAATGGCTCAAGGTCAGCCGGGACCTGCCCTGGCGGCGGCCGATCGCCTCGCTGAACTACCTGCTCAGCTCGCACGTGTGGCGCCAGGACCACAACGGGTTCAGCCACCAGGACCCCGGCTTCATCGACCACGTCGTCAACAAGAAGCCCGAGATCGTCCGCGTCTACCTGCCGCCGGACGCCAACACCCTCCTCGCGACCGCCGACCACTGCCTGCGCTCCCGCGACTACATCAACGTGGTCATCGCCGGCAAGCAGTCCGCCCCCGACTACCTGGACATGGACCGGGCCATCGCCCACTGCGCGCGCGGGGTGGGGATCTGGGAATGGGCGAGCACCGACGCGGGCCGCGAACCCGACGTCGTGCTCGCCTGCGCGGGCGACGTCCCCACACTGGAGACCCTGGCCGCCGCCCAGCTCCTGCGCGACTACCTGCCCGGGCTCGGCGTGCGGGTCGTCAACGTCGTGGACCTCATGCGGCTGCTGCCCGCCGAGGAGCACCCGCACGGGCTGGCCGGGAGCGCCTACGACGCGCTGTTCACCCCCGGCGCTCCCGTCATCTTCGCCTTCCACGGCTACCCGTGGCTCATCCACCGGCTCACCTACCGCCGCACCGGGCACGACCACCTGCACGTGCGCGGCTACAAGGAGGAGGGGACGACGACCACCCCCTTCGACATGGTCATGCTCAACGACCTCGACCGGTTCCATCTGGTCATGGACGTCATCGACCGCGTCCCGGGGCTGAGCGTGAAGGCCGCCCGCCTGCGCCAGCACATGCAGGACGAGCGGCTGCGGTGCCGCACCCACACCCGCGAGTACGGCGACGACGCGCCCGACATCCGCGACTGGACGTGGCGCGGCTGAAGCGGCGGATCCGCGGTCAGGTCCTGGGGTTCCTGACGGCGGCTGTGGCCGGGCGGACGGGTGGGATGGGGTTTCGGTCACTCGGGGGATACCCGATGTTCGGGCGGGCCCCAACCCGGGCAGTAAAAATCGTGCGCCACTCGAAGGAGCGACCGATGCGGTACCTCACCGAGAACGACGTCCACGAGTACATCCGCGGCATCTGCTTCAAGACCGGCCCGCCCGGATCCGTCGGTGCCGAAACCGAATGGCTCATCACCGATCCCACCCGCCCCGAAGAACCCGTCGCCCTCGACCTCGTCTCCTGCCTGGTCGACCAGGCAGGGCCGCCCCCCAACGGGAGCGCGGT
This sequence comes from Nocardiopsis mangrovi, assembly GCF_042653925.1. Taxonomy (NCBI): domain Bacteria; kingdom Bacillati; phylum Actinomycetota; class Actinomycetes; order Streptosporangiales; family Nocardiopsidaceae; genus Nocardiopsis; species Nocardiopsis mangrovi. The sequence goes on from NZ_JBHSFQ010000002.1 coordinate 179,757, forward strand.
CAGCTACGAGCCCGGGGGGCAGCTGGAGCTCAGCTCGCCGCCCCTCAACGGGCCCGCCTCGGCGCACGCGGCACTCGCCGCCGACATCGCCCACATCCGAAAGCACCTCGACGCCGCCGGCCTGTGCCTGGAAGGCCGCGGCATCGACAGGTTCCGCCCGCCCGTCCGCCGGCTCACCGTGCCGCGCTACGCCGCGATGGAGCGCTTCTTCGACCTGGGCGGCGGCCGCGGCGGCCGCACCATGATGTGCAGCACGGCCTCGCTCCAGGTATGCCTGGACATCGGGGCCGACGCCGCCGACGCCGCCCGCCGCTGGCGGCTCGCCCACCGGCTCGGACCGCTGTTCGTCGCCGCGTTCGCCAACTCCGCGGTGTTCCGCGGCCGCCCCACCGGGTGGCGTTCCACGCGCTGGGCCATGTGGGACGCCATCGACCACACCCGGACCCGGCCCGCCCGGCCGCCGGGCTCCGACGACCCGGCCGGCGCCTGGGCGGGCTACGCGCTCGACGCCGGCGTCATGGCCATCCGCCGCGACGGCGTGCCCTGGGAGGTCGCGCCCGGGATGTCGTTCCGGGAGTGGCTGGGCGGCGGGCACCACGGCCGCCCGACCCACGACGACCTGGTCTTCCACCTGAGCACGCTCTTCCCGCCGGTGCGGCCCCGAGGCTGGCTGGAGCTGCGGATGATCGACGCGCTCCCGCTGGCCTGGTGGCCCGTTCCCATGGCCGTCGCGGCGGCGCTCTTCGACGACCCGGCGGCCAGCGACGCGGCCGAGGCGGCCGCCGACCGGCTGTGGAGCGGCGCCGATCCCGGCCGCGGCGAATGGGCCGCGGCCGCCCGCGACGCCCTCAGCGACCCCGGCCTGGCCGCGGCCGCCCGCACCTGCTTCGAGGAGGCGAGCGCCGCACTCAGGCGCATGGACGCCGGTGAGCTGGCCCTGCTCGTCGACTCCTACCGCGAGAACTTCATCGAGCGCGGGCGCTGCCCCGCCGACACCGAGCCCACCCAGGAGGTCCCGGCATGAGCCCCGCACACGCGAGCGCGTCGCGGGCCGGGCGGCCCGGCCGGACCGCAGGATCCGGGCGACCGCGTCCGGCCGGCAATGGGAGGAGGGGCCGTGACGAGGACTGACGCGGCAGGAGGGGGCGGCTCCGGACGCCCCGCGCGCGAGCCCGGCGCCGCCGATCCGGCCGCCGCCGAACGGCTGCGGCGGCGGATCGCCGACGAACTCGACCAGGGGCGGCGGCGCAGTCACGGGCTGACGGTCGAGGCGCTCGACGCGGCGGAGCTGGTCGGCCAGCACTCTCCGCTGATGTCGCCCCTGGTGTGGGACCTCGCCCACGTCGGCAACTACGAGGAGCAGTGGCTCGTCCGGGCGGCCGCCGGGCAGGACGCGCTGCGCCCCGACATCGACATCCTCTACGACGCCTTCGAGAACCCCCGCGCCGGCCGCGTTTCGCTCCCCCTGCTGTCGCCGGAGGAGGCCCAGGACTACAACGCGCGGGTCCGCGCCCGCGTGCTCGACGCGCTGGAGCGCGAGACCTTCGACCCGGCGGACCCGCTTAGCGGCGGCGGCTTCGTCTACCACATGGTGATCCAGCACGAGCACCAGCACGACGAGACCATGCTCGCCACCCACCAGCTCCGTCGCGGCCACCCGGTGCTCGCCGACCGCCCCTACCCCGAGGCCGCGGCCGGCACCGCCGCCGGCGGCGAGGTGCTGATCGAGGCCGGCCCCTTCACCATGGGCACCACCGGCGACCCGTGGTCCTACGACAACGAGCGGCCCGCCCACACCGTGCACGTCGGCGCCTTCCACATCGGCGTCCACCCCGTGACCAACGCCGCCCACCTCGCGTTCATGGCCGACGGCGGGTACGACGACCCCCGTTGGTGGAGCCAGGCGGGATGGGAGTGGCGGAGCCGGTCGGGCAAGCGCGCGCCGGCCTTCTGGCGGCGGGACGGCGGCGACTGGTGGCGCCGCCGCTTCGGCCGGGTCGAGCCCGTGCCGCCCGACGAGCCCGTCCAGCACGTCTGCTTCCACGAGGCCGAGGCGCACGCCCGCTGGGCCGGCCGGCGGCTGCCCACCGAGGCCGAGTGGGAGAAGGCGGCCCGATACGACCCCGCCAGGGGCACGTCGCTCCGCTTCCCGTGGGGCGACGAGGAGCCGGGGTCGCGCCACGCCAACCTCGGCCAGCACCTGCTGCGCCCGGCACCCGTCGGCGCCTACCCGGCCGGGGCCTCGCCCTCGGGCGTGCAGCAGCTGATCGGCGACGTGTGGGAATGGACCTCCAGCGGGTTCACCGGCTACCCGGGGTTCCGCGCCTTCCCCTACCGGGAGTACTCCGAGGTGTTCTTCGGCGGCGACTACCGGGTGCTGCGCGGCGGCTCCTGGGCCACCCACCCCACCGCGGTGCGCGGGACCTTCCGCAACTGGGACCTGCCCGTCCGCCGCCAGATCTTCACCGGATTCCGGCTCGCCCGCGACGCGGAGGCGGCCTGATGTGCCGCCACCTCGCCTACCTCGGCGCGCCCGTGGGGCTGCACGACCTGCTCTTCGGGCCGCCGCACGCACTGCACGTGCAGAGCTACGCGCCGCGCGAGCAGGCGCACGGGACCGTCAACGCCGACGGTTTCGGGGTCGGCTGGTACGACCCCGGCCACGCCGCCCCACTGCGCTACCGCCGCGCCATGCCCATCTGGGGCGACTCCTCCTTCGCCGACGCCGCCCGGGTGATCCGCTCGGGCTGCGTGGTGGCGGCGGTGCGCGACGCGACACCGGGGTTCGGCGCCGACGAGTCGTGCGCCCAGCCCTTCCGCGGCGACACCTGGCTGTTCAGCCACAACGGGGCGGTCGCCGACGACGGCGCCCTCGCCGACCGGCTCACCACTCCGCTGCCAGCCGGGGTGCTCGACGCCCGCACCCCCGTGGACTCCGCACCGCTCTTCGCACACGCGATGCGGCTGTGGCGCAAGGGCGAGCCGCTGGGGTCCGCCCTGGCCGCCGTCGTCCGCGAGGCGCGGGACTGCTCGGCCGGCCGCTACAACCTGCTCGCCGCCGATGGGGAGCGCCTGGCCGCCACCGCCTCCGGGGACACCTTCTACACCCTGCGCCGCCCCGGCGGCGTGTGGATCGCGTCCGAACCCCTCGACGACGACCCCGCCTGGCAGCGGGTACCCGACGGCCACCTGGTCACCGCCGACCGCACGGGAACGGCCATCACCGCGATCGACGAAGGGCGGGGGGCCCGGTGATCCGCATCGACCACCACCTGACACCCGACGACCTGGCCAAGGCGCTGCGCCGCGACGTCGCCGACGGCCTGGCCGGACACCCCAAGGCGCTGCCGCCCAAGTGGTTCTACGACGAGCGCGGCAGCGTCCTCTTCGAGGAGATCACCCGGCTGCCGGAGTACTACCCGACGCGCGCCGAGCGGGCGATCCTGGTCCGGCACGCACCGGAGATCGCCCGGGCCACCGGGGCCGACACGCTCGTGGAGCTCGGGGCGGGGTCGGGGGAGAAGACCCGGCTGCTGCTCGACGCCCTGCGCGGTGCCGGGACCCTGCGCCGGTTCGTGCCGGTGGACGTCAGCGGCGACTTCCTCGTCGAGTCCGCCGGCCGCATCGCCGCCGAATACCCCGGGCTGGAGGTGCACGCGGTGGTCGCCGATTTCGAGCGCCACCTGCACCTGCTGCCCGCCGAGGGCCGCCGGACCGTCGCGGTGCTCGGCTCCACGATCGGCAACCTCGTCCCCGCGGCGCGCGCGGCGTTCCTCGGCGACCTGCACAGCACCCTGCGGCCCGGAGAGACGCTGCTGCTCGGCGTCGACCTGGTGAAGGACCCCGCACGGCTGGTCGCCGCCTACGACGACGCCCGCGGGGTGACGGCCGAGTTCAACCGCAACGTCCTGCGCGTGGTCGACCGCGAGCTCGACGCGCGGTTCGACCCCTGCGCCTTCGACCACGTGGCCGTGTGGGACCCCGGCGCCGAATGGATGGAGATGCGGCTGCGCGCCCGGGCCCCTATGCGGGTCCGCGTGGGCGCCCTGGACCTGGCGGTCGACTTCGCCGCGGGGGAGGAGGTGCGCACCGAGATCTCGGCGAAGTTCCGCCGCGCGGGCGTGGCGGGCGAACTCGACCGCGCGGGCTTCGCCCTGGAGCACTGGTGGACCGACCCGGCCGGCGACTTCGCGCTCCTGGTCGCCCGCGCCTGACTCTCGTGACGTGGGGGCGCGGAACGGCGAGCCGACGAGCGTGCGGAGGCGGCGCCGCCATTGGCCGGAGACTCCCCTGTTCGCGGGGCCGGTGGAGCGGAGTGAGGAGGTGAGCGTGAAAGGGAAACGCACGCGCCCGCCGTCCGGCGGGTGCAGCCGATGCGGCGCGCGTCCTCCGGTACGGTGAACCCCGTGATCAAGGTAGGAGTGTTCGGCGCCCACGGGCGCATGGGGTCCGAAGTCGTCGCGGCCGTCCAGGGGGCGGACGACACAGAGCTGGTCGCGGGAATCGATGCCGCCGACGAGCGCGACGCTGTGCGCGGCGCCGACGTCGTCGTCGACTTCACCCACCCCGACGCCGTCATGGACAACCTGCGCTGGCTGATCGAGCAGGGGATCCACGCCGTTGTCGGCACCACCGGGTTCGACGACGCCAAGCTCGCCGAGCTGCGCGGGCTGCTCGACGCCCACCCCGGCGCGAAGGTGCTGATCGCGCCGAACTTCGGCGTCGCGGCGGTGCTGATGATGCACTTCGCGAAGCTCGCGGCGCCCTACTTCGAGTCCACCGAGATCATCGAGCTGCACCACCCGAACAAGGCCGACGCGCCCAGCGGCACGGCGTCGCGCACCGCCGAGCTGGTGGCCGCGGCCCGGCGCGACGCGGGCACGCCGGCGATGCCCGACGCCACCACGGCCGAGGTGCCCGGGGCGCGCGGCGCCGACATCGACGGCGTGCGCGTCCACGCGCTGCGCATCACCGGCCTGATCGCCCACCAGGAGATCGTCTTCGGTACGCACGGCGAGACCCTGACGATCCGGCACGACTCCATGAACCGCGCGTCGTTCATGCCCGGTGTGCTGCTGGGCGTGCGCGAGGTCGCCGGCCTGCCCGACCCGCTGACCATCGGCCTGGAGCCCCTGCTCGGCCTGGGATAGGCGCACACGCCTTCACTGCCGCGGCGCCCCGCGCGATCCTGCGCGGGGCGCCGCCGTTCTCGGTACACGACCGATGTGCGGGACGGGTTGTGGATTGTCCCGGCGCGTGCCCGCGGCGCCGTGTTACGTTCGCAGCGTCGATCACGGAGGGCCACGACCCGCGGGCGCCGGGTCGTCTCCTCCGCCGACCCCCAGCCGACGTCAAGCGTCCCTTTTAACCGGGTCGTAACTCCCGGGAAACGGCGTTTCGGCGTGATCGGCCAGCATGGCCTGACAGCGCTCAGCCGTTCAGCCGCTCCGACACGTGGTGGAGGGAAATGTGTTCCTGACTCCGGCCGATACCGAGAAACTGCTGTTGAGCGTGGCCGGGATGGTGGCGCGCGACCGCCTTGAGCGCGGTGTGCTGCTGAACCATCCGGAATCCGTCGCCCTGCTGTCCTGCTGGGCCATGGAGCGCGCCCGCGAGGGCGCCACCGTCGAGCAGCTGATGGCCGAGGGCGTGCACGTGCTGCACGCCGAGCAGGTCATGGCCGGAGTGCCCGAGATGATCCCCGACCTCCAGGTCGAGGCCACCTTCCCCGACGGCCGCAAGCTCATCCCGCTCAGCCACCCCATCCGGCCCGCCGCCGCCGACGACCCCCTCGACGCCCCGGCCGCCCCTGCGGCCGAACCGCCCGGCGCGCTGCGCGTGCGCCCCGGCACCGTCGAGTTGAACGCCGGCCGCGAGAAGCGCGCCGTCATCGTCCGCAACGACGGCGACCGCCCCGTCCAGATCGGATCGCACATCCACCTCGCCGACACCAACGCCGCGCTCGTCTTCTTCGCCGAGGACGACCCCGGCGAGACCCCCGACCGCGCGCTGGTCGACGGCTTCCGGCTGGACATCCCCGCCGGGACCTCCCTGCGCTTCCAGCCCAACGACGTCAAGCGGGTGACCGCGGTGGCCCTCGCCGGGCGCCGCGAGGTGCCCGGCATCCGGATCCGCCGCGAGGCGGTGTCCGGTGAGTGAGATCGCGCGCGCCGACTACGCCGCCCTCTACGGCCCCACGACCGGCGACCAGCTGCGCCTGGGCGACACCGACCTGTGGATCGAGGTCGAGCACGACCACTGCGTGGGCGGCGACGAAACCGTCTTCGGCGGCGGCAAGTCCATCCGCGAATCCATGCTCCAGGCCACCCTGCCCCGGGCCGAGGGCGCGCTCGACCTGGTCATCACCAACGTCGTGGTGCTCGACCACTGGGGCATCGTGCGGGCCGACGTCGGGGTGCGCGAAGGCCGCATCACCGCGGTGGGCAAGGCCGGCAACCCCGACATCCAGGACGGCGTGCACCCCCGGCTGGTCATCGGCCCCTCCACCGAGGTCCTGGCGGGCGAGGGCCGCATCCTCACCGCGGGAGCGGTCGACACCCACGTGCACCTCCTCAACACCGACGCCCTGCACGAGGCGCTGGCCACCGGCACCACCACCGTCGCCGGCGGCGGAACCGGGCCGGCCGAGGGCAGCAAGGCCACCACGGCCACCCCCGGCCCCTGGAACCTCGCCATGGTCCACCGCGCCCTCGACGACGTCCCGGTCAACCTCCTGCTGCTGGGCAAGGGCAACACCGTGGGCGCCGCCGCGCTCGCCGAACAGGCGCTCGGCGGCGCCGCCGGGTACAAGGTCCACGAGGACTGGGGGTCGACGCCGGCCGCCATCGACGCCGCCCTGCGCGCCGCCCACGACTACGGCCTCCAGGTGGCCCTGCACGCCGACAGCCTCAACGAGGCCGGGTTCGTGCAGGACACCATCTCCGCGATCGGCGGGCGCGGCATCCACGTCTTCCACTCCGAGGGGGCGGGGGGCGGGCACGCCCCCGACGTCATCGTGCTCGCCGGACAGCCCAACGTGCTGCCGGCGTCCACCAACCCGACCCTGCCGTTCACCGTCAACACGGTGGCCGAGCACCACGACATGCTGATGGTCTGCCACCACCTCAACCCCGACGTCGAGGCCGACGTGCAGTTCGCGGACTCCCGCATCCGCGACACCACCATGGCGGCCGAGGACATCCTCCAGGACATCGGCGCCATGTCCATCACGTCCTCCGACGCCGAGGCCATGGGCCGCATCGGCGAGGTCATCTGCCGCACCTGGCAGGTCGCCCACGTCATGAAGGCGCGCCACGGCGTCCACTCCGCGCTGCCCGCCGACAACGAGCGCGCCCGGCGCTACGTCGCCAAGTACACGATCTGCCCGGCGGTCGCGCACGGCATCGACCACGAGGTCGGGTCGGTCGAACCCGGCAAGCTCGCCGACCTCGTGCTGTGGGACCGCGCGTTCTTCGGGATCCGGCCCGCCGCCGTGGTCAAGGGCGGAGCCGTCGTCCACGCACCGCAGGGCGATCCCAACGCCGCCATCCCCACCGCCCAGCCGATGCTGCTGCGCCGCGGCCTGGCCGCCACCGCGGCGAGCGCGCCCCACCTGTCGGTGAGCTTCGTCGCGCAGGCGGCGCTCGACGACGGCCTGGCCGGCCGGCTGGGGCTGCGCCGCCGCCTTGCCGCGGTACGCGACACCCGCGGTGTGGCAAAGGCCGACATGCCCAACAACACCACCCTGCCCGACATCTCCGTCGACCCCGAGACCTTCCGGGTGACCATCGACGGCCGCGAGGTCGACCCGCACGGGGCCGACCACCCCGTGTCCGAACTGCCGCTGACACAGCGGTACACCCTGTTCTGATCCGCCCGGTACCCCGATGACCACCACAGGAAGCGAGCACCGGCACCCGCCCGGGACAACGGCGCACCTTGCGGCGGCCACCGCCGCCGCGCCCGGTGGGACCGGCGGTGGCACCGGTGCCGATCCCGGCACGGGCGCCCTGGGCGCGCTGCTGCTGGCCGACGCCCGGTTGCCGACCGGCGGGCACGCCCACTCCGCGACCCTCGAAGGCGCCATGGCCGCCGGGCTGACCGCCGAACAGGTCCCCGCCTACATCCGCGCGCGGCTGCGGACCGTCGCGTCGACCGAGGCGGCCGCCGCGGTGCTGGCGCTGCGCCGCGCCCGATCGCCCGAACCCGACTACGGGCCCGTGCAGGCCGCGCTGGCCGCCCGCACGCCCAGCCCCGCCCTGCGCGACGCCTCGGCGGGGCTGGGCCGCGGCCTGGCGCGGCTCGCCCGCCGGATCGCCCCCGCACACCCGGCCGTCACCGCCCTGGGCACCGCGGCCGCCGCCACACCGGGGCTGCGCACCATGCGGCCGGTGGTCCTGGGCGCCCTGGCCGCGGTGTTCGGGATGGCCCCGCAGGCCACCGCGCGCGCCGTGCTCTACGACGACGCCCAGACCGTCACCGCCGCCGCCCTGAAACTCGACCCCGGCGACCCGCTCACCGCCGTCCGCTGGGTGCTCGACTCCGCCCCGGACATCGAGGAGGCCGTACGGCGGGCGGCCGCGGTCCGGGTTCCGGCGGACATCCCCGCACGCTCGGCACCGCTCATCGACCAGTGGGCGGGCGAGCACGCCCACGCCACAAGGAGGCTCTTCGTTGCCTGACACCCCCGCCCCCGGCCACACCGCCCCCGCCGCGCCGCGCCGGACCCTGCGCCTGGGCGTGGCCGGCCCGGTCGGCACCGGCAAGAGCTCGCTCATCGCCACGCTGTGCCGGGAGCTCTCCGCCGACTTCGCCATGGCCGTCGTCACCAACGACATCTACACCGACGAGGACGCCCGCTTCCTGCGGTCGGCGGGGGTCCTGGACGCCGACCGCATCCGCGCGGTCGAGACCGGCGCCTGCCCGCACACCGCCATCCGCGACGACATCACCGCCAACCTCGACGCCGTCGAGGACCTGGAGGCGGACTTCGCCCCGCTCGACATCGTCCTGGTCGAGAGCGGCGGCGACAACCTCACCGCCACCTTCAGCCCCGCGCTCATCGACGCGCAGATCTTCTGCCTGGACGTCGCGGGAGGCGGCGACGTCGCCCGCAAGGGCGGCCCGGGGATCGGCCGCGCCGACGTCCTCGTGGTGAACAAGGCCGACCTCGCCCCCTACGTCGGCGTGGACGTCGGGCAGATGGTCGCCGACGCGGAGAAGGCCCGTGACGGACGCCCCGTGCTGGCGGTGGCGCGCGACGACGCCGCCTCGGTGGCGCGCCTGTGCGACTGGGTCCGCGGCGTTCTGGACGGACACCGCGCCGGCACCCACGTGCCGCAGGACCCCGGCCCCATGGCCCCGCACGGCCACGGACCGGGCGACGCCGGCCACGGCCACGGGCACTGATGGAACCCGCCGCCGGCATGGGGCGGGGGCGCGGTGGCCGCCGGCCGTCCGGGCCGGACACCCCGGACCCGCGTCCCGTCCCCGGCGGTGCGGGCGGGGCCGGCGGAACGCCTGGCGGAAACCGGCCGCCCGCCGCGCCGGCGGCCGGCGGTCTCCCGCCGATCGCGGAACCCGCCGCCTCCCCCCGGGCGGACCTCACTGCCGCCACGCCCGCTGTCGTGGCCGTCCGCCGCACCGGGGGCCGCACCCACCCCCACCGGCTGGAGACCGGCACGTTCCTGCGCCCCCGCGTGCTGCGCCGCCCCGGCACCGCCCTGCGCGTGGCGCTGGCCGCCGTGCGGGCCGCCCTGTGCGCCGGCGACGACCTTGAACTGCGTGTCGACGTCGGCCCCGGCGCGGAGCTGGAGCTGGTCGACCCCAATGGCACGCTGGCCTACAACGCCCGGGGCGGGCGCGCCTCGTGGCGGGCGCGTGTCCGCCTGGCCGAAGGCGCCCGGATGACCTGGAGCGAGCCGTCGTTCATCGTCGGCGGCGGCGCCGACGTGCTGCGCCGCATCGACGTCGACATGGCGCCCGGCGCCCGGCTTCTGTGGCGCGAGACCCTGGTGCTGGGCCGCAGCGGGGAGCGCGGCGGGGCGCTGCGCTCACTCACCGGCGTGCGGCTGTCCGGCCGTGAGCTCTATGTCGAGGACCTCGACCTCGGCTCGGCCGAGACGCGCGAGCTCCCCGGGGTGGTCGGCGCGGCGCGCGTCATCGGCCAGGTCGCCGCCTTCGGGTGGACCCCCGGAGGCCCGGACGGCCCGGCCCGGATGGACCTCGCCGGCCCCGGCGCCCTGTGGCGGTCGGTGGCCGACCGGACCTACCGGGCCGACACCGTGCTCGACCCGGTCTGGCACGCGTGGGGCGGCCGGTAGGCGGACCGGCCACCGGGAGGGGCTCGGGGCCGCGGAGCCCTTCGGGGCCGGGGCGGTACGGGAACACAGCGGCCCCCCGGTGCCCGTGAGCCGGCCGTCGTGCGGGCCGGCCGGCCCGGATGCGGAGCGGCGGGCGCCGCGCACCGGCCGCCCGCCGCTCCGGAGATCCGTCCCGAGCGCTATCCGCCGAACCCGATGAGGCCGAACACCTGGGCGGCGAGGACGCCGCCCACGATCGGGGCGACGACCGGGACCCAGGCGTAGGACCAGTCGGAGCCGCCCTTCCCGGGGATCGGCAGCACCAGGTGGGCCAGGCGGGGGCCCAGGTCGCGGGCGGGGTTGATGGCGTAGCCGGTGGGCCCGCCCAGGGAGAGGCCGATGGCCGTCACCAGCAGGCCGATCAGCAGCGGCGCGAACCCGGTGCCGAACAGCGCCGCCAGGTCGGTGCTGCCCTCGCCGATCGGGTTCATGTTGGCGTTGATGCCGAGGACGCCGAAGACCAGCAGGAAGGTGCCGATGACCTCGGTGAGGAAGTTCGCCGGGATGTTGCGCACGGCCGGGATGGTGCTGAAGACGCCGAGCTTGGTCGCGGCGTCGTCGGTCTCCTTCCAGTGCGGCAGGTAGGCGAGGTAGACCAGCACCGCGCCGGCGAACGCGCCGGCGATCTGGGCGGCGATGTAGCCGGGGACCAGCGCGAGCTCGAAGTCGCCGGTCGACGCCAGTGCGAGCGTGATCGCGGGGTTCAGGTGCGCGCCGCTGTACTGGCCGGTGACGTAGACGGCCATCGCGACGGCCATGCCCCAGCCGAGCGTGATGACGATCCAGCCGCCGTTGTTGGCTTTGGACTTCGCGAGGGTGACACCGGCGACGACACCGCCGCCGAGGAGGATGAGGATCGCGGTGCCGACGAATTCGGCCAGGTATTCCATGGGGACCTCCGCCATGACGGGTGGGGGGCCGGGACGCGGGGTCCCGGGAGGGGCGCGCGGTGCGCCGGGGGCAGGGGGACGGGGCCGGATGCCCGGCTCTATCCCGCCTCGAGCGCCCCGCGACGACGCTGGTGTTGGCTGGATCCGGGGTGCGGTGGAGCACCCCGCGACCCAGCGGAGGGGACGGACGGGTCGGAGGGGCGCGGTGCCGGCCGGACCGCGAACCGCTTCCGGCCCGGGGGCGGGGAAGGTGGTGGTGCCGGGACGGTGCACTCGGGGAACGGCGCTGTGGCCGAACGCCGCCGGCCGCGCGGAAACCGCGGGCGCCGGCGGGCGGTGACCTCCCGGCCGCGGATCGCCCCGTCAGGCGGGGCGCTCGACCCAGCCGAGCGTGCGCTCCACCGCCTTCCGCCAGTTGTGGTATTCGCGGTCGCGCACCGCGGGCTCCATCTTGGGCTCCCACTCGGCGGCCTTGTGCCAGTTGGCCCGCAGGCTGTCGATATCCGGCCAGTAGCCCACCGCGAGCCCGGCGGCGTAGGCGGCGCCCAGGCAGGTGGTCTCGGCGACCATGGGGCGGACCACCTCGACATCGAGCACGTCGGCGAGGATCTGCATGAGCAGGTTGTCGGCGGTCATGCCGCCGTCGACCCGCAGGCTGGCCAGCTCCACCCCGGAGTCCTGGCGCATCGCGTCGACCACCTCGCGGGTCTGCCAGGCGCTGGCCTCCAGGACGGCCCGGGCGATGTGGCCCTTGGTGACATAGCCGGTCAGGCCGGTGATGACCCCGCGCGCGTCGCTGCGCCAATGCGGCGCGAAGAGCCCCGAGAACGCGGGCACGATGTAGCAGCCCCCGTTGTCCTCGACGGTGCGGGCGAGGGTCTCGATCTCGGCTGCGCTGGAGATCAGCCCGAGGTTGTCGCGGATCCACTGCACCAGGGATCCGGTGACGGCGATCGAGCCCTCCAGGGCGTAGACCGCGGGCTGGTCGCCGATCTTGTAGCCGAGCGTGGTGAGCAGGCCGTTGGACGACATCACGGGTTCGGTGCCGGTGTTGAGGACCAGGAACGTCCCGGTGCCGTAGGTGCCCTTGACGTCGCCGGGGGAGAAGCAGGTCTGGCCGAAGAGCGCGGCGTGCTGGTCGCCGAGCGCCGAGGCCACCGGGACGCCGGCCAGGAACCCCTGCGCCTCGCCGTAGACCTCGGCCGACGAGGTGATCTCCGGCAGGATGCCCGCGGGGATGCCCATGGCGTCGAGGATGAACGGGTCCCAGTCGAGGGTCTGCAGGTTCATCAGCATGGTGCGGCTGGCGTTGGTGACGTCGGTGACGTGGCGGCCCGTCAGCTTCCAGATGAGCCAGGTGTCCATGGTGCCGAACAGCACCTCGCCGCGCTCCGCGCGCTCGCGCAGGCCCGGGACCTCGTCGAGCAGCCAGCGCAGCTTGGGGCCGGAGAAGTAGGTCGCGAGGGGGAGGCCGCAGCGCTCGCGGAACCGCTCCTGGCCGACCACGCCGGCCAGCTCGTGGATGAGGTCGTCGGTGCGGGTGTCCTGCCACACGATCGCGTTGTGCACGGGCTCGCCGGTGGCGCGGTCCCACACCAGTGTGGTCTCGCGCTGGTTGGTGATGCCGACGGCGGCGAGCCGGTCGGGCGTCAGGGAGCCCTTCTCCAGCGCCTCGGCGACCACCAGCTCGACGTTGCGCCAGATTTCGGCGGCGTCATGTTCGACCCAGCCCGGCTTGGGGAAGATCTGCCGGTGTTCCCGCTGCCCCACGGAGACGATGCGGCCGTCGTGGTCGAAGACGATGCAGCGGCTGGACGTGGTGCCCTGGTCGATCGCTGCGATGTACTGCGTGGTCATCCGATAACTCGCCTCCGGCGGAAGGGACGTGGGGATGGCGTGCGGCCGGGTCCCGGACACGGGCTCACAAATGCGTATTTCGCATGGTGTACGGCAATGTAGTACGTAATGTTAGGAGCAGTGTGAGCTAGCTCTCGCCGCGTGTCAAGGCCGGTGCGGGCCGCGCCGAAGGCGGCCGCCGACCGGGCGGGGGAGGGGGCGGGGCGGCGCCGCGCGCCCGAATCGCCGGGAGCGCCGTCCTCCCGGCCGCGCGCGGGATACGCCCGCGCGGCGGTCTACCAGGGGTGGGCGCCCAGCTCGCGGGAGATCGAGCGCGCGGCGTCGCGCACATAGGAGACCTGGTCCATGCGCAGGCCCCGGTCGTCGCACAGCCGCTCGACCGCGCCGGACAGGCCGATCGCGCCTACGGTGGTGCCGCTGCGGTCGCGGATGGGCGCCGCGATCCCGACCTCGCCCTCCACCAGTTCCTCCAGTTCCGGGGCCCAGCCGTTGGCGCGCACCGTGTCGAGCTCGGCCAGCAGGGCCGGCCGCGAGGTCAGCGTGCGCGCGGTGTAGGCCGGGAGCCCCGGCGCGTCCGGTTCGGGCTCATCGGGCAGGGCCAGCGGGTCGAAGGCCAGCAGCGCCTTGCCCAGTGCCGTCGCGTGCAGCGGCAGCAGCGAGCCGACCTCCAGGGTCTGGCGGCTGTCGTCGGGCCGGAAGACGTGGTGCACCACCAGCACATGCCGTTCGTGCAGGGTCCCGATCCGGACGCTCTCGCCGCTGCGCCCGGCCAGGGAGTCGGCCCAGTTCAGGGCCCGGGTGCGCAGCTCATTGCCGTCGAGGTAGCGCGTGCCCAGCCGCAGCACGCCGCCGCCGAGCCGGTAGTGGCCCGCGGGCTGGTCCTGCTCGACGAAGCCCACGTGCTGGAGGGTGCGCAGGATCCCCAGGACGGTGCCCTTGGGCAGTTCGAGGGTCCGGGAGATCTCCGCCAGGCTCAGGCCCCGGGCGCCGCCGGCCAGCAGGCGGAGGATGGCGGCGGCGCGCTCGATCGACTGAATCCTGCCTGCCATGCGCTGCAACCACTCCCTAGGACGACCGGGCCCGCCCCAGCGGACCAAGCCCTGCACGCACTGTCACCTAGTACGACAATGTCACACGCCGATAGTACTGCCACGCGTCCCGCGTGCGCCTCGGCGCGGCCCGCGGACGGGGACCGCACGGCCCGGCCTGCGGGGCGCGGCCTGCGGGGCGCGGACGGGGCCGGACGGCGCGGGCGGGAGCGGACGCCGTCCGCTCAGCCCAGCGCGAGGCCGATCGCGAACAGCGCGCCGAAGGCCATCTGCGCCTTGCCGGTCTCGCCCAGCCCCAGGACGAGGTCGCGGCCGGACTGCCCGCCCAGCACCCGCCGCACCGGGCGCACCGCCAGGGGCGCGGCGAGGAGCACCAGCACGACCCACCACGACGCGGCCGCCGTAGCGAGCGCGAGCACGAAGGCCGCCGCGACGCACCCCGCGTACAGCCGCCTGGTCCCGGCCTCGCCCAGCCGCACCGCCAGGGTGATCTTGCCGGTCTCGGAGTCGGTGGGGATGTCGCGCAGGTTGTTGATCACCAGCACCGAGCACGACAGCAGACCGATCGGAACGGCCGCCGTCCAGCCCTGCCACGGCACCGATCCGAGCTGGACGAACACCGTCCCGGCCACGGCCACGACGCCGAAGAACACGAACACCGACACCTCGCCCAGCGCCCGGTAGCCGTAGGGGGTCCGGCCCCCGGTGTAGAACCACGCGGCCACGATCGAGGCGGCCCCGATGAGCAGCAGCCACCACGACGTGGTCGCCACCAGCCCCAGCCCGAGTACCGCGGCCGCCGCGAAGCAGGTCCAGGCCGCCGCCAGGACCTGGCGCGCCGGGGCGGTGCGGGTCGCGGTCAGCCGCAGCGGGCCGGTGCGCTCCTCGGTGTCGGTGCCCCGGACGCCGTCGCTGTAGTCGTTGGCATAGTTGACGCCCACCTGGAGCGCCATGGCGACGCCCATCGCCAGCAGCGCCTTCCACCACACCGCGCCGCCGGCGCCGACGGCCACCCCGGTGCCCACGGCGACGGGGACGATGGAATTGGGCAGAGTGCGCGGGCGTGCCCCCGCGACCCACTGGCTGAGCGTGGCCACGCGTCGGTCCTTGTCCGGTCGGCTGAGGGGCGGCGTGCCCCGTGCCCCAACGGTAGCGCCGCGGGTTTCAGGCGGTTCCACCGATGGCCGCGTGCAGCCGGGCCATCGGCAGCGGGGAGCCGAGGTCGAGCTCGCGCCGCGCGCCGTCCGCGCGCCAGCCCGCCGACTCGGCGAAGGCCCGCAGCGGGTTGGCCGCCTCCAGCACCCACAGGTGCGCGGCCGAGAAGCCGTCGTCGACGAGGTGGTCGACCGACGCGTTGAGCAGCCGGCTGCCGTGCCCGCGCCGTACCTGGGCGGGGTCGACGTGCAGGGCGATGACCTCAGCGTCGCCCGGCCCGCTGTCAGGGTCCTGGGCCGGGGCGATCGCGGCGAACCCCGCGACCCGGTCCGCGTCGGTGGCCACCAGGAGCCGGTGCTTCGGTGAGGGCGGCGCCGCCACGGCCGCTCCCCACTGGGCGGCGAACCGGGACCGGGCCTCCGCGCCGGCGAGTTCGGCGCGCACGGCATCGGGCAGCAGCCCGCCGTACATCGATTCCCACGCCGCGACCTGGATGTCCACGACGGCATCGATGTCCTCGTGGCGGGCTGACCTGACAAAGCGCTGTGTCGACACGGGTCCGGACCCTATCGGCTCGACGCGGCCCACCCTGACCGGCACGTCGGGGGCATCCCTGACCGAACCCCCGAACACGGGCCCGGCGGGTTCGCCCGCACGGCGGTCCGTGGGAGCATCGACGCGTGAGCATCATCATCAGAATCATCGTGAACGCGGTCGCGCTCGCGGCGGCGGTGTACCTGATCGACGGCCTGGACGTCACGACCACCTCGACCTCCCAGGCGATCGTCGTCTACCTCGCCCTCGGCGTGATCTTCGGCATCGTCAACGCCGTGATCAAGCCGGTGGTCAAAACCGTCGGCTGTGCCTTCTACGCCCTCACACTCGGTCTGATCGCGCTGGTCGTCAACGCTCTTCTGCTCATGCTCACGGCATGGCTGGCGGGCGTGCTCGGCCTGCCCTTCTTCATCCACGGCTTCTGGCCGGCGTTCTGGGGCGCCATCGTGATCGCCGTCATCAGCTGGGTGCTGAGCCTCTTCCTCCCCGACAACGACGACTGACCCCCGCGGCGCCGGACCGCGGGCGGCACCCCACCGTGACCGTTCGCCGTGATCTGCATCACCATGGGGTCCGACCGGCGCGCGGGCGGGGGCACCCCTCCCGCGCGCGCCTCTCTCCGGCGGTTCCGGGACACGCCGAGGAGGGTGGAACGGGAAGTTACGTCCGGAAAATCCGCTTCATCGGGGTCGCTTGGCCGCAGGTGGGGTCCCGGCGCGGTACGTTTTCCCTATGTCAGGCAGCACTACGCCGAGCGCGCCCTTCGGCCAGATGTTGACCGCGATGGTCACACCCATGCGGGACAACGGGGACGTCGACTACGACGGAGCGGCCCGCCTCGCCGCCTATCTGGTCGACGAACAGCGGAACGACGGCCTCGTCGTCAGCGGTACCACCGGCGAGTCCCCCACCACGAGCGACGACGAGAAGGACCGGCTGCTGCGCGCCGTCCTGGAGTCCGTCGGCGACCGCGCCACCGTCATCGCGGGGGTCGGCACCAACGACACCCGGCACAGCATGCACCTCGCCAGCTCGGCCGAGAAGGCCGGCGCGCACGGCCTGCTGACGGTCACCCCGTACTACAACAAGCCGCCCCAGGAGGGGCTGCTGCGGCACTTCACGGCCATCGCCGACACCACCGGCCTGCCGATGATGCTCTACGACATCCCCGGCCGCACCGGCACCCCCATCGCCTCGGAGACCCTGGTCCGGCTCGCCGAGCACCCCCGCATCGTCGCGAACAAGGACGCCAAGGACGACATCGGCGCCAGCTCCTGGGTCATGGAGCGCACCGGCCTGGCCTACTACTGCGGCTCCGACATGCTCAACCTGCCGCTGCTGTCCATCGGCGCGGCCGGGTTCGTCAGCGTCGTCGGCCACATCGTCGGCGCCGACCTCCACGACATGATCGACGCCTACCAGGCCGGCGACGTCAGCCGCGCCCTGGCCATCCACCGGCGCCTGACCCCCGTCTACACCGGCATCTTCCGCACCCAGGGCGTCATCACGAGCAAGGCCGTGCTCAACATGTTCGGCCTGCCCGGCGGTCCGGTGCGGACCCCCCTCGCCGACGCTTCACCCGAACTCCAAGCACTGCTGCGCGAGGATCTCGCCGCCGCTGGTGTCAAGGGCCCCATCGGCCTGGCGCCGCACCAGGCGGTCCCGGCCAGCGTGGTGGGAGTCGAACGGCTGACGGAAGGATCCGCATGAGTCACCCGCACCCCGAACTCGGGGCGCCGCCGCCGCTCGGCAAGGACACGCTGAGGGTCGTCGCCCTCGGCGGCCTCGGCGAGATCGGCCGCAACATGACGGTTTTCGAGTACGGCGGGCGGCTGCTCATCGTCGACTGCGGGGTGCTGTTCCCTGAGGAGGAGCAGCCCGGAATCGATCTGATCCTGCCCGACTTCGACTACATCCGGGACCGGCTCGACGACGTCGAGGCCCTGGTCCTCACCCACGGCCACGAGGACCACATCGGCGCCGTGCCGTTCCTGCTGCGCGAGCGTGCCGACATCCCCCTCGTGGGATCCCGGCTCACCCTCGCGCTGCTGACGGCCAAGCTGGGCGAGCACCGCATCAAGCCGGTCACCGTGCAGGTCGAAGAGGGCGACCGCCGCTCCTTCGGCGACTTCGACCTGGAGTTCCTCTCGGTCAACCACTCCATCCCCGACGCCCTGGCCATCGCCATCCGCACCCCGGCCGGCACGCTGCTGCACACGGGCGACTTCAAGATGGACCAGCTCCCGCTGGACGGCCGCCTCACCGACCTCGCCGGGTTCGCCCGGCTCGGCGACGAGGGCGTCGACCTGCTGCTGGCCGACTCCACCAACGCCGAGGTGCCGGGCTTCGTCACCAGCGAGCGCGACATCGCCCCGGTCATCGACAAGGTCTTCGACCAGGCCGACCAGCGGATCATCGTCGCCTGCTTCGCCTCGCACATCCACCGCGTGCAGCAGGTCCTCGACTCCGCCAAGGCGCACGGCCGCAAGGTCGCCTTCGTCGGGCGCTCCATGGTGCGCAATATGAACATCGCGCGCGACCTGGGCTACCTGTCCGTCCCCGGCGACCTCCTGGTCGACGTCAAGCAACTCGACGACCTGCGGCCCGAGGAGGCCGTCCTGGTCTCCACCGGATCGCAGGGCGAGCCCATGTCGGCGCTCACCCGCATGGCCAACCGCGACCACCAGATCCGCATCGAGGCCGGCGACACCGTGCTCCTCGCGTCCTCGCTCATCCCGGGCAACGAGAACTCCGTCAACCGGGTGATCAACGGGCTCACCCGCTGGGGCGCCAAGGTCGTGCACAAGGGCAACGCCCTGGTGCACGTCTCCGGCCACGCCTCGGCCGGCGAGCTGCTGTACGTGCACAACATGGTCCGGCCGCGCAACTTCATGCCCGTGCACGGCGAGTGGCGGCACATGCGCGCCCACGCCGGGCTGGCCAAGCTCGCCGGGCTCGACGAGGACCGCATCTGCATCGCCGAGGACGGCGTGGTGATCGACCTCCACAAGGGGCGGGCGCGCATCACCGGGGCCGTGGACGCCGGCTACGTCTACGTCGACGGCGCATCGGTGGGCGATGTCACGGAATCGGCGCTCAAGGACCGGCGCATCCTCGGTGAAGAGGGGTTCATCTCCGTCATCATCGCGGTCGACTCCACCTCCGGCAAGATCGTCGGCGAGCCCGAGATCCACACCCGGGGCGCCGGAATCGACGTCGACGCCTACGACGCCGTCATCCCCAAGATCCAGGATTCGCTGGAGCGGGCCGCCGCCGACGGCATCAACGACCCGGCCCAGCTGCGCCAGCTCGTGCGCCGCGGAATCGGCCGCTGGGTCAACGAGACCTACCGCCGCCGCCCGATGATCGTCCCGGTGATCGTCGAGATCTAGTTTCCCGCTCAGCCTGAGGGAAGCCTTCAAGGCGGCGGTTTCCCGCTCAGCCTGTGGGGCGGCCCGGCCGCGGCGTCGCGTGACACGCCGCGGCCAATACCCGGGTGGGCGCGGCGGTGCTAGTAGGGTGCCCATCATGGCCACCCGTGCGCCCAAAACCCCCAGGCAGACCGGTGGCGGAGCGTCTCGGGGCGGTTCCGGGAAGGGCGCCGCGAAGAAGGCGCCGGCCCGCCGTCCCACGGGTGCCTCCGCCGCGCGCAAACCCCCGACCAAGAAGCCCGCCGCCCCCGAGGGCCCCATCGCGCTGCTCCTGGTGTGGCTCGGCCGCGGGCTCCTGCTGCTGTGGCGGCTGCTCGCGCACACCGTGGGCGGAATCGTCCGCGCCGCCGGGCGCAGCGCCCGCGACCTCGACCCCGATCTGCGCCGCGACGGCCTGGGCCTGGTGCTGCTGGCGCTGGGGCTGCTCATCGCCGCGGCCGTGTGGTGGGAGACCGAAGGCCCCCTGCCCGACGCGACCCGCACGGTGGTCGTCGGCGCGTTCGGCACGTTCTCGCCGGTCCTGCCGCTGCTGGTCCTGCCGTTCTCCTGGCGGCTGATGCGCACGCCCGGCACCGGCGAGACCGACGTGGGCCGGCTCTTCATCGGATCCTCGGCGATGCTGATCGGCCTGCTCGGGCTCATCCACATCGGGCACGGGATCCCGTGGCCCTCCGACGGCCAGGAGCCCATCCAGCGCGCCGGCGGCCTGATCGGCTTCGCCGCCTCCGGGCCCCTCAGCATGCTCATCACGCCGTGGGTCACCGGCGTGCTGCTGTGCATGCTCCTCGTCTTCGGCCTGCTGGTCGTCACGGCCACGCCGATCCACCGCATCCCCGAGCGGCTGCGCCGGCTGGCCGGGCCGATGATGGACCGCGACGGCGGGCCCAGCGCCGGGATGGGCATCCTCGGCCCCGAGGACGACGCCGCCAAGCCCAAGAAGCCGAGGCGCAAGCGCGCGCCGCGCCCGGCCCCCGACGAGCCCGCCGAAGCCGACACGGTGGCCGGCGCCAACGAGCGCCCTTATGACACCCCGGTCGTGGTGCCCGCTGAGGCCAAGCCCGCACCGGCCCCGAAACCGGTTCCCGAGCCGACCGCCCCGCCGCAGACGGTCGAGCAGCTGTCGATCCCCTCGCGGATGGTGGACGGCGACTACGAACTCCCGCCGCCGCCCATGCTGAAGCCGGGGAGCCCGCCGAAACCGGGCACCAAGGCCAACGACACGGTGGTCGCCGCCCTCACCGGGGTGCTCGACCAGTTCAACATCGACGCCGACGTCACCGGGTTCACCCGGGGCCCCACGGTCACCCGCTACGAGATCGAGCTCGGGCCCGCGGTCAAGGTCGAGAAGGTCACCGCGCTCAGCAAGAACATCGCGCTGTCGGTGAAGAGCGCCGACGTGCGCATCCAGTCGCCGATCCCCGGCAAGTCCGCCATCGGGGTGGAGATCCCCAACACCGACAAGGACATCGTCAGCCTCGGCGACGTCATGCGGTCGACCCCGGCGACCTCCGACGACCACCCGATGCTGGTGGGCCTGGGCAAGGACATCGAGGGCAGCAACGTCGTGGCCAACCTGGCCAAGATGCCCCATGTCCTGGTCGCCGGCGCCACCGGCGCGGGCAAGTCGACCTGTATCAACGGGTTCATCACGTCGATCATGATGCGGGCCACCCCCGACGAGGTCCGGCTGATCCTGATCGACCCCAAGCGGGTCGAGCTGACCATGTACGAGGGCATCCCGCACCTGATCACGCCGATCATCACCAGCCCGAAGAAGGCGGCCGACGCCCTCCAGTGGGTGGTGGGGGAGATGGACCGCCGCTATGACGACCTCGCGGCATCGGGCTACCGGCACGTCGACGACTTCAACGCGGCGGTGCGCGCCGGAGAGCTCACGGCCCCTCCCGGAAGCGAGCGCGAGTACGAGCCCTACCCCTACCTGCTGGTGATCGTCGACGAGCTGGCCGACCTGATGATGGTCGCACCGCGCGACGTCGAGGACGCCATCGTGCGCATCACACAGCTCGCGCGGGCCGCCGGCATCCACCTGGTCCTGGCCACCCAGCGCCCGAGCGTGGACGTCGTCACCGGGCTCATCAAGGCGAACGTGCCCTCGCGGCTGGCGTTCGCCACCTCCAGCCTTTCCGACAGCAGGGTCATCCTGGACCAGCCCGGCGCCGAGAAGCTGGTCGGCAAGGGCGACGCCCTCTTCCTGCCGATGGGCGCGGGCAAGCCGATCCGGTTGCAGAACGCGTGGGTCACTGAGAAGGAGATCCGGGCGATCGTCGAGCACTGCAAGAAGCAGGCCGAGCCCAGCTACCGCGACGACGTCGGCACCGCCGAGGCGAAGAAGAAGGAGATCGACGAGGAGGTGGGCGACGACCTCGATCTGCTGATGCAGGCGATCGAGCTGGTCGTCACCACCCAGTTCGGGTCCACGTCGATGCTCCAGCGCAAGCTGCGCGTCGGGTTCGCCAAGGCCGGCCGGCTCATGGACCTCATGGAGAGCCGCGATGTCGTGGGACCCAGTGAGGGCTCGAAGGCGCGCGACGTGCTCGTGACGCCCGACGACCTGCCGGGCGTGCTCGCGGAGTTGCGCGGGGGCGGCTGAGAGCCGCTGGACGCGGCTGAGAGCCGCGGAGACGGGCGCGGGGGCAGCGGGCGGTGTCCGCCGGTCCCCGCGCCTTTTCAGGCCGGGAAATAGCGCAAAACGCGCGCGGTGCGCCCCTCATCCCATTCCTGGGTGGATCGGGGGGTTCCAGAGGTACGTCGGGGTTGACCGATTTTTAACCGGTTCATTGGCCGTGGTCGAGCGACCTGGGCGGGGCCCGGCCCGCACAGTAGGTAGGGGTGGACCCACCGGATCCGCGCGGGGTGCCCGGGGCCCCGGAACCCGGTCCCGACCTGTACCGCGTGCGGATCGGGGCGCGCCCGCACACGCACTCCACAGCTTCCGAAGGGAGCGGCATGATGACGATCGGCGCCAGGCTGGCCGCTGTCCGCGAAGAGGCCGGCCACACGCTCGTCCAACTGAGCGAGCGGACCCGTATCCGCGAGGCCATCCTCGCGGCCATGGAGGAGGACCGGTTCGACGAGTGCGGGGGCGCCTTCTACGTCCGCGGCCATATCCGCGCCATCTGCCGCGACCTCGGCACCGACCCGGTGCCGCTGCTCAAGCTGTTCGACCGGGAGTACATCGAGGCCCGTCCCGAGCCGCTGCTCACCGACCCGGTCACCCGTCCCGGCGCCCCGCGGCGCTACGTCGCCGTCACCCTGTGGGAGCGGCTGCGGTGGCCGTGGCCGTGGCCGCGCCGCGGGGAGGACCCCGCCGATGCCGAGCCGGAGGCCGAGACCGCCCACGCGCAGGAGGTCGCGGAGGAGGTGCGGGCACCGGTCGAACCCGTGCGCGTGCCGCGCCCCCGCACCGCCCCCGTCCCCGAGCCGCGCCCCGACGTCGCGGGCGGGCAGGCGACGGCGCTCGCCGGAACCCTGGCCGAGGCCGCCCGCCGGCCCTGGCCGCTGCTCACCGCCGGGGCCATCATGGCGGTCGGGATCGCGACGGTCTTCCAGATGTGGTCGGCCGACGGCGCCCTGAGCGCCGCGACGGTCGGCGGCGCGCAGCCGCGGCAGGCCGAGCAGAGCGGCCCCGTCGACCCCGGACCCGAGGAGGCCGCCGAGCCGGCCTCCGGCCACGGCGAGGGCGCGCGCCCGGCCCGGTGACCCCGGGCCACGCGGGCCACGGGCACCGCGGCGGCCTCCGGCGCGGTACGGCCGTCTCGGCGCGTCCGCGGCCCGGAGGCCGCGGCGCGTGCCGCGGACGCGCCGGTCGCACGGGCCGCACCGGCCGCGCGGGGGCATCGGGCCGAAGTCCATGGGCGAAGGATCTACCCTGGATAGGTGTGGCGGTGTGCCACGCCCCCGTACTCCCGTAATCTTGGAAGCCATGTCATCGCGCCGTACTGTCTCGCTCCTCACCCTCGGCTGCGCGCGGAACGAGGTCGACTCCGAAGAACTCGCCGGGCGCCTGGCCGCCGGCGGCTGGGACCTCGTCGACACCGACAGCGGTGAGCAGGCCGATGTCGTCGTGGTCAACACCTGCGGCTTCATCGAGGCGGCCAAACAGGACTCCATCGAGGCGCTGCTGAACTCCGCCGACGACGGCACCAAGGTGGTCGCGGCCGGCTGCATGGCCGAGCGCTACGGCTCCGAGCTGGCCGCCGCCCTGCCCGAGGCCCAGGTCATCGGGTTCGACGACTACGCCCACATCTCCGAGCGCCTCGACGACGTCATGGCCGGCAAGTCCCTCGTGCCGCACGACCCCCGCGACCGCCGCACCCTGCTGCCGATCTCGCCGACCGAGCGCCAGGCGGGCCGGAGCGCCCACGTGCCGGGGCACGCCGAGGCCGCCCCGCTCCCCGACGGCGTCGCCCCGGCCTCGGGCCCGCGCGTTCCCCGGCGCCGGCTGGCCGGCGGCCCGGTGGCCAACCTCAAGATCGCCTCCGGCTGCGACCGCCGCTGTACCTTCTGCGCCATCCCGGCCTTCCGCGGCGCCTACATCTCCCGGCACCCCGACGACGTCGTGCGCGAGGCCGAGTGGCTGGCCGGCGACGGCGTCCGCGAACTGTTCCTGGTGAGCGAGAACTCCACCTCCTACGGCAAGGACCTCGGCGACCTCCGGGCGCTGGAATCCCTGCTGCCGCGCCTGGCCGCGGTCGAGGGCATCGAACGCGTGCGGGTCAGCTACCTCCAGCCGGCCGAGGTCCGCCCCGGCCTCATCGACGTCCTCACCGGGACACCGGGGGTCGTCCCCTACTTCGACCTCTCCTTCCAGCACGCCAGCGGGCCGCTCCTGAGGCGCATGCGGCGCTTCGGCGACCGGACGCGCTTCCTGGAGCTGCTGGAGGCCGCCCGCAAGAACGCCCCCGACGCCGGGGCGCGCTCCAACTTCATCGTCGGCTTCCCGGGCGAGACCGAGGAGGAGTTCGGCGAGCTCGTCTCCTTCCTGGAGGAGGCGCGGCTCGACGCCATCGGCGTGTTCGGCTACTCCGACGAGGACGGGACCGAGGCCGCCGGCCACGACGCCAAGCTGCCGGACGAGATCATCGCCGAGCGGGCCGACCGGCTCAACCGGCTAGCGGAGGAACTCATGGCCCAACGCTCGGAGGAGCGCATCGGCTCCACCGTCGAGGTCCTCATCGAAGCCGAACTCGGCGACGGCGCCTTCGAAGGCCGCGCCGCCCACCAGGCGCCCGAAGTCGACGGCAGCACGGTCGTGCACGGCGACGGCCTGCGCGTAGGCGACCTCGTCACCGCCACGGTGACCGAGGCGCTGGGCGCCGACCTTGTCGCCGAGACCGCCTCCGGCCTGCCGGGTCCGCGATGAGCGGCCCCGCCCCGGCGCCGGCCCCCGCCCCCGGGCCCGTCCCGGTGTGGAACATCGCCAACATCCTCACCATGAGCCGGCTGGTCATGGTGCCGCTGTTCGTGGTGTTCATGTTCCTGGAGCACCCGGCCTGGCGGTTCGCGGCCTTCGCGGTCTTCGTGATCGCGGCCATCACCGACCGGGTCGACGGCGAGCTCGCGCGCCGCCGCAACCTCGTGACCGACTTCGGCAAGATCGCCGACCCCATCGCCGACAAGGCGCTGACCGGGGCGGCCCTGGTCGTGCTGTCCCTCCTCGGCGAGCTGTGGTGGTGGGTCACCATCGCCATCCTCGTGCGCGAATGGGGCATCACCGGGGTGCGCTTCGCGGTGATCAAGTACGGGGTCATCCCGGCCAGCAGGGGCGGCAAGCTCAAGACCGTGCTCCAGGTCGTGGCGATCAGCGTCTACCTGTTCCCGCTGCCCGAGCCGCTGCACATCGTCGCGCACGTGCTCATGGCGGTCGCGCTCGCCGTCACCCTGTGGACCGGCGGCGACTACGTCGTCCAGGCGCTGCGGCTGCGCCGCTCGGCGCGGGCCGGCGCCCCGGGCGCGTCCGGCGCGTGAGCACGGCCGCGTCCCGGGCCCACCGCGCGCTGTCGGCGGCCGGTGCCACCGCCGCGACCGCCGAGTCCCTGACCGGCGGGCTGATCGGCGCCGCCCTCACCGCGGTTCCGGGGGCGTCGGCCACCTACCGCGGCGGGATCGTCGCCTACGCCAGCGATCTCAAGTCGGCCCTGCTGGGGGTCCCCGGTGAGCTGCTGGCCCGCCACGGGGCCGTGCACCCCGACGTCGCCCTGGCCATGGCGGAGGGGGCGCGCGACGCGCTCGGCGCCGCCTTCGGACTCGCCGTGACCGGGGTCGCCGGCCCCGAACCGCAGGACGGCCGGGAGGTCGGGACGGTGTTCTGCGCCGTCGCCGGGCCGGGCGGCGGCGCCAGGGTCGAACGGCTCCGCCTCACCGGCGACCGGGCGGCCATCCGGGAGCAAACGGTTGAACAGGCACTTCATCTCCTCATTGCGGAAGTGGCGCGCACCACGCACAAATAAGGCCCTCCGGACCGTTCGAAGCGCCCCGTACTGGGAACAAACCGTCACCAAGATCGTGTTATCCCTCCAGCGAACAGAAAGCCATGAGGTGCGACGATCTGGCGTCGGGCAGGTACGGTGTTTTTTATGATGGTCGCTACCGGTGGGAGGGAGCGCGAATGATGGTCCTGCTTCGTCACCTACTTGGTGACGTACTACGGCGGCTACGGCAGCGACAGGGCCGCACCCTCCGCGAGGTGTCGGCCGATGCCCGGGTCTCCCTGGGATATCTGTCGGAGGTCGAACGGGGACAGAAGGAAGCGTCCTCGGAACTGCTCTCCTCGATCTGCGGCGCCCTGGGCGTCCCGCTGTCCCAGGTTCTGCGCGAGGTCGCCGACCAGTTGGCGCTCGCCGAACTCCAGGAAGCCGCACTTCTCAGCGGCTCGGTGCAGACCGAGTCCGTCCCCGACCGCCTCGGCATCGACGCGGTTCCCGACCGCGTTCCCGATGTCGTCGACATGGTGGGTGTCTGAGCCACCGCACCACCACGACACCCTCCCCGCACATCCGACCCCGATGCCGTGCCCGGCACGGCGTGCACACGGTGACGACGCCGGCCGCCTCCCCGCGGCCGGCGTCGCTTTTTCCGTGCGGGCCCCGGTGCGCCGTTCGGGCGACGTTTCCCCGGGCGCTCCCTCGGGCAGTCGGCACCCTGAGGCAAGATGCGTGCCGGAGGGCCGCGGAGCCGCCGGACCGAGGAGGCGGGTGCGACCGGGAGACAAGGGAGCGCCCGGCGACGCGGGAGGACGGCGCCTGAGGCGGCCCGACGGCTGAGCCGCTAACACAGGCACGAACCGTCGATTCGGGGGATGAAGCACAATGGCGAAGATTCACGGACCGCTGAGCGACGCCGCCCGCAAGACCACGGGCGATGCCCTCCAGGGAGCGGTGGTCGACCTGATCGACCTGAGCCTGGTCGCCAAACAGGCGCATTGGAACGTGGTGGGCCGCACCTTCCGCTCGGTCCACCTCCAACTCGACGAGGTGGTCGAGGTGGCCCGCGACCACACCGACACCCTCGCCGAACGTGCGGTGGCCATCGGGGTGAACCCCGACGGGCGCTCGGCCACGGTCGCCGCCGATACCAGGATCTCCCAGCCCGACGCGGGCTACGTCCAGGACGACAAGGCCATCGCGCTGATCACCGACGCCCTGAACACGGTGGTCAAGCGTTTCCGCAAGCGCATCGACGCCACCGCCGACCCCGACCCCGTGACCCAGGACCGGCTGATCGCGGCGGCCGAGGACCTGGAGCAGCAGCACTGGATGTTCGAGGCCATGCGCTGAGCAGGGTTTGAGCACCACAGCGCCGGAGGCGGTCCCAGCGGACCGCCTCCGGCGTCGTCGTCCCGGTCGGCCGGGCCGTTGTGTCAGCTGGCCCAGGCGTCGGGGTCCTCGGCCAGGATGCGCACGGTGTCGGGGAGCTTGCTCGTGGACACGTGTTCCAGGCTCACGCTCTCCAGGATGGAGCGCTCGCTGGCGCGCAGCGCGATCCACACCTGCTGGAGGCTGCGGGCGGCGCCGTCGTAGTCGACGTGCTCCGGGCGTTCCCCGCGCACGTTGGCGAGAGGGCCGTCGACCGCGCGGATGATGTCGGCCAGGGATATCTCCGAGGCGGGGCGGGCCAGCCAGTATCCGCCGACGGGCCCCCGCTGGCTGCGGACCAGGCCGGCGCGGCGGAGCTGGGTCAGGATGTTCTCCAGGAATTTTCCGGGTATCGCCTGGGCGCGCGCGAGCTGTTCGGCCGTAACCGGGCCGCCACTGGCGGCTGCGAGTTCGGCCGCGGCGCGCAACGCGTAGTCGACCCGGGCAGAAAGGCGCATGCTGCGATTATGCCGTGAATCGAGGGGAGATCGGGTCAATGGGGCGGCGGTGTGGCGCCGCGGCGGTGGTGGCGGGGTGCATCGGACTTCTCCTACCGGCGAAGACGGTCGTCCGGCGCGCCGTACCCGAAGGCGCGGCGCGCCGGACCTGACGACCTCAGCGTACCGACGTCGCGCCGATGCCCCCCAAGAGCTCGGCCGCGCTCTGCCCGTTGACGCGGGCCGCGCCGTAGGTGCTGACGTGGGCGCGGCACTCCGGACGCCACTCCGGCAGCCCCATCTCCACCACCACGGTGTCCGGCCGGGCGGTGCAGACCGCGGTGACGAACTCCCGGGCGGCCGGGAACCGGTGGGCGTCACGCACCACGAGGACCAGGTCGCGGCCCGAGGCGCGGGCGAGCACGTCGCTC
The DNA here is from genome assembly GCF_042653925.1 of Nocardiopsis mangrovi. Classification (NCBI taxonomy): domain Bacteria; kingdom Bacillati; phylum Actinomycetota; class Actinomycetes; order Streptosporangiales; family Nocardiopsidaceae; genus Nocardiopsis; species Nocardiopsis mangrovi. The sequence goes on from NZ_JBHSFQ010000002.1 coordinate 207,797, forward strand.
GGGCGGGCCGTGGCGGGGTCCACGCGCTCGGTCCCGGGGAACCACGGGGCCAGCCCCCAGGGGACGTCGCCAACCGCGATGCCGGGCGGCGCGTCGATCTCGGTGACGACCGGGTCGCGCAGCGGCGGAAGCTCGCCGGTCACCCGCACCGCGCGCCGGGCGACGTCGAGCCCGATGGCGTCGGCCCGGGGCGGCACCGGCCGCCCCGACGTCCAGGAGCGCAGTTCGCCGAGGCGGGTCGCGGCCTCCTCCAGGCGCGCGCCGTCGAGGCGGCCCTCCCGGACCGCCGCGACGATGGCGGCGCGCACGGCGGCGACGTCGTCGGCATAGGTGAAGCGGCCCAGGCACAGCAGGTCGCAGCCAGCGGCGAGGGCGCGGACCGCGGCCTCGGGCATCCCGATGTCCCCGCTGACGCCGGTCATGTCCAGGGCGTCGCTGATCACGACACCGGTGAAGCCCATCTCCTCGCGCAGCAGGCCGGTGAGGACGCGCGGGGACAGGGTGGCGGGACCGTCCAGCCCGTAGGCGGGCAGCCGGATGTGGGCGGTGAGGATGGTGCGCACACCGGCGCCGACGGCCTCCCGGAAGGGCAGCAGCTCGCGCCGGTGCAGCAGGTCGGCGTCCGCGTCGACGGTGGGCAGCTCGGTGTGGGAGTCCTGGCGGGTGGCGCCGTGCCCGGGGAAGTGCTTGGCGCAGGCCGCGACCCCCGCGTCCTGGAGGCCGGCGACCGCGGCGGCGGCGTGGCGCGCCACCAGGGCGGCGTCGGAGCCGAACGAGCGGGTGCCGATCGTGGGGTTGTCGGCGGCGGTGTTGACGTCCACCGTGGGCGCGAGGTTCAGGGTGATGCCCAGGGAGCGCAGCTCGGCGCCGAGCGCCGCGTGCACCGCGCGCGTGAGGACGGGGTCGTCCACGGCGCCGAGCGCGGCGTTGCCCGGGTAGTCGCTGCCCGCCCTCTGCCCGATGCGGGTCACGTCGCCGCCCTCTTCGTCGAGGGAGACGAGCGGACTCTCGGCGGCACCGGCGAGGACCGCGTTGAGCGCCGCGACCTGCTCGGGCCCGCGGATGTTGTTGTGGAACAGGCAGACCCCGGCGATGCCGTCGGCCAGGCCGTCCAGCAGCCAGGGGGGCGCCTCATAGGACTCGAACGGCACCAGCAGGGTGGCGTTGGCGAGGCGATCCAGGGATGGATCCGCGGGCATCTAAGGCTCCGTTTCATGACGGGGTGCGCCGGGCGGCGCGCAGGCGCGGGGCGGGGGCGGACCGGCGGTCAGCCTTTGACGGCGCCCATGGTGAGGCCGGACACCATGCGGCGCTGGACGAAGAGGAAGAACACCATCACGGGGATGGTGAGGAGGGTCGAGGCGGCCATGATCGACCCCCACTCCGTGCCGAACCGGCCGAAGTAGTACGACAGCGTGAGCGGCAGGGTGTAGGAGTCGGTGCTGCGGCCCAGGAACGTGAGGGCGACGATGAACTCGTTCCACGCGGTGATGAACGCGAAGATGCTCGACGCCACCAGGCCGGGGGCGACCAGCGGCATGAGGATGCGCCAGAAGATCGTCCAGCTCCCCGCTCCGTCGATGGCGGCGGCCTCCTCCAGCTCCCTCGGCACGGCGGCGACGAAGCCGCGCAGCATCATGATGGTGAACGGCAGTGACACCGCCGTGTAGACGATCAGGATGCCGGTGAGGTTGCCCAGCATCTGCACGCCGCCGGCCTCTTGGAGCCGCTGGAAGTTGATGAAGATGGAGATGATCATCGCCTCCATCGGCACCATCTGGATGACCATCAGCAGCAGGATGAAGGCCGTGCGCATCCGGAAGCGGAAGCGGGCGACGGCGACCGCGGCCAGCAGCGACAGCAGGGCGCCCATGGTGACCGCGCCCAGGGTGACCAGGAGGCTGTTGCCGAGGAAGCTCCAGAAGTCCACCCCGGGGATCAGCTCGCCGTTGACCACGCGGTCGAAGTGCGCCAGCGTCGGCGCGTCGGGCAGCAGCCGCGGCTCGGTGGAGAAGATCTCGCCCACCGGCTTGAACGCGGTCACCACCATCCAGTACACGGGGAAGACCGAGAACAGGAAGACAGCGGTGCCGGCCGCGTACATCAGGGTCCGGCGCAGCGCGCGGGCCGGGCGGAACCGGCGCGCGCGGCGGGGGCGGGCCGCGCGGGGCGCGGCGGCGGCCGGAGCGGTGGCGGTCATCGGGTCTCCCCCTGGCGGATCATGATGCGCAGGTAGTAGACGGTCACGGCCAGGATCAGCACCGTCATGACCACCGCGATCGCCGAGCCCATCCCGTAGTTGGGCGGGCTGGCCGAGAACCCCTGCTGGTAGATGTAGTAGGACAGCAGGTACACCGACTTGTTCTGGAAGCTGTTCGCCAGGATGTAGAGCTGGGTGAACACCCTCAGGTCCCAGACGATCTGCAGGATGAGCAGCAGCGCGAACAGCGGGCGCAGCATCGGGAAGGTGATGCTGGTGAACGAGCGCACGAATCCGGCGCCGTCGACCCGGGCCGCCTCGTACAGCTCGCCGGGGATGCTCTTCAGGCCGGCCAGCACCGACACCGCGATGAACGGGAAGGACTGCCAGACGATCACCGTGATCAGCACGGTGAACAGCGACAGCGGTTCGAGGAACCAGTTGTAGTTCGCCCACCCCGATCCCACGAGCGCGTCGGGCAGCCGGTCGAGCACGACGTTGACCAGCCCCCGCTCGGGCAGGAACAGCCAGCGGAAGACGAGCGACGCGCTGATGGCGGGCGTGGCCCAGGCCAGCATCATGCCGACCGCGACCACGCCGCCGAACCAGCGGGGCAGCCGGTGCAGCAGGATGCCCACGAGCGTGCCGAAGACCATCGTGATGACGACCATCAGGACGCACACGATCACCGTGTTGCGCAGGATGACCCAGAATTCGGGGTCGGTGAGCAGCCGGGTGTAGTGCTCGAAGCCGTTCCACTCGGGGTCCGGCCCGTTGGGGAGCAGGTGCCGCGTGGTGTAGGAGTGCAGCGAATTCCACACCATCTGCACGATGGGCCACAGCAGGACGGCGGCGAGGAGGGCCAGCGCGGGCGCGATGAGCAGGTAGGGCGCGGGGCGGATCCTGCGGCGCCGGGGAGGATCGGGGGGCGCGGGCGGGCCGGAGCGGGTCCGGCCGGCGCCCTCGGCCGCTTCAAGGGTCTGTGCCATGGGCGGGCTTCGCAATCAGGGTCGAGGGCCGGGGGCGACCGCAGGCGGGGAATGGGAGGAGCCTGCGGCCGCCGGCCATCCGTCTCTTCCGAGGTGGGGGAGGGGCCGCGACCGGGGCGGCGCCGGCCGCCGGGCCGCGCCGGACGGCCCGGAGGCGGCCCCCCGCCCTACTCGACCGGCTCGTTGAGGATGTCGGTCAGTTCCTCGTTGGCCTGCGCCAGGACCTCGTCGGGATCGCCGCCGCGGACGATCTCCAGGACCGCGCCGGGCAGGATCTTTCCGTCCTGGTCGGCGGCGTTCCACTTCGGCGTCGGCGGGAAGAACTTGGTCTCGGTCATCTGCTCGGCGGCGGCCGCGGTGGCCGGGTCGCTCTGGTAGGCCTCGTCGTCGAGCATCTCCGGGTAGGCCGGGAAGAAGCCCGCGGCGTCCGCGTAGCCGCGGCCGCCCTCCTTGTCGCCCATGACCTTGAGGAGTTCGAAGGCGAAGTCGGGGTGCTCGGTGGTGGTGAACACGGTCAGCGCCGACCCGCCGGCGAAGGCCGGTGCCATCCCGTCGGCGCCGGGCATCGGCGCGGCGGCGATCTCCTCCAGGACCGCGGGGTCCTCGGCCTGCTCCTCCATGGAGGTCAGCGCCCAGCCGCCGTCGATGTACATGCCGACCTTGCCGTTGGCCATGTCGGCGAGCGGGACGAGCTCGTTCTCGCCGACGTAGGTCTGCGGCGAGATCTGCTCCTCGGTGGTCAGGCCCGCGTAGAACTCGATGGCCTCCTGGGTCGCGGGGTCGGTCAGCCGCCCCTCCCACTGGCCGCCCTCCTGCACGGCGATCTCGCCGCCGTTGCTCCACACGAAGCTGGCGATCCCGTTGGTGAAGTCGGTCGGCGCGGCGAAGCCGGGGACGTCCTTCTCCTCCTCGATCGCCTTGGCGACGTCGACCAGCTCCTCCCAGGTGGTCGGCGGCTCCGCACCGACGTCGCGGAGCCAGTCGGCGCGGTAGTAGAGCGTGCGCACGCCGGCGAACCAGGGCACGCCGTACTGGGCGCCGTCATAGGTGCCGTACTCCAGGGCGGCCTGGTCCATGTCGGCGGCGTCCGGCCAGGATTCGACCTGCGTGCCGATGTCGAGGAGGGCGCCCTGGGCCGCCCAGTTGGCCACCTGGTCGTTGCCGACTTCGAGGATGTCGGGGGCGTCGCCGCCGGCCATCGCGTTGTTGATCGACTCCTGGGCGTCGGGCCACGGAATGAACTCGACATCGACCGTGGTTTCGGGGTAGGTCTCCTGGTACCGCTGTTCGACGTCGTCCATGTACTCGACCAGGGGTTCCTGGGAGGTGCCCATGATCCAGACGGTCAGGGTGGAAGGGGCGTCCGAGGGGTCGGCGGTGCCGTCGTCGCCGGTGCCGCCGCCTCCGCACGCGGTCGCGGTGAGCAGCAGGGCCGAGGCGGCTGCGATTCTCGGGAATCTCACGTGTTCTCTCCCTTCGCGCGGGGCCGCGCGCGCCGAGCCGCGCCGTGGAGGGCGCCCGGCGGGGAGGGCCGAGAGTGGCCGTCAACGCGGTACGGGCGTCGTCGTCGGTGCGGGTATGTGCTGGGATATCACTTACGGGGTTCGGTTCGTCCCGTCCGTTGTGCCGGCCGCCGGCCGAGTGCGCGGACGCGGGGTTCACGCTGGGGGCGCACGCGATCGTGCGTCTTCTCGGGGGTCTCTAGTGGGTCGGCCGATAAACTAACAACAAACTTTCCTAATAAATAGAGAGTGGGGTGTCACGGTTATGTCTCGACGTCCGGGGACTCCGCGGCTGCTGCGGCAACTCAACGATCGAGCGGCCCTGGAGCTCCTCTTGTCGTCGGGGCCCCTGACGCGAACCCAGCTCGGGAAGGAGACGGGACTGTCCAAGGTGACGGCCTCCCAGCTCCTCTCGCGCCTGGAGGAGCGCAGCCTCGTCGAGGTCGTGGGCAGCCAGGCCGGCGGGCGGGGGCCCAACGCCGCTCTGTACGCCGTGGTGCCGTCCAGCGCCTACGTGGCCGCGCTGGACGTCAGTGCAACGGGGGTCACCGCGGCCATCGCCGACATCACCGGGCGCACGGTCGGAGAGGTCACCGTCGACCCCGCCGCCTCGCCGGACCCGGTCGACGTGGTGCACACGACGGTGCGCAAGCTGCTGGAGCAGGCGCAGGTCCCGGCGGAGCGGCTGACGGCCTGCGTCATCGGTACCCCCGGGGTCGTCGACCCCCGCACGGGGGACGTGCGCTTCTCCTTCGACCTGCACTCCTGGCACGAGGGGGTGCTCGACGCGCTGCGCTCCGACCTGCGCCGCTCGGTGGTGATCGAGAACGACGTCAACCTGGCGGCGCTCGCCGAACACGCCGAAGGCGTCGCGGCGGACATCCCCGACTTCGTCCTCATCTGGCTCAGCAGCGGCGGGGGAGTGGGCATGGCGATCATGCTCCACGGCCGCATCCACAGCGGCCGCTCGGGCGGGGCGGGGGAGATCGGCTACCTGCCGGTGCCAGGGGCGCCACTGCCCGACGACGTCGGGCTGCCCGGCGGCTACCAGTCGCTGCGCACGGCCTACGGCAAGCCCTCCTTGGCGCACGGCTTCCAGGCGCTGGTGGGCGCGCAGGAGATCGCGGCCCTCGGCGCCGCCCACGGCATCCCCGGCGGGACGGTCACCGACATGCTCGCCGCCGCCGGCGACGGGAGACCCGAAGGGGCGGCGTTCCTCGACGAGTTCGCCGAGCGCATCGCCCGCGGTGTCGCCTCCGTCTGCGTGGTGCTCGACCCCGGCCTCGTGGTCCTCGGCGGCGACGTCGCCCAGGTCGGCGGCGCCGGCCTGGCCGACCGCGTCGCCCGCCACGCCGCCCGCATAGGCCCCAACGCACCCGAAGTCGCCATCGGCGGCGTCGCCGGCAGCCCCGTCCTGCGCGGAGCCCTCCTCTCCGCCCTCCGCCACGCGAGGGAGGAGATCTTCGCGTCCACCGTGGAGTGATGGGCGGGTCCGGGCGCCGGGCGAGCGGGGACGGTCCGAGCGTTCCCCGCTCCGCCTGGGGCGGTGAGGATCAAGGGAAGGCTCCTCGCCGGTCCGGGAGGGGGGCGGGCGCGCTCAGGCGGAGGACAGTTCGCGGCGCATGGCGATGCGCGGGGCGACGAGGATCCCGGCCCGTTCCTCCGCGCGCCACTGGGCGCGCAGTCCGGGGCCCCATTCCGACTCCGGCAGCGGGCTGAACCCGCGAGCCGCGTACCAGGGACCGTTCCACGCGAGGTCGCGGAAGGTCGTCAGGGTCATGGCCGCACTCCCCTGGGAACGCGCCAGGCCGCACGCCGCCTCCAGCAGGGCCGCCCCGATCCCCCGACGCCCGTGGGCGGGGTGCACCGCGAGCTGTTCCAGGTGCGCCACCCCGTCCAGTTGGACCAGTGCGGCCAGCCCCACCACGGGACGCCCCGCGACCAGCACCGCCGCCGCGTGCGCCAGCATCTCCGCGGGGTCGTCCGGCGGCAGCACCACCCCGGCGTCGGCGAACACCGTGTCGGCGGCCAGGCTCGTCGCCACGGCCGCGGGGAGGTCGTCCTGTTCCAAGGGCCGGACCTCAACGGGCTCGGTCGGGTCGCTCATCGATCGCCTTCCACGAATCGGGGCCGTGCACGGTCCAATGATCGCCCACTCCGGGGCCGCGAGGGCGGGTTCCAGCAGGGAGCCGAAGTGCGGAAAGGCGCGTTCGACGCTCAGGCGCGTGTGCCGGCCGCCCGGACCGGATCCCCGAAGCCCCGCCCGGCCGAGTCGACCCCGCCGGCCTCCACACCCAGCAGCTCCCGAAACGCCCGGCTCCCCTCCGGGGTCACCGCCACCGCGCGCCCGGAGCCGATGCGCCGTACCCACTGCCGCTCCAGCGCGGTGGCGCACAGGGCCGCTCCCAAGCCCCCGGCCAGATGACGGCGGCGCTCCGTCCAATCCAGGCAGCCGCGGACCAGGGGTCGCCGGGATCCAGTGGGATGCCGGTAGTCCAGGGCGTCGGCCAGCCACGCCCGGCCCGCCGGGGTGACAGCGAGCCCGGAGTCCTCCGCGACGAGGTCCCGGGCGATCATCGCGTCGGCCAGGGCCACGCCCAGATGCCCCGCCAGATGGTCGTAGCAGGTGCGGGCCCTGGCCTCGGCGCTGTGCCGCACCGACTGGCGCAGGTTCCGCGGACGGCGGCCGTTCGGGGCGTATGCGGCGAGGGCCTCGATCAGGGCGGCCGCCTCCGGGCCCGCCAGCCGGACATAGCGGTGCCGCCCCTGGCGTTCCTCGGCCAGCAGTCCGCCCTCGATGAGGCGCGAGAGGTGCTCGCTGGCGGTGGACGGCCGGACCCCGGCGTGCCGGGCGAGCTCGCCGGCGGTCCAGGCGCGGCCGTCGAGTAGCGCCTCGCAGAACGCGGCCCGGGTGCGGTCGGCGAGCAGTCCGGCGGTCTCGGCGAGCGGGGACATGCATCCATGGTGCCGCACGGATGGTTCGGGCGGCGCCGAACCGTCCCGGCCCTAACGTCAGGTCGATGACGCACACGACGCATAAGTTCGACCGCGCCGCGGACGTGCGCGCGGCGCTCGCCGACCCCGCACTCGTCCCGGAACCGGCTGCCACTGCCGAAGGACCGGCCGGGGCGAGTGTCGCCTGGTTGCGTGCCGCCGTGGCCAGGTTCGCCTCCGGGGAGCCGCACCGGCGGCGGCGGTCCCTGGTGGAAGCCGAACTCGCGCGGCTGGACCCCGACTCGCTGCGGCGGGCGGCGGCCGCGGAGCCGGAGGGGGACGTCCGGGCGCGGGTGGTACGGACCCTGGCCCACGCTCTGGGGATGCCCGAGCCCGAAGCGGTTGCGGAGGCGGTGACCGTGGTGGCCGGAGCCTACTTCGGGGGCGCCGATACGGCCGCGGACGAGGCGGTCGCGCGGCTGGTCGCGCACCTGGCGCCGGACACGGCGGATGAAGCCGGCCTGGAGGCCGTCGCCAACCGCATCGGGCTCCTGGTCCAAGCATGCGAGGCTACGGCCGCGCTGGTCGACGCCGCGGCCGCCGCCGGCGGTGACGTACCGCTGGCCCGGGTGCTCCGGGAGTTCCCCCCAGTGCGGACGATGCGCCGCGTCGCCACCAGGGGCACCACGGTCGCAGGCCGGGAGATCGCCGAGGGCGACCCGGTGCTCCTCGACCTGACCGCCGCCGGCCGCGCGCACCCGGTGCCGCTCACCTTCGGCGCCCCACCCCGCGTCTGCCCCGGCCGTTCCCACGCCCTTGCGCTGGCCGACGGCGTGCTCCAACGCCCGTTGACACCCTTCGCCCGCCTGCACCACCAGGCCGCACCGCTGCTGATACCCAACGCCTGGGACTACGCCTCCGCCGCCGCCCTCGCGGCGCAGGGCTTCCCTGTCATCGGCACCACCAGCCTGGGCGTGGCGGCCGGCGCGGGCCTGCCGGACGGCGCGGCCGCCGCGGGAGAGGCGACCCTGGCGCTGGCCCGCCGGCTCAGAGAGGGCTCCTTCCTGTTCTCGGTCGACGTCGAAGGAGGCTTCAGCGACGACCTGGGGGAGGTCGCCGAACTGGCCCGCCGGCTGGCCGACGCGGGCGCGGCGGGGATCAACCTCGAAGACGGCCGCCCCGGCGGCACGCTGGCTCCCGCGGAGTTCCACGCCGCGAAGATCGCCGCGGTCAAGGCCGCAGCGCCGGCGCTGTTCGTGAACGCGCGCACCGACACCCACTGGCTGGGCCGCCGCGAGGAGGAGACCGCGACGCGTCTCGCGGTCTACGAACAGGCCGGTGCGGACGGGGTGTTCGTGCCGGGACTGGCGGACCCGGCCGGGATCGCCGAGCTGACGGCATCCCTCGTTGTACCGCTGAACATCCTGTACACGCCGGCCGGTCCCGCCCTCTCCGAGCTCGCCGCGTTGGGCGTACGCAGGGTCAGCCTCGGCTCGCTGCTCTACCGCAGGGCACTGTCGGCGGCCGTAGCCACCGCGACCGCCATCCGAGACGGGGACCCGACGGACCTGAACGCCCTGTCCTACGCCGAGGTGCAAGACCTGGCGACGACCGGCCGAGGACACCGTCGCCCCGTGTGACGCCGGGCCGATGGCCCCGCGACTTCCCGGCATGCCGCCGCTGTCCTTTCCGGCGGCCACGACTTCGAGGTGTACGAGTCACTGCTCGATCTACGTTTCTGCGCGGTGGCATCGGAGAGGACACGCCCTCTTACACTGACCGTTACGTACTGTGGCCGCCCCCACTCCGGGCGGTGGTTGATCGCCCAGTAGACCGGCGTGGAGGAGCGGATGGCAGGCCGCGATGAGGACCACAACCAAGGACTCCACGCCGAGATGTCGGGTACATCCCGCGACGTGGTTCAGGCGGGCATCATCAGTGGTGGCGTCCACTTCCACGACCAGCCTGAAGATCGACTCAAGAGCCCGCGTCCGCGGCAGCTTCCTCGGGGGAGTGGCGGTTTCGTCAATCGCACGGAGGAACTGAGCAACCTCAACGCGATCCTGACCAGCGCCGATGGCGACGACCGCCTTATCGAAGTCTGCGTCATCGCCGGCACGGCCGGAGCCGGTAAGACATCGCTGGCCCTGCGCTGGACGCACCAGATCCAGGAGCGCTTCCCCGATGGCCAGCTCTACATCAACCTCCGGGGCTACGACCCCGGCGAACCGGTCGGCGCCCACGATGCCCTACGCCGGTTTCTCATCGCGCTCGGCACCCCCGCCGACGCGGTGCCGACCGATACCGACGACGCGGCGGCCCTGTACCGGTCCATGCTCGCCGACCGGCGCATGCTCATCCTGCTGGACAACGCCAATTCCGTAGCGCAAGTACGGCCGCTCCTGCCCGGCCACACTCGCTGCCTTGTGGTCGTCACCAGCCGAGGACGCCTTTCCGGCCTCGCCGTCCACGACGGCGCGCATCGCATCACTCTCGGCACCCTGGCGGAACCGGAGGCGGTGGCCCTTCTGAGGGCGGTCACAGCAGGTTTCCGGCCTGTCGACGACGACGCCAAGCTCGCCGAACTCTCCCGGTTGTGTGCCCGCCTGCCGCTGGCACTGCGCGTCGCTGCTGAACGGGCCATCGCCCGCCCACACATGGGGCTGGACGATCTGATCGCCGACCTGCGCGACGAATCCGCCCTCTGGGACGCCCTCGACACCGGCGACGAAGAAGAGGCCGGGGCGGTGCGTTCCGTCTTCTCCTGGTCCTATCGGGCGCTCCCTGATGATGCGGCGCGGATGTTCCGGCTCTTGGGCCTGCACCCCGGAGCGGACTTCGGCATCGCAGCCGCAGCCGCCCTGGCCGGAACCAGCGTCCGGCGGGCCCGGCTCCTGCTGGACGTCCTGGTCGGCGCGCATGTGCTGGAGCAGACGGCGCCCGACCGGTTCGAATTCCACGACTTACTTCGCGCCTTTGCGTCCGACCTCGCCCAGCGTGAGGCGCCGACCGTTGAACGAACGGAAGCGTTAAGGCGGCTGCTCGACTGGTACCTGCACAGCGCCGATGCTGCGCAAAGGTCGATCAACCCCACTGAGGCGCGCGTTCCGCTCGATCCCCTCTGCGATGGGGTCACGCCATTGACGTTCCCGGAATTCGACCAGGCGGTGGACTGGGTCGAGCGCGAGGACGCCAATTATCTTCCAGTGGTCCGGGCCGCTGCGCATGGCGGGTTCGATCGTCATGCCTGGCAACTGCCTGCTGTTCTATGGAACGCTCAGGCGTCCTTCGGTACCACTACGGGCTGGCCTGGAATTGCGGAGATCGGGCTCGCGGCGGCACGACGGCTTGGAGACCGCCCCGCTGAGGCGCGGCTCCTAGAAAGCCAGGGGTACGGCCACGTTATGCTTCACCGACTTGGGCAGGGTGCGGAGTCCCATCGGATGGCTCTGGAGATCTACCGTGAACTCGGGGATCGGTTCGGTGAGGCGACGGCATTCAACTCGTTGGGCCTCATCTATCTGCGGCAGCGCCGCCTTGCCGAAGCGGCGGCCCGATTCTCTGAGGCGATCGTAGTTTACGGTGACCTTGGCCAGACCTTTATGCGGGCCGTTTGCCAGTCCAACCTCGCCGGGGCCCACCATGAAGCGGGACGACTTCCTGAAGCGAAACGCGTCATCGACCAGTCACTGGCTGACCTTCGCGAGCAGGGGGACGAGCGCACGGTCGCCAATGCCCTGAGCGTACTCAGCCGTGTGTTGCTCGATCTCGGGTCGACCCAGGAGGCGTTGAATGCGGCGGCTGAGGCGGTCGAGATCGCGGTGGGAATCCGCGACCGTCAGGGGGAGGGCGCGTACCTGATGAGGCTCGGGAATGCCCAGCAGTCGCTTGGATTGTTCGGTGACGCGCTGACGTCCTACCGGCATGCCGCCTCGCTGCAGCATCGACTGGGGGAGCGCAGTCGTGAAGCCCTTACATGGCATGGGGCGGGGGAGACCTACCGGCGGATGGGCCGCCATGGCGACGCCGCGGACTTTCACCGCCGGGCCGCCGTGGCCCACCGTGAGCTCGGCGACCCCTGGAATGAGGCCATCGCCCTCGATGGTCTTGCGGAGGCTCTGGTGCCCGACCGGCCGGATGAGGCCCATGGCCACTGGACGGAAGCCTTCCGGATCCTGGCCGAGTATGACAGCCCTCGAGCGGAGTGCATCCGCCAAAGGATCGAGGGGCGGATCGCTGGGATCGCCTGATACCGATCCCAGCCGGAGTCGACTCCGAAGGGCACCGCACCCCTCGACCTCGCCCCGACCATGAGCGCATGCGAGACGGGTTAAGGATGCAGCGCCACCTCTCTGTTTTCAAAGCGGGATCACCCTCCTGACCTCCGGACCGTAGCGGCAGGAAATCAGGAGGGCGAGGCCGGTCAGGTAAGGGCTGTTCCGCGGTAGAGCCATCTGCCCGTGGTGTCGGGTGCGTAGGTGGCGGTCCCCCGGATGTGGGGGCCGAGGAAGTCGGACAGGCAGAGGTCGATACCGCCGAGGTCGAAGCACTCCACCAGCCGGGCCAGGTCGGTGCCGATGCGTGCGCCGTCGAGGGGCCCGTTGCGCAGTTCGATCACGGCGCTTCCCCGCTCCAGTGCGCCCATACGGTGCTGGTGCCGTCGGCGTGGCGGCGGGTGCCCCAGTCGTCGGTGAAGGCGTCCACGAGGGCGAGGCCGCGCCCGTGCTCGCTGTCGGCATCGGGGCGGGCGATCCGGGGGCGGGTGCGGGCGCCGGGTAGGGGGCCGGCGTCGCCGACCTCGATGCGGGCGGTCTGCGCGGTGGCTTCGACGTAGAGGATCAGGAACCCGCCCGGGAGGCCGGAGCGGGTGTGCGTCACGGCGTTGGTCGCCAGCTCGGATACGACCAGCTGGGCGTTGTAGAGGTAGGGGTGCCGGGGCCCGAGGTCGAGGACCAGGATGTCGCGGGCGGTGGAGGCGGCTTCGGGCACGCCGTCGAGGCGGTGCAGCAGGCGCAGGCCGGGTGCCCGCGCGGCACGCGTGGGGGCGGTCGCGCTCACCGCACACCTCCCGCGACCACGAGCCCCCGCAGGAGGGGACTGAGTTCGGCCCGGAGGTCGTCCAGCCCGTCACCGAAGGCCAGAGCGACCGTGGCCGCATTGGCGGGCGCAGCTGGGGTGGCGGGCTTGGGCTCGCCCGGGCAGGCGTGGTCCGGGGTGGGCTTGGAGAACGTCCGCCCGCAGCGGGGGCAGTTCCACCACCGGGCGACGACGCAGCAGCGGCAGTGCCGCCCGTGCGTCGGCGGCACCCGCCACCGGGTGAGAAGGCTGAGCAGGAATCGCATGTGAACCCCTTGGGGTGAAGCCGGGAGGATCCCAGCGGTTGATGAACCCACCTCCATAGTGAACACTTCAAATTGAAGAATCAAGATGAGTACTTCAAGTTGAACGAAATGTCTGAAAGATTCGAGGCGGCATATGATCGGCTCGCCACCAGACCACGACCACGAGGCGAGAATGAAGCACAGTCCGACCGTGCGGAAGCGTCGGCTCGCTGCCGAGCTGAAGCGCATGCGCGAGGACGCCGGCTACACCGTCGACGCCGCCCGCCGGAAACTGCAGTGGTCCGCTGGGCGGCTCAACCACATGGAAGCCGGGAGATCCCGCCCCGACGCCAGCGCACTACGCGACCTGATGAACCTCTACGAAGTGACCAGTGAGGCCCGCCGCGAGGCGATCCTGACCCTGGGGCGTCAGTCCAAAGAACGTGGCTGGTGGGATACCTACGCGGACGTCCTGCCCGACACCTACATTGGGTTCGAGGCCGAAGCCTCTGCCATCTCGACTTTCCAGCCCATCGTCATCCCCGGGCTGCTCCAGATCGAGGACTACGCCGCCACGAGCGCGCGCATTGCACTGACCCGATCCGATAGCGACATCGACCGGATCGTAGCGGCGCGTATGGAACGGCAGGCCATCCTCAACCGTGACGACGGACCAGAATTGCACGCCGTCATCAGTGAAGACGTCCTCATCCGACTTCGCCACAGCGATCCTGTGCTCGCCGACCGGCAGATTCGCCATCTCATCGAAGCGGCCGAAGCGCTGAACAAGATCACGATCCAGGTGCACCCACAGAGCGCCGGTATGTACGCGGCTTCATTCGGGTCCATGGTCATCCTCGACTACGCCGACGAGCTCGACCCGTCGATTGTCTACGTCGAGACCCGGGCGGAGGGTCTGTACATGGAGGACCCTGCGCAAGTCGGCGGCTACCGGCGAGCATTCGATCATGTCGTCGTGGATGCCCTGTCCAAGGCGGGATCGATCGATTTGATGAAGAAGATCATCGACGAGTGAGGCACGCAACCATGCAACGATCGACTGCTCTAAGATTCCGCAAGTCCAGTTACAGCGCAGGCGCTTCTGAATGCGTTGAAGTCGCGGATGGTCCGGCGTTCTCCGCTGTGCGTGATACGCAAAACCGGCACCTCGGCCATCTTGAGTTCTCCGGGGTCGAGTGGGCCGCCTTCATCGATGGGGTGAAGGCCGGCGAGCTTTAGCACGCCTCCTGGATGGGCCGTGTTCTCGATCGTGGCTCATGTGCGCAGGCGGAGGCCCTTCGGGGTGGGGTGGAAGCCCGCCGCCGCGAGGGCGGTGTCGAGCGGGGTGCCGAAGACGGGCGCCCCGTCGGCGCGTTCGATGGTCAGGGAGTCCACCCGTCCTTCCCGCACGGCCGCCGCCAGTGCCCCGGCGGCGCGTTCCAGGGCGTCGGGAGGGGAGCCGAAGGTCAGTGCCGACCGGCCGCCGCGCTCCAGGTACAGCACCAGGGCGCCGTCGTCGAGCACCACCAGCGCGCCCGCCTTGCGCCCTGGTCGGCCGGTGCCGTCCGCTGAACCCGGCCAGGGCAGCGCCGCGCCGTAGACGTTGGCGGGGTCGGCGGCGGCCAGCACCAGCGGGGCCTCCGCCGCACCACCGCCTGGTCCCGCTCCTGAGCCCGGTCCCGCGTCCGTTCCCGCATTCGGTCCTGTGTCCGGCCGTGTGCCGAGTCGGGCCCCGTCGGCGTCGGCGGCGAAGGACCGCAGCCGGTCCACCGCGCCCGCCAGGGAGAACTGGGCGGCGCCCAGCCCCTCGACGAAGTAGCCGCGCCGGGCCTTGCCCGCCTCCTCGAACCCGCGGAGGACCCGGTACACCGCGCTGAAGCCGCCACCGGGACCACCCGAGCGGGCACGCCGGTCCTGCTCGGCGGTCACCGGGCCGCGGGTCACCACCCCGTAGCGGTCGAGCAGCGCCGAGGCGTCCGCGTGCCCGCGCCGGGTCGGGTCCGGTTCGCGCTCCGGCAGCGTCCACCACCGCCCCGCGACCGTGGGCGGGCCGGTGCGCGTCGGGAGCGACGGCCGCCTGGACCTGCTGCGGTGCGCCGTGCCCCCCGACGACAGCAGCGCGCGCAGCGGCCCCAACGTGTCGTTGCCGATCCACCCCGCCCACGCCAGTTCCCACACCGTCGACACCAGGCCCGCGTCGGAGAACGCCGCCGCCCCCTCCGCGCCCATGACCCGGTCGGCGATGTCGCGGAAGAACAGGGCACCGCCGCTCTCCAGCGCGGCGAGTACCGCCTCGTGGCGGGGCGAGAGGTCCAGCGCGCCCCGCTCCGGCAGCAGCACCTCGGCCATGTCGGCGGGGACCAGGCACACCCAGCCGTCGGCGGCCCCAAGCGGCCCGGCGCCCGCCCACAGCACCTCCCCGGACAGCGTCAGCTCGTCCAGCAGGGCCGGAGAGTAGCCCGCCACCCGCGCGGGCAGCACCAGCGACTCCAGCGCCGATGCCGGGACCGGGGCGCCGCGCAGGGATTCCACGACCCGGGCGACGGCATCGGGCCCGCTCAGCCGCCCCGGCCGACCGGCGCCCGGCGCGGGTGGCGCGACGTGCTGCCAGGCGGGCACGAACCGGGCCAGTGCCCGCTGCGGGACGGGCTCGACCTCGCGACGCAACCGCGCCACCGACCTGCGACGCAACCGGCGCAGCATGTCGGAGTCGCACCACTCCGTGCCCCGGCCGCCCGGCCGGAACCCGCCTTCGACGACCCGGCCGGCCTCCGCCAGGCTCCGCAGCGCGCCGAGCGCCACGGCCCGGCCCATCCCGAACCGGGCGGCGGCGTCCTCCGCGCGGAACGGCCCGTGCGTGCGGGCGTACCGCGACACCAGGTCACCGACGGGATCGGCCACCGGGGCGGTGAACGCCTCGGCGGCGCTCGCGAACGCGCCCCCGGATGGGGTGGTGCTCGCGAAGGCGTCCTCCGGTCCGTTGGTGTCGGCCGTGTCGCCGACTCCAGCAGTGTCCGCGGGCGTGTCCTCCGGTTCCGCGGCGTCGCTGAGTGCGCCCTCCGGTCCGGTGACGTTCGCGAACGCGCCCTCCGGCCCCGAACCGGTCGCGAACGCGTCCCCGGTAGGTGCGCCCTCAGGAGCCGGGCCGGCACCGGACAGCCAACCGGGCGGCTCCGTGCCCAGGGCATCGCGCAGCCGCGCGGCGTCCTCGACCGCCGCCCACCGCCGGTCCCCGGCGATCACCACCGGGATCGCCCGGCGCGCCGATTCGAGCGTGCGCAGCCACGCCGGGTGGACCCCGCGCTCACGCGCCTCGCCGGTGCTCAGCGGCCCCAGTTCCCGCAGCAGGTCGGCGGTCCCTTCGACCGCACGCAGCACGGCGTTCGCGTCGCCGGCCGGGCCGGGGTCCGCCTCGCCGGCGTCCGGCGGGGGCGGCGGCAGGCCCGCCCGGGTGGACACCCAGCGCTCCGGCGCCAGGCGTTGCGCCCAGGACTCGGCCTCGGCCACCACGTCGGGGTCCAGCAGCTCGCGCAGGTCGGCCTGGCCCAGCAGGTCGGCGAGAAGGGCGGAGTCCAGGGTCAGCGCCTGGGCCTTCAGCTCGGCCAGTGGGGCGTCGCCCTCATAGAGGAACGCCGCCGTGTAGCCGATCAGCAGTGACTGCGCGAAGGGCGAGGCCCGCTGCGTCTCGACCTCCACCACCCGGACCCGCCGGGCGGCGATATCGGACATCAGCGCGGTCAGCCCGGGGACGTCGAAGACGTCCCGCAGGCACTCGCGCACCGCCTCCAAGACGATCGGGAACGACCCGAACCGGCCCGCCACCGACAGCAGCTGCGCGGAGCGCTGGCGCTGCTGCCACAACGGCATGCGCCGCCCCGGGGTGCGGCGCGGCAGCAGCAGAGCGCGCGCCGCGCACTCCCGGAACCGCGCCGCGAACAGGGCCGACCCGCCGACCTGGGCGGTGACCGCGGACTCGACGTCCTCCGGATCCAGGACCAGCGACTCCGCGAGCGCGCCCGACCGCGGCGCGTGCTCCATCTCCTGCACGTCCGGCAGCCGTACCACGATCCCGTCGTCGCCGTGCACCACCTGCGCGTCCAGCCCGTAGCGCTCGCGCAGCCGCGCGCCCAGGACCAGCGCCCAGGGTGCCAGCACGCGGGCGCCCAGCGGGGAGTGCACGACCGCCCGCCAGTCGCCCAGCTCGTCGCGGAACCGCTCCACCACGATCGTCCGGTCATCGGGGACGTACCCGGTGGCCTCCCGCTGTTCGGCGACGTAGCCCACGAGGTTGGCCGCCGCCCAGGGGTCGAGGCCGGCGCCTTCGGCGCGGGCGAGCGCGGCGGGCTCGTCCAGCCCGGTGAGCTCGCGGGACAGCGCGCCGATGGCGCGGCCCAGCTCCAACGGGCGGCCCACCGTATCGGCCTTCCAGAACGGGAGCCGGCCGGGCCGGCCGGGAGCGGGGGACACCAACACCCGGTCGGCGGTGATGTTCTCGATCCGCCAGGCGCTCGCCCCGAGCACGAACACGTCCCCGACGCGGGACTCGTAGACCATCTCCTCGTCCAGCTCGCCCACGCGGGTGGGCGCCGACCGCCCCGCCCCCTCGGGCCCCGCGCCGGCGCCCGCCAGATGCACGGCGTAGGTCCCCCGGTCGGGGATGGTGCCCCCGCTGATGACCGCCAGGCGCTGCGCCCCCGGCCGGCCCCGCAGGGTCCCCCCGCCCGCGTCGTCGCGGTCCCACACCACACGGGGCCGGAGCTCGGCGAACTCGTCGGAGGGGTAGCGCCCCGACAGCATGTCCAGCACGCCGGCGAGCGCCGAGTCGGGCAGGGTCGCGAACGGGGCGGCCCGCCGCACCAGGGCGGCCGCATCGGCCACCCCCCAATCGTCCATCGCCGCCATGGCCACGACCTGCTGGGCCAGCACGTCCAGCGGATTGCGCGGCATCCGCAGCTCCTCGATCGCCCCGGCGCGCATGCGCTCGGCGACGACGGTGGCGGCCAGCAGGTCGCCGCGGAACTTGGGGAAGAACACGCCGCGCGAGACCTCGCCCACGTGGTGCCCGGCCCGGCCCACCCGCTGGAGGCCGCTCGCCACCGAGGGCGGCGATTCCACCTGCACCACGAGGTCCACCGCGCCCATGTCGATCCCCAGCTCCAGGCTGGAGGTCGCCACCACGCACGGCAGCCGCCCCTCCTTCAGGTCCGCCTCGATCAGCGCGCGCTCCTCCTTGGACACCGAGCCGTGGTGCGCCCGCGCGACCGGCGCGGCGCCGTCGCCGGTCCACGCCTGCCCGGCCTGCCCCATGACCTCCGCCGCGACCGCATCGGGCCGCGCGGCGGACGCGCGCTCGGCCGCGAGTTCGTTCAGCCGGGCGCACAGCCGCTCGGCGACCCGCCGCGAATTGGTGAACACGATGCTCGACCGGTGCCGCTCCACCAGGTCGAGGACCTTCTCCTCGACGTGCGGCCAGATGGACGTGCGCGCCTTGGACGCGCGGTCGTCGGCGCGCCCGGGGGCGACCGCCGCCTCCAGCTCCGTCATGTCCTCGACCGGAACGGAGATGCGCACCTCCAGGTGCGGCCGGCCGGGCGGCGCGACCACCGTGGCCGGGCGCGGCCCGCCGAGGAACGACGCCACCTCCTCGGGCGGCCGCACCGTCGCCGACAGGCCGATGCGCTGGGCCGGCCGGTCCAGCAGCGCGTCCAGCCGCTCCAGGGTCAGCGCCAGGTGCGCGCCGCGCTTGGTCCCGGCCAGCGCGTGCACCTCGTCGACGATGACCGTCTCGACGCCGGCCAGGCCGTTGCGCGCCCGCGAGGTCAGCACCAGGAACAGCGATTCGGGGGTGGTGATGAGGATGTCGGGCGGCCGGGTGGCCAGCGCGCGGCGCTCATCGGAGGGGGTGTCGCCGGTGCGCACCCCCACCGATACCCGCGGCGCCTCCAGCCCGCTGTCCTCGGCGGCCCGGCGGATGCCCGACAGGGGTGCCCGGAGGTTGCGCTCGATGTCCGTGGCCAGCGCCTTCAGCGGAGAGACGTAGAGCACGCGGCAGCGCCGCGCGCGCTCCGGCGGAACGGGCGCCGATGACATCCGGTCCAGTGCCCAGAGGAAGGCCGAGAGCGTCTTGCCCGATCCCGTGGGCGCCACGACCAGGGTGTTTCCCCCCTCGGCGATGGCCGACCAGGCCGCGGCCTGCGCCGGGGTGGCGCCGCCGGGGAACGCGCCGCCGAACCATGCCCGGGTGGCGGCGGAGAAGCGGGCCGTCGCGTCCGCGGCGGGATCGTCGGTGGTCATACCCCCAGTCTGCAACGCCGGGCCGACGGTTTCCGGGCGGGCGGGCCGCACCGCGCCGCCGGGCGGCACGGAGGAGGGAGGGGACGGTGCGCCCTGAGGTGACACCGCGGCCCGGGGCGCCGATACTGGAGGCGATGAGACTCTCCCAGATGTGGAATCGCATGTACGACCAGTTCGGCGAGGCCTACGCCGAGAGCCTGGCGCGCGATTACGTGATCGACGCCCTGGGGTCGCGGACCGTGGAACAGGCCCTCGCCGACGGTGTCGGCGCGAAAGAGGTGTGGCGGGCGGTCTGCGACACCTTCGACATCCCCGCTTCCTCGCGCTGATCCCCGGCCCGCATGCGATCCGCAGACGGCCCCCGCCCGGTTCGCCCCGGTCGGACCCGCCGCCCCGCGGTCTTGGGGGCGCCCCGCCGGCTGCGGGGAATCCCGATCGATCGTGCCCGTGGGAGGCCGCCGCCTTGAAGACGCCTCGCAGGCCGGGCGGGGAAAAACGAACGGGGCTTCGAACGATCGAACAGAAGTTCGGGTAGGGTGTCGCTGTACCGGGGCCGCGTACGCGGCCCGGGGCACCGGCGGAGAACGCGTCCATGGGCGCGGCGGCCGTGCCCCGTCGCCGCCCGCAGGCCCGGCGCCGTCCACAGGCCGGGTGGTGCCGTCGCCGAATGTCCCTGCGACCGCGTAGCGTCACTCCCGAGATGAAGAAGAAGACACCGACCCAACAGGGGTTCCCCGTGGCAGCTGCTGACCGAGACAAGGCTCTCGAAACCGCGCTCGCGCAGATCGAGCGCCAGTTCGGCAAGGGCTCCGTCATGCGCCTCGGCGATGACGACCGCCCGCCGATCGAGTCCATCCCCACCGGCGCGATCTCCCTGGACGTCGCGCTCGGCATCGGCGGGATCCCCCGCGGCCGGATCGTGGAGATCTACGGCCCCGAATCCTCGGGTAAGACCACCGTCGCCCTGCACGCGGTGGCCAGCGCCCAGCGCCTGGGCGGCATCGCCGCGTTCATCGACGCCGAGCACGCGCTCGACCCCGAATACGCCAAGAAGATCGGTGTCAACACCGACGACCTCCTGCTCTCCCAGCCCGACACCGGCGAACAGGCGCTGGAGATCGCCGACATGCTGATCCGCTCCGGCGCGGTCTCCATCCTGGTGATCGACTCCGTGGCAGCCCTGGTCCCGCGCGCCGAGATCGAGGGCGAGATGGGCGACAGCCACGTCGGCCTCCAGGCCCGCCTGATGTCCCAGGCCCTGCGCAAGATCGCCGGCGCACTGCACCAAACCGGAACAACCGCGATCTTCATCAACCAACTTCGCGAAAAGGTCGGGGTGATGTTCGGCAGTCCCGAGACCACCACCGGTGGTAAGGCGCTGAAGTTCTACGCCTCGGTGCGGCTGGACGTCCGGCGGATCGAGACCCTGAAGGACGGCACCGACGCCGTCGGCAACCGGACCCGGGTCAAGGTCGTCAAGAACAAGGTCGCGCCGCCGTTCAAGCAGGCGGAGTTCGACATCCTCTACGGTGTCGGCGTCTCGCGCGAGGGCGGGCTGATCGACCTCGGGGTCGAGCACGGCACCGTGCGCAAGTCGGGTGCCTGGTACACCTACGAGGGCACCCAGCTGGGCCAGGGCAAGGAGAACGCGCGCAACTTCCTGCGCGAGAACGCCGACATGGCCAACGAGATCGAGAAGAAGATCAAGGAGAAGCTCGGCATCCCCATGCAGGGCGACGACAGCGCGGGTTCCGGCCCGGCCGCCGGTGCCAAGGACACGGCCAAGGACGCCCCCGCCAAGGCGCCCGCCGCGGCCACGGCCGCCAAGCGCACGGCCAAGGCCAAGACGCCGGCCGCGGCCCCGGCCGCTGCGGCGGCAGCCCCGACCGCCACGGCTCCGGCCCCGGCGACGGATGCCTGAGCCGCTGGACCGCCACCGCCCGCCCGCCTCACCCTTCCCTCCTCCGGTCGGCCCATCCCGCCCGGAGGAGGCCCCGGCCCGCTCGGTCCGATCGACGGAGGACCCGGCCGGTTCGTTCCGACCGGAGGAGACTCCGGCCCGCCCGTCGCGGCGCGACCGGGCCGCGGCCGCGGAGGAGGACCCCGAGGCCAAGGCCCGCGCCATCTGCCTGAACCTGCTCACGGGCGCGCCGCGCACCCGCGCTCAGCTCGCCCGCGCCCTGGAGCGGCGCGGGATCGACCACGACACCGCCGACTCCGTCCTGGGTCGCTTCAGCGAGGCCGGGCTGATCGACGACGCCGCCTTCGCGGGTGCCTGGGTCGACTCCCGGCACGCCGGCCGGGGGCTGGGCCGCCGCGCTCTGGCCGCCGAGCTGCGCAGCCGGGGCGTCGACGACGACATCGTGCGCGACGCCGTCGACGACATCAGCCCCGACCAGGAGGAGGACACCGCGCGCCGCCTCGCCCGGCGCAAGCTCGACTCCACCCGCGGCCACGCCCCCGAGGTCCGCGTCCGCCGGGCACTGGGCATGCTCGCCCGCAAGGGCTACGCCCCCGGCCTGGCCTACCGCGTGGTCCGCGAGGAGCTTGAGGCCGAGGGCACCGACCTCGACCTCCCCGACCCCGGCCCCGACTGACCGCCGACCTCTGTACAGCGCCGCTGAGCCGGAGATGCGGTGCCGGTGCGGGATCGGCGCGAAGGAACCGGGCCGCGGCGGTCTTCCCGTCAAGGCACGCTGTTCGCCGAGCAGTGCCCCGCTGCCTCGCACCTCCCGTAGGTCCGACGGCGCTCTTCTCGAACGGTCGGCAGGGGGCGTCTCCGTCAGTGGCGGTCCGTTTCCGATGCCGGGTGTGCCGGGTCGTCGATCCACACCGTTTGGTCGCCGCCGGTGGTCGCCGTCAGCCCGAACCGGTCGCGCCGGGGGCGGCCGAGGCGCTGCCACCACTGGTAGGCGGCGCACAGCTCGTCGAACAGCCGACGCGGTCCGTGCTGGCGCACCCGGTAGGCCCCGGCGCTGTCCGGTGTGATCCGCCACTCGGCCCATGATCCCGTCTCCGGCGCCATCAGGTACACCGTGAAGTTCGGGTCGCCCGGCCGGTCGCCGTCGAAGACCACCACCTCGCCGGCCCCCGTGGGCATGCGCAGCCCGATGGCGAAGCGTGC
Source organism: Nocardiopsis mangrovi (assembly GCF_042653925.1). Lineage (NCBI taxonomy): Bacteria > Bacillati > Actinomycetota > Actinomycetes > Streptosporangiales > Nocardiopsidaceae > Nocardiopsis > Nocardiopsis mangrovi. The sequence continues at coordinate 230,161 of NZ_JBHSFQ010000002.1, forward strand.
GTCGAAGTCGCCGATCGGTTCGTAGGGGTGCAGGTCGGTGCGGTGCTCCGTGTAGTCGTGCTCGGGCAGGACCTGCTCCTCGACGACCGCGTGTGGGCGGCGCTGGCCCCGGATCCACATGAACGCCGCGTTGCCGGTGAAACGGCCGGAGGCGGTGCCGTCGCCGTGCACGGCGAGGCGCGCGAGGACACCGTTGTGGAAGGTGGTTCCCCACGGGGTGAGGATCTGCCCGCCCGCGGCGGTCTGCTCCACCCACGCCGACGGCACCCTCTGGACGGCCGCGGTGGACAGTACCCGGTCGAAGGGCGCACCGGGCGCGTGTCCCCGGGTTCCGTCGCCGGTGACGACGGCGACCCTCCACCCGGCCGCGCCGAGCGATCTCCGGGCGTGGTCGGCCAGGGAGGGATCGACCTCGATCGTGGTGACACGGTCCGGTCCGGTGCGGGCGGCCAGGAGCGCGGCGTTCCATCCGGTGCCGCTTCCGATCTCCAGGACCCGCATCCCCGGCCGCACTTCGGCCGCCTGGAGCATGTCGGCGACGATCGACGGCTTGGAGGCCGACGACGTGATGTAGCCGCGTCCGGAGTCATCGCCGTCGTCGAGCTGGGTGATCAGCGGCCGGTCCGCGTAGCAGGCGTCCAGCCAGCGCTCCGGGTCGTCGCCGCGCCGGATGGGGACCGGCCCGTCGCCGTCCTCGATCCAGACCGTGTCGGGGATGAACGCGTGGCGGGGGACCCGCGCGGCGATGGCCCGCCAGGCCGACGGGAAGGAGTCGGCCAAGCGGGTGCGGAGGCGCTCAGCGGCCAGGGCCACTACTCGTCGTCCTCATCGCGTTCGTGGCTGCCGCCACTGCTGCCCCCGCCGTCGTGTGACGGCGGGGGGATGGGGCGGTCGGGGTCGTGCCCGTCCTGGTCGGCATTGGCGTGCTTCCCCAACGGAAACCTCCTGCTGGTCTCGGTACCGATCTCACGGTAACTCGGCGATCGCCGACCGTGACGACGGTGGCCGGACCAGGTCATCCGCGCGGGGCGCCCTCCTGGCCGATCAGGGGCGGCGGCGCCGGTGCCTCGGTGGGGGTGCCGTCCAGAGGGGGGAGGGGTTCGGCGATGAGGTCGGGTTCCGGGTCGGGGGCGTGGAATTCGGTGACGAGGTCGATCCCTGGCGTGCCCGGGGCGGTGAAGCCGAACACCTCGCCGTAGAACGCCAGCTCGGCCTCCAGTGCGCGCTCGCGTGACTCCGCGGCCCGTAACCCGTGTCCCTCGCCCGCGAACTCCAGGTAGGCGTGGCGGACACCGCGTTCGCCCAGGGCCCGGGCGAAGGCGTGGGCCTGGGCGGGCGGGACCACCGTGTCCAGCGCCCCCTGGATCAGCAGCACCGGAACCCCCACTTCGTCGGCGCGGTCGACCGGTGACCGCTCGCGGTAGGCGGCGGCGTAGCCGGGCAGCGGGCCGACCAGGGAGTCCAGGAACCGCGACTCGAAGTCGTGGGTCTCCTTGGCGAGCCGAAGCAGGTCGGTGACGCCGAACAGCGAGGTGCCGCACGCGAAGGTGTCGCCGGTGAGCGACAGCAGCGTGGTCAGCCCGCCCGCGCTGCCGCCCCGGATCGCGAGCCGGGCGGGGTCGGCCAGGCCGTCGTCGACCAGGGACCGGGCCGCCGCCGTGGCGTCCTCGACGTCGACGACTCCCCACTGCTGGTGCAGCCGCTCCCGGTAGGTGCGGCCGAACCCGATCGACCCGCCGTGGTTGACGTCGATGATCCCGATGCCGCGGCTGGTGAAGTACGCCTTGGCGAGGTCGGCCTCCGTCGTGGCGCGGGCGATGGGCCCGCCGTGCACCCACACCACGAAGGGGGCGGGCCCCTCGCCGGCGGCCCGGGGGCTGGACGGCGGGTAGACCGTGGCGTGGATCTCGGCGCCGTAGCGCCCGCTCAGCGTGACCGCCCGGGGCTCCGGCAGGTAGGCGGGGTCGGGCAGGTCGTCGCGCGAGCGCCGCAGCGTCTCGGTGGCGCCGGTGGCCGGGTCGAGGCGGACGAGGCTCTGGGGGGTCGTGGGGCCCGCCGCCAGGCCGACCACCGTGCCGCCGTCGGAGGCGAGGGTCTCCCACGTGGTCAGCGGGGTGTCGAACGCCGTCAGCTCCGCGGTCTCCGGGTCGTAGAGGCCGGGGCGCAGGTCGGCGCCGCCGTGAAGGGCCACGACCCGGCCGTCGGCCAGCCGCCGGTAGGGCTCCCAGCCCAGCAGGAAGCCCCCGGCGAACTCCTCCTCGGCCGGGTAGAGCGCGATCGCCTGCCCGGTGAGGCCGATCTCGTAGAGGTTCCACCATCCGGGCCAGTCGGAGACGAAGTACAGGTGGGTGGCGTCGCGCCAGGAGGGGTAGAGCACGGATTCCGCGACCCCGCCCTTGAGGGTGTACACGCCGCTGAGCGCTCCGCCGTCGAGGGCGCCCACGCGCAGCTCGGTGCCGTCCCAGGGCATGCGCGGGTGGTTCCAGGAGACCCAGGCGAGGTGCGCGCCGTCGGGGGAGACCACGGGGGAGGCGTAGAAGTCGGCGCCGGTCATGAGTTCGGCCACGGCGCCGGGGTCGTCGGCGGCGCGGCCGGAGAGCGGCACGGACACGATGGCGCGGGTGGGGCGCGCGTCGTCGCCGTGGGCCTCGCGGACGCAGATGACGTGGTCGCCGCCGGGGCCGAGGACCATGTCGGCATAGCGCAGGCCGCCCCGTTGGCCGGGGACGGGGGTCAGCGGGACGGGCGCCTCGGCGTCCCGCTCCAGCAGGTAGAGGCGCTGGTCGGTCTGGTCGGCGAAGACGATGCCGTGGCCGGCGGGGGACGCGCCGCCGCGGCCCGGGACCGGCAGGTAGGAGCGCCCGCCGTACTCGTGCACCCGCGTGCGGGCGCTCCAGGGAGCGGCCAGCAGTTCGGCCGACGTGCCGTCGGCGCCGCGCCGCATGACGGTCGTGCGGCCGTCCTCCTCGGGGCGGGACTCCTCCCACCAGATCTCCTCGCCCACGACAGAGGGGAACCCCAGCCGTCGTTCACCTCGGGCGACGTCGCTTGCAGCGATCGGCGATGGCCAGGCGCCGTACGGGGCCGTCACACGGTCGGTCATATCGAAACTTTGCAGTTCGTGGGGCGAATGGACTGACATGTCGACTTTAGTAGGCGAAACGGGTGCGCGGCAGTGGAGTGACGCGATGCGCACGGCCGACTCCGGCCCGCTGGGGACGGCCCGGAGACGCCGACGTCCCCGGCGCACGCGGCGGCGGGGACGTCGGCGACCTTTCGGTCACGGCTTGGGCGGGTCCTCCGGGGTGGCGGAGGCGCCGTCCGCGGCGCCGGCGCCACCGGCCGCCGCGCCCGTGGGCGCGACATCGGGGACGCCCGGTGCCACCGTCGCCTTCGCGGTCGCCTTGCCGCGCCGGGCGTTGCGCCGTTCCAGCGCGATGGCCAGCCGGCTCAGCGCCACGTTGATGACGATGTAGATGACGGCGCAGACGATCGCCGCCGGGATGACGTTCTGGTACCGGGTGCCGACCAGCGAGAAGCTGCGCAGCAGCTCGGGGAACGCCACGATGTAGCCCAGCGCGGAGTCCTTGAGCAGCACCACGAGCTGGGCGACGATCGCCGGCATCATGCTGGAGACCGCCTGCGGGACCAGGATGAGGCCCATCACCTGGGTCTTGTTCATGCCCAGCGAGTAGGCGGCCTCGGACTGCCCCTTGGGCACCGAATTGATGCCGGCCCGGAACACCTCGGCCAGGACCGACCCGTTGTACAGGGTCAGGCCCACGATGACCGCGGTGAGCGGGTCGACCACGAAGGTGCCGAACGGCACCCCCAGCAGCTGGTTGGCCGCCAGCGGGGACGCCAGCGCGAAGAAGATCAGCATGAGCAGCGGGATGCCGCGGAAGAACTCCACGACCGCCCCGCAGACCCACCGGATCGCCGCATGCTCGGAGAGCCGGCCGATGCCGAACACCAGGCCGAACACCAAGGCGAGGACGATCGAGATGCCCGCCGCCTTCAGGGTCTCCAGCATGCCCGGGAGGACCATGCCGGTCCACAGGGCGGGGTCGAGGAACGGCTCCCACTTGGGCCCGGCCCACTGGCCGGTCTCGCTGACCCGCCACACGTCGGGCGTGAGCAGCGCGCCGGGGTCGGCGCTCACGGTCTCCCAGGTCTGGTTGAACCCGAGGTAGACCCACGCCGCGAGGACGGCCCCGATGAGGACCGCGACCACGCTGTAGAGGCGCTGGCGCACCACCGCCTTGGGGCCGGGGGTGTCGAAGAGGCGGCTGGGTTCCTTTGCTCGCAGGATGCTCACCGTGCCACCGCCAGTCGCTTGCTCAGCCGGCCGAAGATCCAGCCCATGGGCAGGCACAGGACGAGGAACCCGAGCGCGAAGCCGACGAACGTCGGCACGACCGGGACCACCCCTTGGTCGAACATGAGCTTCATCTGACGCGATGCCTCCTGGACCCCCAGGCCCGCCACCGATGCCACGGTGGTGTTCTTGGTCAGGGCGATCAGGACGCTGCCCAGCGGGCCGATCACCGCGCGCAGCGCCTGCGGCAGCACGATCAGCCGCATGTTCTGCATGAACGTCAGGCCGAGCGAGCGCGCCGCCTCGATCTGGCCGAACGGGATGGTGTTGATGCCCGCCCGCAGCGCCTCCGAGACGAAGCACGCGGTGTAGGCGGACAGCCCCAGGACGGCCAGCCAGTAGACGTTCCACTCCACGCTCTCGGCGAAGCTCAGCCCGAGGGCGCTGTTGAGGCCCAGCCCGCAGAAGAGCAGCACCAGCGTGAGAGGGGTGTTGCGGATGGCCTCGACGTAGACCGTGGCCATGAGCCGCAGCAGCGGCACGGGCGAGACCCGCATGGCCGTGAGGACGATGCCGAGGAGGAACGAGAATAATGCGCTGATCGCGGTCAGCCGCACCGTCCAGGAGAAACCCTCCAGGACGGCGTCTGAGTTGTCGAGAAAGGCTTCCATGTGTCCAAGCCGTTCAAGATGGCCGCCCGGGGACGCAGGTCACCGGGCGGCCACAGGCGGGCGGATGGTCAGGCGCAGGTGTCGAGTTCGGGCGCCTCGGTGCTGAACTCGAAGTTCGCCTCGCCGAAGGCCGTGGTCAGGAACTCCTCGGCGGAGCCGTCCTCGTACATCTGGGTGATCGCGGCGTTGACCTGCTCGCAGCGCTCGGTGCTGCCCTTGGGCAGGCCGACCCCGTAGCGCTCCTCCTGCAGCTCCTGGCCGAGCAGCTGGAAGGTGCCCGGCTGCTGGGCGGCGAAGCCGGCCAGGATGGTGTTGTCGGTGGTGACCGCGTCGACCTGGCCGTCGGTCAGCAGCTGGAGGCACTCGGAGTAGTTCTGCGCCTCGCGGGTCTCGGCGTCGATCTCCAGGGTGTCGGTGATCGTCTCCGCCGAGCGGGAGCCAGAGGCCGAGCACAGGACGTTGCCCGACAGGCTCTCGGCGTCGGTGATGTCCTCGTTGCCCTCCTGGACCAGGATGTCCTGCTGGGCGACGTAGTACGGCCCAGCGAAGTCCACGAGCTCCTTGCGCTCGTCGGTGATCGAGTACGTGGCCACGACCATGTCGACGGTCTGCTGCTGGAGGAAGGTCTCGCGGTTGGCCGAAGCGGCCTCGGTCCAGGTGATCTGTTCGGGCTCGTAACCGAGCTCTCCGGCGATATAGGTTGCGACATCAACGTCAAGGCCGACGGGTTGACCGGAGCCCTCTTCAAGGCCGAGGCCGGGCTGGTCGTACTTCACACCGATGGTGATGGTGCCGTCGTCCTCGCCGCCACCGCCGCCGCAGGCGGTCAGGGCGAGCGCAAGGGCCGCCGCCCCGGCCACGGCCGAACTGATCGATCGAACTCGCATGATTCCTCTTCACCTTGTGGGTTGCGGTCGTGCTGCGCGCTCTGCACGCGGCACTCGGGGGAGGGACCGGATGGAACCGGTCAGTGGCTGAGAATCTTCGACAGAAAGTCCTTGGCGCGTTCGGAGGTGGGCTGGGTGAAGAACTCGTCGGGGGTGTTCTCCTCGACGACCTCGCCGTCGGCCATGAAGATGACCCGGTCGGCGGCGCGGCGGGCGAACCCCATCTCGTGGGTGACGACGACCATGGTCATGCCCTCCTTGGCCAGCGAGGTCATGACGTCCAGCACCTCCTGGACCATTTCGGGGTCCAGTGCGGAGGTGGGCTCGTCGAACATCAGCACCTTGGGGTCCATCGCGAGCGCGCGGGCGATCGCGACCCGCTGCTGCTGGCCGCCGGAGAGCTGGGCCGGGTACTTGTCGGCCTGGGAGGCGATACCGACCCGGTCGAGCAGCTCCAGGGCCCTCTTCCGGGCCTCGTCCTTCTTCTTCCCCCGGACCTTGACGGGGCCGAGGGTGACGTTCTCGAGCACGGTCTTGTGCGCGAAGAGGTTGAAGGACTGGAAGACCATCCCGACGTCGCTGCGCAGGCGGGCCAGCCCGCGCCCTTCGGCGGGCAGGGGCTGGCCGTCGATGGAGATGACTCCGGAGTCGATGGTCTCCAGCCGGTTGATGGTCCGGCACAGGGTCGACTTGCCGGAACCGGACGGGCCGATCACCACGACCACCTCTCCGCGGTTGACGGAGACGTTGATATCGCGCAGTACATGGAGATCGCCGAAGTGTTTGTTGACGTTCTCCAACGCGACGAGAGCAGTAGCGGTCATGGGCGGAACCTAGCCCTAGCGGTGGCGGTTTGTCACCATCGCGCCGGTCGTCGGTCCTGGTAGTAGCGGATTTGTTATAGGCCGTTATGGCGTAAATTCCCGCTGGGGCAGCTCAATGCGGGAACGATGCCCGCGGCCGTAGCGTGATCTTCATACGGCTGAAATATGGCTCCCTGTCATGCCCCGGCGGCCCACGGTGAGGACGGTCGGTTGGGCGGCACGCAGCGACTAGCCTGGAGTGGTGAGCCAGAGTCGTACCTACCACGTGCGGACCTACGGCTGCCAGATGAACGTCCACGACTCCGAGCGCCTGTCCGGACTGCTGGAGGACGCGGGCTACGTGCGGGCAGCCGAGGACAGCACCGCCGACGTCGTCGTGTTCAACACCTGCGCCGTCCGCGAGAACGCCGACAACCGCCTCTACGGCAACCTCGGGCACCTGCGCCCGGTGAAGGACGCCCACCCCGGCATGCAGATCGCCGTCGGCGGGTGCCTGGCGCAGAAGGACCGCGGCGAGATCGTCCGCCGCGCGCCCTGGGTCGACGTCGTCTTCGGCACGCACAACATCGGGTCCCTGCCCACCCTGCTGGAGCGCGCCCGCGTCCAGCGCGAGGCCCAGGTCGAGATCGAGGAGTCCCTCCAGACCTTCCCCTCGACCCTGCCGACCCGGCGCGAGTCCGCCTACGCCGCGTGGGTCGCGATCTCGGTGGGCTGCAACAACACCTGCACGTTCTGCATCGTCCCCGCCCTGCGCGGCAAGGAGAAGGACCGCCGCCCCGGCGACATCCTCGCCGAGATCCGCGCGCTCGTCGCCGAGGGCGCGGTCGAGGTCACCCTCCTGGGCCAGAACGTCAACGCCTACGGCAGCGAGTTCGGCGACCGGCAGGCGTTCTCCAAGCTGCTGCGCGCCTGCGGGGAGATCGAGGGCCTGGAGCGCGTTCGCTTCACCTCGCCGCACCCGCGCGACTTCACCGACGACGTCATCGAGGCCATGGCCGAGACCCCCAATGTCATGCCGCAGCTGCACATGCCGCTGCAATCGGGGTCGAGCGGGCTGCTGAAGTCGATGCGCCGGTCCTACCGCCAGGAGCGGTTCCTCGGGATCGTGGAGAACGTGCGCCGCGCCATGCCCGACGCCGCGATCACCACCGACATCATCGTCGGCTTCCCCGGCGAGACCGAGGAGGACTTCCAGGAGACCCTGCACGTGGTGCGCGAGGCGCGCTTCGCGGCGGCGTTCACCTTCCAGTACTCCAAGCGGCCCGGCACCCCCGCCGCCACGATGGAGGGACAGCTTCCCAAGGCGGTCGTCCAAGAGCGCTACGAACGGCTGGTCGCACTCCAGGAGGAGATCTCCTGGGCCGAGAACCGCGCCCTCATCGGCCGCGAGGTCGACCTGCTCGTGGCCGAGGGCGAAGGGCGCAAGGACGGCGCCCGCGACCGCATGTCGGGGCGGGCCCCCGACAACCGGCTCGTGCACTTCGCCACCGCGGCCCCCGGCGGCGGCCCCGCCGAAGGGGAGGGCCCGCGCCCCGGCGACATCGTGACCGTCGGCGTCACCGCCGCCGCCCCCCACCACCTGGTGGCCGACTCCGGGGTGCGGGCGGTGCGCCGCACCCGGGCCGGCGACGCCTGGGCGGCCCGCAACGGCCGCGCGCCGCAGGTACCGGGGGTGCTGCTGGGCATGCCGCGAATCGGTGCGCCCGCGCCCGAGCCCGCCCCGGCGGGCGGCTGCCAGGGGGCCTGACCCCGCCCCCCACCGCGACATCGGTACCGGTGCCCGGCCCCGTCCGTCTCCGGGGCCGGGCACCGGTGCATCAGGGGTGGGCCGGCCTCACAGGCGCACGGGCAGCCGCTGCAGCCGCCACATCGTCGGCATCAGCAGGCGCTCGGCGTCGGCCGGGTCGACCGCCAGAGCGAGGCCGGGGTAGCGGCGCAGGAGCGCGGTGAAGGCGACCTCCCCCTCCTGGCGGGCCAGTGCCGCCCCCAGGCAGTAGTGGGGGCCGTGGCTGAAGCCGACGTGGGTCTCGCGCCGCCCGGCGGGTTCGCGGGTGATGTCCAGCCGCTCGGGGTCGTCGAACTCCCGCGGGTCGTAGTTGGCGGCGGCCAGCATGGGGGTGACCGTCTCGCCCCGGCGGATGGTGGTGTCGCCGATCGTGACGTCCTCGGTCGCGTAGCGCGCCCGCGGGGCCTGCACCAGCGGGCCGCACCAGCGCATCAGCTCGTGCACGGCCCGCGGCGCCAGTTCCGGTTCGGCGCGCAGCCGGGCGAGCTGGTCGGGGTGGGTCAGCAGCGCGAAGGTGCCGTTGCCGATCAGGTGGGCGGTGGTCTCGTGCCCGGCGATGACGAGCGAGATCACCATCGTGACCAGCTCCCTGTCGCTGAGCCGGTCGCCGTCCTCGTCGTGGGTGCGGATGAGGCCGGTGAGCAGGTCGTCGCCCGGTGCGGCGCGCCGCTCCCTGATCAGCTCGTGAATGTGGTCGACCATCTCGACCGTAGCGCCGGCGAAGTCGGCGTTCGGTCCGAACGAGACGAGTCGGCGACCCCAGTCGCGCCACTGGGGCCGGTGGCGCTCGGGAACACCGACCAGCTCGCAGATCACCGTGATCGGCAGGGGATAGGCGAAGTGCTCCATGAGGTCGACGGTGCCGTCCTCGGCGTGGGAGGGCAGGGCACCGAGCAGGTCCTCGGTGATCTGCTCGACCCGGGGGCGCAGGTCGTTGACGCGGCGCACGGTGAACGCGCGGGAGACCAGCTTGCGCAGCCGGGTGTGGTCGGCGCCGTCGGTGTCGAGGACCGACGAGACGAAGTAGGGGAGGTAGTCGTCCGGGACGCCGTACTGGGTGAGGAACGCCGCGCGGTAGTTGACCGTGTCGGAGCCCGGGACCGAGGCCGGGTTGTTGACGAAGCGGGGGTCGCTCAGCACCGCCCGGACGTCGTCGTACCTGGTGACCAGGTGGAACCTCTGATCGAGGCCGGGAAAGGCCGCTTCGACCACCCGGGACTGCTCGCGCAGCCGGGAGAAGCCGCCGAACGGGTCGCTCAGCAGCGCGGGGTCCCCGAGGTTCACCGGACACTTCGCGGTCGTGTCGGTGGTGCCGGTGGTGGATTCGGCCGGTGTGGTCATTGCTGCCCTCCATTGGGCGTCAGGTGTGGGTCTGTTTGTCGACCGCGGCGCGGATGTGGACCAGCAGCTCGCGGTAGTAGCGGATGACCTCCGGGGCCGCGGTGGCGACCTCCGCGCCGGCGCCGGCGGTCTCGAAGGCGTCGTGCACGGTCCGCTCGATGGAGTCGGCCTTGGCTTCGAGGGGGATCGGCCCCACCGGGAGCACGCTGTCCACCGTCAGGAAGCCCATGATCACCGCGGTGAACGCGTGGATCTGCTGTTCGAGTGAGGAGTCGGTGCGCAGCACGCCTTGGTCGCGGAGCAGCTCGAAGTAGGCGCCGAGCGTCGCCACCCGCCGCTCCACGACGTCTCCGACGACGCTCATGGCGTCGCGCGCGAGGGTGCCCAGGGTGTCGTTGTCGCCGATCACCACGGCCCTGATGATCGGTTCCTCGTGCACCCAGACGAAGAGCTGCCGGGCCAGCCTGCTGGGCAGGATGGTCGCCGGTTCGGCGGCCATGAGGTCCAGGAGCCGCTCGATCGTCTCCGCCTGCGTGCGCATCAGCACGGTCATGAACAGCACCGTCTTGGTGCGGAAGTGCAGGTAGACGGTGCCCTTGCCGACCTGTGCGCGGCGGGCGACCTCGTCGATGGTGACGCGGCGGTACCCCCATGCGACCAGCAGCTCGGCCGCCGCGTCGAGGATGCGCTCGGCGCGCATCTCGCGTTCGGCCTCGCCTGCCGAGGCGGGGGAGCCGGCGGACCACGTCACGTTCCGTTCTTTCGTCATGGTGCAATTCTGGATCTTGACTGCGTGACCAGATTTGAAATCTGGTCACAAAGTCAAGGCTACGCTCGGAGCGCCCGCACGGCAAGCGGTGCGGGCGTAGGGAACGCGTCAGGACCCGGACGCGGGCGGTAGCCTCGGCCTGTGCTGATCGCCGCCGCCGTCTGTCCCCATCCGCCCCTGCTCGTGCCCGAGGTGGCCCGCGGCGCGTCGGGTGAACTCGACGGGCTGCGCGCGGCCTGCGACCGCGCCGTCGCCGGGCTGGCAGAGGCCGAACCCGACGTGCTCGTGGTGGTCGGCGGCGGGGCGGGAGACCGCGTCCACGGTCCCGGGGCAGGCGGCGACCTGCGTTCCTACGGCGTGCGCCTGCGGGTCGGGCCGCCCCCGGCCGTGCTGCCCCTGTCGCTGACCATCGGCCGGTGGCTCGCCGAACGCGGCGGCATCCGGCCCGCGCGGCTCGTCGAGGTCGCCTCCTCGGCCCGCTCCGAGACCTGCCTGGTGCACGGCGCGGGCATCGCCGCCGCGGCACCCCGCGTGGCGCTGCTGGCCATGGGCGACGGCAGCGCCCGGCGCACCACGGCCGCCCCGGGCCGGTTCGACGCGCGCGCCGTCGCGTTCGACAACACCGTCGCCGCCGCGCTCGCCGCCGCCGACACCGCCGCCCTCGCCGCGCTCGACCCCCTGCTGGCCGACCTGCTGATGGCCGGGGGCCGCGCCGCGTGGCAGACCCTGGCGGGCGCCGCCGAGGGGGCGGGACTCTCCGGCGAGCTGCTGGCCCACGAGGCGCCCTACGGAGTCGGCTACCTCACGGCCCTGTGGCGCTGAGCCCGCGTTCGTTCCCGCACCGCTCCCGCCGCCGTGCCCGGTACCGATGGCGGCGCGTCCAGCGGCGGGGTGGTGCTCCGCGCCGGAGCCCTGGGCCCGTGCCCGGCGGTCGCTACCCGGCGGCGGCGACCTCCATCGCCGCGAAGTGCGCCCCGAACGGGTCGGCGATCATCGCCCACCGCCCATAGGGGGAGTCGGCCGCGGCGCGCAGCGCCCGCCCGCCCCGCTCCTCCGCGGCCCGAACCGCCGCGTCGGCGCTGCTCACCCCGAAATAGGTGAGCCACGCGCCGTGTCCCTCGCTGACCCGCTCGTCGGCGCCGCCGTAGACCCCGCATACCGGGGCGCCGCCGCTGTTCAGCGTGGTGTAGTCGAACCCGGCCATGCGTTCGGTCGTGTACCCGAACACCCGGGTCAGGGCGGCGCTGGTCGTCTCGGTGTCCGGGCTGGTCACCTCGGCCCAGACAGGGGCGCCGGGTACGCTGTGGACCTCCGCGCCGCGCAGCAGCCCCGGCCGCCACAGCCCGAAGACGGTCCCCGCGGGCTCGCGCGCGATCGCCATCCCGCCGGTGTCGCCGATCTCCTGGTGGCCGACGACGATCACGCCGCCCACCTCCTCGACCGCGCGCAGCGCCTCGTCGATGTCGTCGGTGGCCAGATAGGTGGTCCAGTTGCACCGCTCCGTGGGGTCGCTCGCCGCACCCCACGGCTCGGAGAACGCGGCGACCCGCCGTCCGTCGAGCGTCGCGGTCACATACCCCTCGCCCTCGAAGTCCCAGCCCAGCAGCGCGCGGTAGAACGTCGTCGCGCGCTCCAAGTCGGGAACGACGAGATCGGACCAGACCGGAGCCCCCACCGGGTAGCGCGCGGACGCCGTGGACGCGGAGAGCCTCATGGCGGACCCCGTACCCGTGACGGGCGGGGCGGACCGGCCGATCAGGTAAAAACCAGGGCGGCCCGCCGCATCAGCGACCGGGGGCGCCGGCCCCCGCCGATTCCACCAGGCGCAGAGCGCGGTCGGTGAGATCGGGGGCGTCGTAGGGCAGCCAGTGGATCCGGGGGTCGCGCCGGAACCAGGAGTCCTGGCGGCGTGCGAACCTGCGGGTGGCGCGGACGGTCTCGGCGCGCGCGGTGGCGTCGTCGTACTCCCCGTCGAGGAAGCGCAGCACCTGGGCGTAGCCCAGCGCGCGCGAAGCGGTGCGGCCCTCGCGCAGGCCGTGCCCGGTCAGCTCCCGGACCTCCTCGACCAGCCCCTCCCGCCACATGCGGTCGACCCGCGCCTCGATGCGCGCGTCCAGCTCCGGGCGCGGGACCTCCAGCCCGATCTGCACGCACGGGTAGCGGGAGGTGTGCTCGGGCAGAGTGGCCGTGAACGGCCCCCCGGTCAGCTCGATCACCTCCAGCGCGCGCACGATGCGCCGGCCGTTGGTGGGCAGGATGGCCTCGGCGGCGACGGGGTCGCGGCCGGCCAGGCGCGCGTGCAGGGGGGCGGGGCCGGAGGCGGCCAGCTCGGCTTCGAGCCGCGACCGCACCTCGGGGTCGGTCCCGGGGAACTCCAGCTCGTCCAGTGCGCCCCGGATGTAGAGGCCCGATCCGCCGACGAGCAGCGGGGTGTCGCCGGCCGCGCGCAGCCGGTCGATGAGGGCGCGCGCCCGCCGCTGGTGGTCGGCGACGTTGGCGGTCTCGGTGACGTTCCAGATGCCGAGCAGGTGGTGGGCGATTCCGCGGCGCTCGGCGACGGGCAGCTTGGCGGTGCCGATGTCCATGCCGCGGTACAGCTGCATGGAGTCGGCGTTGATCACCTCGGCGCCCGCGGAGGGCCCGCCCAGCCGCAGCGCGAGGTCCACGGCCAGATCCGACTTGCCGGCGGCCGTCGGTCCCACGACCGCGATCACCGGCGGCGCGCTGTCCTCAATGTCCGTGCTGCTCATGCGACCAGTCTGCCAGCGGCGGGCGGTGCTCGCGGCGGAGGCGGGCCGGGTCGGCACGCCCTAGGATGGGCCCATGCGCTTCGCCAAAGGCCACGGTACCGAGAACGACTTCGTGATCCTCCCCGATCCCGATGGCCGGCTCGACCTCGCCCCCTCCGCCGTCGCCGCGCTGTGCGACCGCCGGGCGGGTATCGGGGCCGACGGCGTGCTGCGCGTCGTGCGCACCGCAGCCCTCGGCGGGGAGCCGGCGGGGGCCGCGGCCTCGGCGGCGGGGTGCGAATGGTTCATGGACTACCGCAACGCCGATGGCAGCGTCGCCGAGATGTGCGGCAACGGCGTGCGGGTCTTCGCCCGCTACCTGGTCGAACAGGGACTCGCCAAGGCCCCGGCGTTCTCCGTGGGCACCCGGGCCGGGGCGCGGGGCATCGTCGTCGAGGACGACGGCGACATCACCGTCGACATGGGCGCCGCCCGCGTCCTGGGTGAGGGGGCGGCCCGGCTGGCCGGCGGTGACGTGCGCGGGCTGCGCATCTCCGTGGGCAACCCGCATCTGGCGTGCCGGGTCGACGGCGGCTCCGCCGCCGTCGCGGCCATGGACCTCACGGCCGCCCCGGAGCTCGACCCCGCGGAGTTCCCCGAGGGCGCCAACGTGGAGGTCTTCGCCGAGGTCGCCCCGGGCACGCTCCAGATGCGCGTGTACGAGCGGGGGTCCGCCGAGACCCGCTCGTGCGGCACCGGCATCGTCGCGGCCGCGGCCGCCGCCACGCCGCCGGGCGAGGGCGCCACCTGGCTCGTCCGCGTGCCGGGCGGCGAGTGCACGGTCTTCCTCGACTCCCAGGGCGCCCGCCTCCGCGGTCCCGCCGTCATCGTCGCCGAGGGCGAGACCCGCCTCCCCTGAGCCGGTCGCCGGAACCGGGCGCCCGGCCGTACCGCGCGGATCGGCCGCCGGTCAGAGCCGTGGCGGGCAGGCCGCGGATCGACGCGTCGAGCACCTGGGCGGTGTGGGCCACCGCGATGGACCCGCCGGAGCGTTCGATGGCCGAGGCGATCTGCAACGAGCATCCGGGGTTGCCCGCGATGAGCAGTCCGGCGCCGGTCTCCCGCACAGCGGCGCTCTTGCGGTCGCCGAGTTCGGCGGCAGGCCCGGGCCGCAGCAGGTTGTAGACCCCCGCCGACCCGCAGCAGATCTCGGGGTCCGGGACATCGGACAGTTCCAGCCCCGGGATGCCGCGCAGCAGCGAGCGCGGCTCGGCGGTGATGCCCTGGCCGTGGGAGAGGTGGCAGGCGTCGTGGTAGGCCGCCCGCACCGGCAGCGGGTGGCGCTCGGCCCGGGGGCCGAGGGCGGCCAGGTACTCCGAGAAGTCGACGACCCGCGCCGACATCGCCTCCGCGCGCCGGACCGCCGTCGGTGAGCCCCCGGATTCGCGGATGAGCCGCGGGTAGTGCTTCATGGTGCCGCCGCAGCCGGCGGAGTTGACCACCACGGCGTCCACCCCGGCCGCCTCGAAGACGTCGATTGTGGCGCGGGCGAGGTCGGCCGCCTCGGCGGCCCGCCCGGCGTGCGACGACAGCGCGCCACAGCACCCCTGGGAGCGGGGGATCACGACGTCGCAGCCCTCGCTGGCGAGCACCCGCGCGGTCGCGGTGTTGACCTGCGGGAAGAACGCCCCCTGGACGCACCCCGTGAGCATCCCGACCACCGCGCGGCGGCGGCCGACGGCGGGCAGCCGCTCCGGAAGCGCCGGCACGCCGCCGCGCAGGGGAGGGGCCACCCGCTCCATCGTGGCCAGCGACGGTGAGATCCGTTCCAGCACACCCGAGCCGCGGACCAGCCGCGACAGCCCGCTGGCCTGGTAGGCGCGCAAGGGGGCGCGCAGCAGCTCCAGGCGCCGCCGGTAGGGGAAGAGGGCGAAGATCGCCGAGCGCAGTCCCCGCTCGGCCGGACCGCGCCGGTGCTCCTCCTCGACCTTGGCGCGGGTGGTCTCGATCAGCGCGTCGTAGGCCACGCCCGAAGGGCAGGCGCTGACGCAGGCCAGGCAGCCCAGGCAGTTGTCGAAGTGGCCCACCGAGGCCTCGTTGAGGACGTCGTCCTCGCGCATCTGCCCCATCAGGTGGATCCGTCCGCGCGGGGAGTCCATCTCCTCCCCCCAGAGCACGTACGTGGGACAGGTGGGCAGGCAGAACCCGCAGTGGACGCAGTCGCCGAGCACGTCGTCGAACGACCGGGGCGCCCCCTCCGGGGCGGTGTCGTGGGCGCAGCCGCCGTCGGTCACCTGAGACCTCCTCGTATGGGTTCCCCGGGGCCGCCCCGGGAGCAGAGCGCACCCCGCACCGCCACCGCGGCCCGCGCGGGATGTCTGTCGGCGGGCGCGGGCGCGGGGGGCGGGGGAGCCGTCCGTGCGGCGGATTCGCGGAGCCCGGGTGCCGTCGCGGCGGCGGCCATCAGATGCCGCCCGCGAAGCGGCCCGGGGACAGCAGGCGGTCGGGGTCGAACCGGTCCTTGACCGCGCGCATCAGAGCGAGGCCGGGCACGTCGCCCCACAGGTCGGCGCCGCCGCGCTCCAGCAGAGCGGGGGCCGCGCGCCGGACGGTCAGTGCGCCGCCCGGCGCGCCCGCCGACCCGCCGGTGATCGCCGCCCGGGCGGCGCCGATCGTTCGCGCGGCGGCCTCCGGGGGCGCGTCGGCGGGCAGCGACGCCAGCAGCGATCCCGCCGCCGCCGATCCGCGGACCGACACCGGCAGCCCCGCGCCGTGCGCGGCCGAGCGCAGGGCAGAGGCGGCCGCCACCGCCTCGTCCGGCGGGACGGCGATCATGAGGAGGGTGTCGGCGGGGTCCCCCGGCGCGGCGCCCCAGTCGGCGGGCGGGTCCGGCGCGGTGGCGCCGTCGCCGAGCAGCCGGGCGACTTCGGCGGCGCGCGCCCCGATCCCGCCCGCGGCCCCCTCCAGCAGCACGTGCAGGCGCAACGGGCCGTCCGCGGGCCAGTCGAGCTCGACCGCGGCCGGAACGGTGGCCGAAGCGGCGACAGCCCGCCGCCAGGCGGCGAGCGTGCCGGGATCGCGGGTGGTCCCGGACACCACGCGCACGGCCGGCGGCAGCGGGTGCAGCCGGAAGGTCACCGAGGTGATCAGCCCCAGCGTCCCCAGCGCCCCGGTGTGCAGCCGGCCCAGGGCGTAGCCGGCGACGTTCTTCACCACCCGGCCGCCCGAGGCGGCGGCGACCCCGTCGGCGCGCACCACGGTCATGCCGATGATCAGGTCGCGTATCGGCCCGTGCAGGATCCGGCGCGGCCCCGACAGCCCGGTCGCGACGAGGCCGCCCACCGTGGATCCGGCGATCACCGGGTCGACGGACAGGCGCTGGCCGGCCGACGCCAGGGCCTCCTCCAGTTCGGCCACCGGCGTCCCGGCGCCCGCCTCGGCGACGAGGTCGCCCGATGCGTGCTCGATCCGGGAGAGCGAGGTGGTGTCGACCACCAGGTCGCAGCGGAGCGGCGGGGACCCCCAGCCGGCCTTCGTGCCGTTCCCGCGGGCCACCGATGCCAATCCGTGCCGGGCGGCGGCGGCCATGAGGGCCGACGCTCCCGGCAGGTCGCGCGGCGCGGCGACGAAGCGCGGCACCCGGCCGCCGACCGCGTCGCCCGCCGTCCCGGCGCGCACCCGGGTGCCGCCCGCGCCCAGCTCCGCCATGACGGCGGCGTCGTCCGCCACCGCCGCCCCGGTGCCGCCCGCGTTCCGTCCGCCGCTCACACCGCACGCTCCCTTCGTCGGTCCGTCCCGCCCGCGCCGGTTCCGGCACGGGCCGCTGGCAACGGGCCACCTGGCCTCAGAACAGCTCCGCCCGGCCCTCGGCGACCAGCGGGTGCGCTCCCTTGTTCACGCGGGGCCGCTCGCCGCACAGCCGCGGCGTGGGCAGCAGCTTCTCGGGGTTGGCGATGCCGTCGGGGTCGAACGCCCGGCGGAACCGGTCCATCGTGTCGAGGTCGTCGGGGCCGTACATCGCGGGCATCTGGCAGGCCTTGTCCACGCCCACCCCGTGTTCGCCGGTGATGGAGCCGCCCGCGCCCACGCACAGGTCCAGGATCGCCCCCGACACCTCCGCCGCCCGCTCCGCGGCGCCGGGTTCGGAATCGTCGAAGAGGACGAGCGGGTGCAGGTTGCCGTCGCCGGCGTGGAAGACGTTGGCGACCCGGATGCCCGACTCCGCCGACAGCCGCGCGATGTCGCGCAGCACCTCGGGCAGCGCGGTGCGGGGCACCACCCCGTCCTGCACGATGTAGGCCGGGCTGATGCGCCCCACGGCGGCGAACGCCGATTTGCGGCCCTTCCAGATGCGGGCGCGCTCGGCGGCGTCGCTCGCGGTCCGGATGCCGAACGCCCCGGCGTCGCGGCACAACCGGGTGACCTCGTCGAACTGGGCGTCGACGTCGGCCTCGGGGCCGTCGAGCTCGACGATCAGCACCGCCCCCGCGCCCGGCGGGTAGCCGCAGGCGACCGCGGCCTCGGCCGCCGCGATGGACAGGGCGTCCATCATCTCGATGGCGGCGGGCAGCACCCCGGCCGCGATGATCGCCGACACGGCGGCCCCGCCGGCGTCCATGGTGTCGAACGCCGCGAGGACCGTGCTCACCTTCTGCGGGGTGCGCACCAGCCGGACGGTGATCTCGGTGGCGATGCCCAGTGTTCCCTCGGAGCCGATGAACGCGCCGATGAGGTCGTAGCCGGGGGCGTCGGCGGCCTTGCCGCCCAGCCGCACGACCTCGCCCGCGGGGGTGACGACGACCAGGCCGGTGACGTGGTTGACGGTGAACCCGTACTTGAGGCAGTGGGCGCCGCCGGAGTTCTCGGCGATGTTGCCGCCCACCGAGCACACCTGCTGGCTGGAGGGGTCGGGCGCGTAGTAGTAGCCGTGGGGCGCCGCCGCGCGGGTGATGTCGAGGTTGGCGACGCCCGGCTCGACGACGGCGCGCTCGTTGGCGGCGTCGATCTCGATGATGCGGCGCATGCGCGAGGTCGCGATGAGCACCCCGTCGGTGCGGGGCAGCGCCCCGCCCGACAGGCCGGTGCCCGCGCCGCGCGGGACGAACGGCACCCGGTGCTCGGCGCACAGCCGCACCACCGCCGCGACCTGCGCGGTGGTGGTGGGCAGCACGACGACGCCGGGGACGGCCGCGTGGTAGGTGATCCCGTCGCTCTCATAGGTGCGGCGGGCGGCGGCGTCGGTGACGACACCGTCGGCGCCGCAGATCTCGCGCAGCCGCGGGATCAGCGCGTGGAGCGGTTCCGGCATGGGGGCTCGCCTCCCCGTCCGTGCGGGCCCGGGGCCGGGCCCGCTAGGTCCTGTTTCTTGAAAGGTCTGCGGGGTGGGCCGGTGCTCTGGAATCGTCGGGTGACATGGTCCGACGCCATGAACTCACCGATGCCGAGTGGGATCTGCTCGCCCCGCTCATGCCCGCCGACCCGCCCAAGGGCGGCCAGTGGGCCGACCACCGCAAGGTCATCAACGCCATCCTCTTCCGGACCAGAACCGGTATCCCCTGGCGTGACCTGCCAGAACGGTACGGCCCCTGGGAGACCGCCGCAGGCCGACACCGCCGCTGGTCCTTGGACGGCACCTGGGACAGGATCGCCGAGCGGCTGCGCATCGACGCCGCCACCGGCGAATCCCTCGACGTCGGCATCGACTCCACCATGGTGCGCGCCCACCACCACGCCGCCGGGGCGGCGAAAAAGGGGACGCCGCCCGGGACGAACCGGACGGATCGGAGGCGCTCGGGCGGTCCCGGGGTGGGCTGACCACCAAGATCCACCTGCTCGCAGACCAGCGCCGCCGGCCCCTGGCCATCGCCACCAGCCCCGGCCAGCGGGGCGATACCCGCATGTTCGAGTCGCTGATGGCGGCACTTCGGCTGCCCCGCGGCACCGGGCGGCCCCGGACCCGTCCCGACCGCCTGCTGGGCGACAAGGCGTACTCTTCGGCGGCGATCCGCGCCCACCTGCGCGCCCGCAACATCAAGGCGACCATCGCCCAGCCCCGCGACCAGCGCGAGAACCGCCGCAGGCGCGGACGCGGGGTGGTCGGCCCCCGGCCTTCGACCGCGTCGCCTACCGGGACCGCAACACGGTCGAAAGATCCATCAACCTGCTGAAACAGAACCGGGCGGTCGCGACCAGGTACGACAAGAGGGCCGTGGTCTATGACGGGACCGTACAAGTCGCCTCCATCCGTATCTGGCTACGCGATCTCACTCGTTCAAAAAACACTGCCTAGGGCGTACTCTCTCCCACCTGCCCAACGGGGGCAAGGCCCGCCGTGTGCGGTCAGGGCATGGACTCGTAGGCGGGCAGGGTCAGGAAATCCGCGTAGTCGTCGGCCAGGGCGACCGTGGTGAACAGCTCCTTGGCCTGCGCGAACAGCGCCTCGTCGAAGGCGTCGCCGGCGTCGGCGCGGATGGCGTCCTCCTGCTCGGCGATGATGCGCTCGACGAGGTCGCGGGTGACCGCGGGCCCGTCGTCGAGGATCACGCCGTTGTGGAGCCACTGCCAGACCTGGGACCGGGAGATCTCGGCGGTGGCGGCGTCCTCCATGAGGTTGTGGATGGCGACCGCGCCGTTGCCGCCGAGCCAGGCCGTGAGGTACCGGAGGGCGACGTCGATGTTGGCGCGCAGGCCGTTCTCGGTGATGCCGCCCCCGGCGGTGCCGACGGACAGCAGGTCGGCGGCCGTGACCTCGACATCGGGGCGCTGCCGGTCGAGCTGGTTGGGCCGGTCGCCGAGAACGCCGTCGAAGACCTCGCCGGCGACGGGGACCAGATCGGGGTGGGCGACCCACGAGCCGTCGAACCCGTCGCCGGACTCGCGCGCCTTGTCGTCGCGGACCTTGGCGAGGGCGAGCTCGTTGACCTCGGGGTCGCGCCGGCTGGGGATGAAGGCGGCCATGCCGCCGATGGCGAAGGCGCCGCGCCGGTGGCAGGTGGACACCAGCAGTTCGGTGTAGGCGCGCATGAACGGCGCGGTCATGGTGACGGCGTTGCGCTCGGGCAGCAGGAAGCTCCGGCCGCGGGTGCGGTGGACCTTGATGATGCTGAACAGGTAGTCCCAGCGTCCGGCGTTCAGCCCGGCGGAGTGCTCGCGCAGCTCGTAGAGGATCTCCTCCATCTCCAGCGCAGCGGGGATGGTCTCGATCAGCACGGTGGCGCGGATGGTGCCCTGCGGGATGCCCAGGTGGTCCTGGGCGGTGCGGAAGATGTCGTTCCACAGCCGCGCTTCGAGGTGGCTCTCCATCTTCGGCAGGTAGAAGTAGGGGCCCTTGCCCTTGTCGAGCTGGCGCCGGGCGCAGTGGAAGAAGTAGAGGGCGAAGTCCACGATGCCGCCTGCGACGCGCCGGCCGTCGACGAGGATGTGCTTCTCGTCGAGGTGCCAGCCGCGGGGCCGGACCACGATGGTGGCCAGCTCGGCGTCGTCCTTGAGGGCGTAGGACTTGCCGCCGGGGGCGGTGAAGTCGATGGCGCGGTCCAGGGCGTCGCGCAGGTTGAGCTGCCCTCCGACCATGTTCTCCCACAGCGGGGTGTTGGCGTCCTCGAAGTCGGCCAGCCACACCTTGGCGCCGGAGTTGAGCGCGTTGATGGTCATCTTGCGGTCGGTGGGGCCGGTGATCTCCACGCGGCGGTCGGTGATCCCCGGTGCGGGCGGTGCGACCCGCCAGTCCGGGTCCTCGCGGATCGCGCGGGTCTCGGGGAGGAAGTCGAGGTCGGCGCCCGCGGAGATCTCCGCCTGCCGGCGGGTGCGCGCGGCCAGCAGCTCCTGGCGGCGGTCCTCGTAGCGGCGGTGGAGGTCGGCGACCAGCTCCAGCGCGTCCTGGGTCAGGATCTCGTCGAACCTGTCGTGCGGGGGGCCGGTGACCTCGACCCCGTTCGTGGAGCCCATGAGAGAAAACCTTCCACAAAGCGGAACTTGCTTCTGTTATGTGGAATAAGACGCTACTCTGCGGTCGGGAGCCGGGTCAACGGCGGCTCCACCGCGAACACAGCGACTTTCCGCGGCGCGGAAGAATCCGGGAATTTGCAGGTAGGCAGACGGGGCCCGCTTCCACCGCCCGGCCGGCCCCGTGGCGGCCGCCACGGATGGACACGCGCGTTCCCCGGCGGGAAAATCGGATGCCCGGACGGCGCGACCGTGCCACCATCCCAAGGGGGAACAAGCCGCCCCATCGCGGCGTTGCCCTTGCTGGAGGGATATGAATACTGCTCACGACCACGGTTTCACCCGGCCGACCGACCACACCCACGGAGGGCCCATGAACCGTGAAGCGATCGCCGTCGGCGATCTCGACGCCGACGCGCTGCTGCACGCGGCCCGGGCCGGCGGTGAACCCGACCAAGGCGAGCTCGAACTCGCCGACCGCCACGCCCTGCGCCGGGTGGCGGGCCTGTCGACCGAGCTGACCGACGTCACCGAAGTCGAATACCGCGCCCTGCGCCTGGAGCGCGTCGTTCTGATCGGGGTGTGGACCAGCGGCACCCAGCTCGACGCCGACAATTCCCTGACCGAACTCAAGCAGCTCGCCGAGACCGCGGGCGCGCTCGTGCTCGAAGGGGTCACGCAGCGCCGCGGCAAGCCCGACCCGGCCACCTACGTCGGCCGCGGCAAGGCCGACGAACTGCGCGAGATCGTCGAGAGCACCGGTGCCGACACCGTCATCTGCGACGGCGAGCTCGCCCCCGGCCAGCTGCGCCAGCTCGAAGAGGTCGTCAAGGTCAAGGTCGTCGACCGCACCGCCCTCATCCTCGACATCTTCGCCCAGCACGCACGCAGCCGCGAGGGCAAGGCGCAGGTCGAACTCGCCCAGCTCACCTACCTCCTGCCGCGCCTGCGCGGCTGGGGCGACTCCCTGTCCCGGCAGGGCGGCGGCAGCGGCGGCGGGGGCAACGGCGGCGTCGGCCTCCGCGGCCCCGGTGAGACCAAGATCGAGACCGACCGCCGGCGCATCAACACCAAGATGGCCAAGCTGCGCCGCCAGCTCGCCCAGATGTCCACGGCGCGTGACGTCAAGCGCGACCGGCGGCGCACCCGGCAGGTGCCCGCGGTCGCCATCGCCGGCTACACCAACGCCGGGAAGTCGAGCCTGCTCAACCGGCTCACCGGCGCCGGGGTCCTGGTGGAGAACGCCCTGTTCGCCACCCTCGACCCCACGGTCCGCCAGGCCCGCACCCCCGACGGCCGCGCGTTCACGCTCAGCGACACCGTCGGGTTCGTGCGCCACCTGCCGCACCAGCTCGTCGAGGCGTTCCGCTCCACGCTCGAAGAGGTCGCCGACTCCGACCTCATCCTGCACGTCGTCGACGCCTCGCACCCCGACCCCGAGCAGCAGCTCGCCGCGGTGCGCGAGGTCTTCGCCGACATCGGCGCGCAGGACGTGCCCGAACTGATCGTCTTCAACAAGGCCGACGCCGCCGACCCGGTGGTACTCAAGCAGCTCCGCACCCGCGAACCCGGGGCCGTCGAGGTCTCCGCGCGCACCGGGGCGGGCATCGCCGACCTGATCGGCGCGGTCAGCGGGGCCCTGCCGCTGCTCGACCGCGAGATGCGCGTCGTGGTCCCCTACCACCGCGGTGACCTGGTCTCCCGTGTCCACGAGGAGGGCCGCATCCTCGGCGAGGAGCACACGGGCGACGGCACCGCGCTGCACGCGTGGGTGCCGCAGCTGCTCGCGGGCAAACTGGAGGAGTTCGCCGTGCCCGCCGGCTGAGGATCCCGTCCTGACGATTTGGTCACTTCAACGGCGGAACCCCAGGTGGGGTTCTGCCGTTGGTGTGTTTAGGACCCGAAGAGGTGTACACGGTGTCCGCGGATGAACTACGGTTTTGAATCACTGGCACGAGTCCGTGAGGCGCCGGCCCCCGGCCGCACCGCTCCTTCCCCCCGCCAGACCAGCCGAGATCGAGGTCGCCTATGTCTGCCCGCCTGCTCCGACCTGCTGTGATATCCGCGTTTTCGCGGCCATGACCCCCAAGGCGGGCCGGTGAGACGATGACTGTACGACTACTGACGAACATCGGGCGGTTGTGGACCGGGACCGATCTCCTCAGTAACGCGGCGATGCTCATCCACCACGACCGCATCGCGTGGGTCGGGGCCGCCGCGGACCTTCCGCAGAGCCTTCCGGGCGTCATCGACGACATCGTCGACGTCGACGAAGTCGACAACCTCGGCGGCGGACTGGTCACCCCGGGGCTGATCGACGCCCACTGCCACCCGGTGTACGCGGGCAACCGCTACGCCGAGGTCGCCATGCGCGCAAGCGGCGCGTCCAAGGCCGAGATCGTCGGCGCGGGCGGCGGGGTCGCCTCCACGGTCACCGTGACCCGCGGGACCGATCCCTGGACCCTGTGCAACGCGGTCCGCGAGCGGCTGCGCCACTGGGTGCTGTCCGGGTGCACCACCGTCGAGGCCAAGACCGGCTACCACCTCACCCGCGACGGCGAACTCGCCGACGTCCGGCTGCTGCGCTCGCTGGAGGAGGAGCCCGGCATGCCGCGGCTGCACGTCACCTTCTTCGCCGCCCACGCGGTGCCGCCGGAGTACTTCGGCCGGCCGCGCGACTACGTCGACGCCGTGTGCTCGTGGCTGCCCGACGCCGCCCGGGCCGGGGCCGACGGCGTGGACGTCTACTGCGACAACCAGCAGTTCACCTCCGACGACGCCCGCATGCTGCTGTCGGCGGGCCGCTCGGTGGGGCTCCAGACCCACATGCACGCCTGCACCCGGCCGCGGCACGGCGCCATCCGCATGGCGGCCGACCTCCAGTGCTCCTCGGTCGACCTCGTGCACGAGACCGACGAGGACGACATCCTCGCGCTGGCCAAGACCAGCACGCCGGTCGTCGTCTGCCCCACGACCTCGCTGCACGAGCACCGGCACCCGCCGGTGCGGTCGCTGCTCGACCACGGCGTGCCCGTGGGGCTGGGCACCGACCACAACCCCGGCCAGTCGGGCACGATGTCCCTGCCGCTGGCGATCTCCATGGCCATCTCGATGTTCAACATGAGCGTCCTGGAGGCGCTTCGCGCGGCGACCGTCGGCGGCGCCTACGCGCTGGGCGCCACCGACCGCGGCCTGCTCGCTCCGGGCCAGTACGCCGACATCGTCCAGTGGGACGCCGACCACGAGGGCGCGTTCGCGTGGTCCTACGGACTCAACACACTGCGGGTCTGGCGCGGCGGCGAGACCATCCGCTGACCACACGCCCACGACCAGCAGGACCCTGTTCCCCGGGAGCGCCCGGACGGCCGCACCGCCGTCCGGGCGCTCCCGTTCGCGGTGCCGTGCGGCGCGGCGGCGCCTGCCGGGCCTCTTGGGACGGGCGGGGCGGTGTCACCCGCGGCGGCTCCGCGCGGTCGCGATCTCGATCACGGCCCGCTCCAGGGCGTAGGCAGGGTCGCGGCCGGCGCCCTTGATCAGCGCGTCGGTCTCGGCGATCACCGACATCGCCCGCGCCAGCCCCTGCGGGCTCCAGCCCCGGGCCTGCTGGCGCAGGGACTTCAGCTTCCACGGCGGGACCTTGGCGCGCTTGGCGAGGTCGGCCTCGCTGCCGCCGCGCGCCGGCTGGGCGACCACCGCCAGGCCGCGCACGGCCGAGGCGAGGGCGCTGTTGATGAGCACCGGGGCGGTGCCCACGGACAGCGACCAGCGCAGCTGCTCCAGCGCCTCGGGCAGCCGCCCCTCGACGGCGCGGTCGGCGACGGTGAACCCCGATGCCTCGGCCTTGCCCGAGTGGTAGCGGGCGACCGCGGCGGCGTCGACGCGGCCGTCGGTGTCGGCGACGAGCTGGGTACAGGCCGCCGCGATCTCGCGGAGGTCGGTGCCCACCGCGTCGAGCAGCGACTGCGCCGCGTCGGGCGCGATCTGCCGGCCCGCGCGCGCGAACTCGCCCTTGACGAAGGCCAGGCGCTCCGGGCCCTTGGTGAGCTTGGCGCAGGTGATCCGGGTGGCCCCCGCCTTCACGGCGGTGTCGAGCAGCGCCTTGCCCTTGGCGCCGCCGGCGTGCACCAGCACGAGGAGCACGTCGTCGGCCGGGTCCGTGATATGGCCGGTGACCACGGCGGCGATGTCCTTGGTGAGGTCCTGGGCCGACCGCAGCACCACCACACGCCGCTCCCCGAACAGCGAGGGGGAGGTGACCTCGACCAGTTTGGCGGCGCTGACCTGGCCGGGGACCAGGTCGTGCACGTCGACGTCGGGATCGTCGGCGCGCGCGGCGGCGACCAGTTCGGCCACGGCGCGGTCGACGAGCAGTTCCTCATCGCCGACGATGGCCGTGAGCGGGGTGACGGAGGTGGAGCCCATACAAGCAGCATGCCACGGCCCGGAGACCTCGGCCGCGCCATCGCGGCGGACGGGCGGGCGGAGGGACCCTCGCTCCGCCGGCGACCGCGCCCGGAGGCCGTGGGGTGCGGCTGTGGGAGGCCGCAGTGAGAGGCCGCTGTGAGGCGACCGCGAGAGGCGGCCGGCCGCGCCGACAGCGCGACGGCCGTGTGCGACCGCCGCCCCGGTGCGCCGGACCGCGGAGGCCGCCGCGGTGCGCTGTGGGGCGGGGGATACATGCTGATGAGAGACGGTGCGCATGGCGGAGGTGCGGTACGGGCGGATATGGTCGGCCGGTGACCCCCATCTGGATCCCGGTCCTCGCCCTCCTGCTCGGCGGCATTCTCGTCTTCGTCGGCGTCCGCGAACTGCGCACCATCACCTGGCTGCGCCGCCACGGGGTCCGCGTGCCGGGCACCGTCACGGGGCGGCGGAGCGGAGGCGGCCGGAACGGCACGTCGGCGGCGGTGTTCGAGTTCGACACCCGCGACGGCCGACACATCCGGACCAAGCAGCGGATCTCGACCAACTTCGGCGCACTGCGCGGCGGTCAGGCGGTCACGGTGGCCTACGACCCCGACCACCCGGAGCGCGCCGAGATCGTCGAGGCCAAGGCGACACTCGTCGGCGCCGTGATGTTCCTGTTCATCGGCTCGGTCTTCTCCCTCGCCGGAATCGCGGCCGCGGTCGTCGTCGCCATGGTCCTCTAGGCCGGGAGCGGCGGCTCCGACCCGGCCGACGGCTCGCCTGGCCGATGGCCTCGCCCGGCGGAGTCCGGTCCGCGAGGCCGGCCGACGGCCCGAGGCCGCCGTCGCCGCTGCCTTCGCGGTCGGCCACGGCGCGCGGCCTGCCGCTCGCGCCCCGGACGGGCGCGGCCGTGCGCCAGCCGCGCAGAGGGTGTTCGGGCGGGCTCCGGGAGGCATCTGGGAAGCACCGGGTCCTACACCGTTCCTAACCTTCGGACGGCCGCCGGCGAAGCCGGGGCGACCACGGAACCGGAGGAACGCATGCTGCGGGGAATGGCCACGGTCTGCTTCTGGGCGGACGATGTCGAAGCGGCGAAGGCGTGGTACACCGGGCTGCTGGGCGTCGATCCGTATTTCGAGCGCTCCGGGCCGGACGGACGGCTCGCCTACGCCGAGTTCCGGCTGGGGGACTTCCAGGATGAACTCGGCCTGATCGACCGCCGCTACGCACCCGGCGCCGACCCCGGCACGGGCGGCGCGGTCGTCTACTGGCACGTCGACGATGTGGCGGCGGCGCTGGAGCGGCTGCCGTCGTCGGGGGCCGAGGAGAACGAGCCGCTGACCGCGCGCGAAGCGGGCTTCACCACGGCCTCGGTCGTCGATCCGTTCGGCAACGTCCTGGGCGTCATGTACAACCCGCACTACCTGGACATTTTCGGGCGGATCCCGGAGTTCGACCGGCCGGCGATCGAGACCGACGTGCCCGGGGGCGGCGACGGGGCCCGCGGATAGCGCCTGCGGCGCCGACCGCCACGGTCGCGGCCCACGGGGGACCTGCTCAGCGCTATCGGCGGCCGAGGGGGCCGCGGCGGACCGCGGAGGGGCCGTCGGCCCCCGGGATTACGGCGATGTCTCCGTGATCGTCGGTCCGATGGTTGGCCGGCGTCAGGCCGGTGAGGATGTCCCACGTGCGCGGGGCGGGATGGCCGAAGGGGTTGTCGGCACCCACCGAGGTCAGGGTCATACGCGGGCGGGTGGCCGCCAGGAACGCCGGCTCCTGGCCTTCGGCGCCGTGGTGCGGTGTCTTGAGGACGTCGACGCCGCGGATCGCGGGCGAGCCCAGGAGCGCCCGCTGCGGCGACTCCTCGATGTCGCCGGTGAGCAGCACGCGCATCGGGGCGGCCGCCGAGCCCTCGGGCGGGGACCAGGCCGCGAGCAGCACGACGCCGCCGTCGTTGCCTTCGGCCGCTGAGCCCGCGTGCGGCCACAGGACGTCGAACGTCCACGGGGCGACCCGCCAGCTCTGCCCCGAGGCGGCGGTGTGCAGGTCGGTTCCCGAGCTCTCCAGGACCCCTAGGCGCTCGTGCGACCCCACTCCGGGCGGTGCCAGCGCCGCCGCGACGCGCCGCTCGGGGGCCACTCCGGGGGTGCCGCCGACGTGGTCCATGTCGCCGTGGGTGAGGACCAGGAGGGAGATCTCGCGCACCCCGAGGTCGTCCAGGCAGCGGTCGACGGCCAACGGGTCGGGCCCGGTGTCGACCAGCACCGCGCGGCCGTCACCGGTCGACAGTGCCAGCGCATCCCCCTGCCCGACATCGCACGCCACCAGCGCCCACCCGGACGGCGGCCACGCGGGGGCGACGCAGCGCACCGCCAGAGCCGCGACCAGCACCGTGCCGCCGACGGCCGATAGAGCGCGCCGGGCGCGGCCCCGCAGGGCCAGGGCCGCCACCACGACCGCGGCCAGACCGATGGCGCCCCAGGCATCGCCGCGCCACGGCAGCGCGCCGCTCGGAAGAGCCGCCCCGAATCGGGCGACGGCGCCGACCCAGACGACGACCGCACCGGGCACCCAGACGAGCAGCGCGGCCGCCGCCGGCCAGATCAGGGCCAGCCCGGCGACCGCGAAACCGCCGACCGTGGCGATGGGGATCAGCGGGCCGACCGCCACGTTCGCCGGCACCGAGACCCAGCTCACCTCCTGCGACAGCAGCACCAGAACGGGAGCGCAGGCCACGTGCGCGGCCAGGGCGACGGCGACCGTCTCGGCCAGCCACCGCGGCATGCGCCGGGACCAGCGGTCGCGCCATCCGGGGGCGAGGACCATGATCCCGCCCGTCGCCAGGACCGACAGGGCGAAGCCGTAGGAGCGGGCGAGTCCGGGGTCGAACAGCAGCAGCCCGATGACCGTGGCCGCCAGCGCGGAGAGGCCGGCCCTGCGCCGCCCGAGGGCGAGGGCCACGAGGGCGACGGCGCCCATGAACGCGGCCCTGAGCACGCTCGGTTCCGCCCGCGCGATGAGGATGAACACCGCGATCATGGCGGCGCCCGCGAGCGCGGTCGCCCATGGAGGCCACCCCGCCCAGCGACCGAGCCCGAGCGCCACCGCAGTGAGGACGGCCAGGTTGGCGCCGCTGACGGTGAGCAGGTGCGTCATTCCGGTGGCGTTGAACTCCTCCTGGGTGGCGGCGTCGAGCCCGGAGGTGTCGCCGACGACCATGGCCGGCAGGAGACCTCGGGCGGGGGCGGGCAGGACGGCGGCGGCCTCGCGCAGCCGGGCGCGGACGTGGCCGGCCCACGCCTGCCGTGCGGGCGGCGGGTCGATCCGATCCGGTGGACCGCGCGCCAGGACCAGCCCGCCGACCAGGCCGCCGTCCCCCGCGGGGACGAGCTTGGCGGCGACGGTGACCCCTTGGCCGGGGAGGAGGCGGGCCCATTCCTCGCCGGAGGCCAGGATCACGACCGGGACCCGGGACGTTTCCCGTGGGTGGTCGGCGCCGCGCGCGACCCAGGTGGTGCGGGCGTCGATGACGAGTTCCGCCTGCCCGGGCGTGAGCGGCCCGGCGCGCGGGCGCGGATCGCCGGTGAGGACCGCGTGGAGCGAGACCCGGCTCCCGTCGGTCGCGAGCTCGGTGACGGGACTGGCCTCGACCCCGGCGAGCCGTCCGCCGGTGGCGAGCGCGGCCCCGGCCCCGCAGACCAGTACCGCGACCATCGGAGCCGCCCAAGTCTCGGCGGAGGGCAGGCGCAGGGCCGGCAGGAGCAGCATCGCGATCGCGCCGGCCACTGCGGCCACGAGCAGCGCCTCGCGGGAGTCGCCGCCGAGCAGCAGGGCCGCGCACACCCAGGTGCCGATGGCGGGTCCGACCAGCCGGAGGTCGGGGACACGATCAGGGTCGGGATCGACGGCATCGGTCCCGAGCTGGTTCAGCACGTCCGCTCACCCCGCAGGCGAAGGCCGGCCGCACCCGGGATGCCCTGGGCTCCGGAGCCGGCCGCGACCTCGGGTGCGGATGGAAGCCGGAGGGTGCGGCTCCCCATCGGACGAGCGGGCGCGGTGGCGTCCGCGTGGCACCGGTGAGCGCGGGTGGGATGCGCGCGCACGCGCACCGTGTGGTGAGTGGGCCGACCCCGCAGCGGGAGCCGCCGGAGCCGAGCGCCCCCGCTGATCAGGCGGTCGGGCGGGCGCGATCGAGGCGCCTGCGGGATCGCTGGAGACCCGACAGGGGCTGCCGCCGGGCGGTCCGCCCGCGACGGATCGGTGCACCCGTGGAGGGTCGGCCGGGGGCGGTGGGCATCCAAGGCGCAGCCTCCTGAGTCGGTTGGGGGTGCCGGACGAGTTTTCTGCGGGGGTCGGCGGGGTCGGCCGTGGTGTCGTGGGGTGGGTCGTGCCGTCGACCGCCGGGGGGTCGGTGCGGGTCGGTGGTGGGCGGTGTGGAGGTGGGAGCGGTGTCGGTGGTGTGCGATGTGGGTCGCCTGGGGGAGGGGAACACTGCGAGCCCCGGGGGGCGTGGGTCGGATCGGGGTTCCCCGAGCGATCCCGAGCCGCCGGAGCGGGACGCACTCTCTGTCGGGTCGGGACCGGCGGCGGACGCGGTAGGGCGGCGTTCGCGTTCGGCAGCCGTCCGGGTCACGGCGGATGCGGCTCAGCTGATGCCGTTGACGTGGACGAGGGGACGGAGGTCGGTGAAGCGTTTCTCGCCGATACCGCTGACGTCGTGGAGCTGCTCGACGGTGGTGAAGCCGCCGTTGGCCGTGCGGTAGTCGATGATCCGGCCGGCCAGGGCCGGGCCGATGCCGGGGAGCTCTTCGAGCTGTTCCGGGGTGGCGGTGTTGAGATCGAGCGGGGCTTCCGGCGCCCCGCCCGGCGGGGCCGCCGTGTCGGCGGGTGCTGTTGTGGGGGCGGTATCGGCCCCGACCAGTACTTGTTCGCCGTCGGCCAGAGGGCGCGCGAGGTTGAGGGAGCCGGTCTCGGCGTCGTCGGTGAGACCGCCCGCGGCCTCGATCGCGTCGGCCACCCGGGAGCCTGCGGGGAGCGTGAAGACGCCGGGGCTGCCGACGTCGCCGCCGACGTGCACGGTGACCTCGGCGGTGGATGCGGGGGCCGCGCCCGTAGGTGTGGGGACGGGGGCGGCGCTCGGCTCGCCGGGGGTGTCGGCCCGGGCGGATCCGGCGCGGAGTTCGGGAGGGGGCTGGGGTTCCGGGCGGGCGTGCAGGAAGAACCACACGGTGGCGATGGCGGCGACCACGCAGACCGCGACGAGTCCGTGGATACCCGCCCGGCCGAACAGCGGCTGGTCCCGGACGGTGGGCGGCAGCCGCTCCAGGATCGCCGACAGGCGGGGACGGAGCCCCGGGCCGGCCGGTGCCGAGGGGCCGGGTTCGGGAGCCACCTCGATGTAGCCGCGCGGAGGAGCATCGAGAGGGAGGGGTGGGGGCCGGCGTCGACGCCGATCCGTGGGCGGGCGGTCGACGCGAACAGGGTCGAAATCGAACGGGCGGCGGAGGGGGGCAGGGCCGGCGTTGGGCGTTTCGGGCCTTCGGTGCCGGCCGTGCCGTCGATGGTCGTCACCCCCGGCGGGTCCCTGCGGGTGATCAGCAACGGCGCCTGGCGGATCGGATGGACGGTCACCGGAGTCGGCGCCGAGGTCGCCGGAGTGCGCCGAGACGACGGGGCCGGGCCGGCGGGATGGCTCGCGCCGCTGCGGTGGCGGGGGCGGGCCGAGGTGGTCGGCTTCGTCCGGTGTCTCGGAACGGCCGGGCACGTCCTGACCATCGCGTCGGTCGGCGCGGTTCGGGCGCCGCGCTCGCTCGGCGAGGGAGCCGGGGTGCGGCCCTGGGGAAGCGGGGGCGGCGAGGGCGAGCAGGCGGTCGAACCCTTGACGATCCGCAGGGGCATGGGGTCGGGGTTCCGCAAGAGCGTCCGATCGAGGCTCGGAAACCCGGGACCAGGGCGCCCCGGGACCCGCTGACGACGGGTGGAGGCGGCTGGAGCCGGGAGGGCCCGAGACCGGTGCGGAACCGCGGCCATGACGGGTATCGGCGGAACCGGGACGGTGGACCGGTCGCTCCCCCGAGCGGGCTCCGGCGTGGCGGATGACGGGCGCGGCGACGGGTCGCCCCGGGGAGGGCGGGACGCCCGGGTGCGGCACCGCATTGGGGGAGTGGCGGGCGCTCGGCGTGGTCGTCGGGGGGCGGAGATCGGCGAAGGAAGGCGTCGGCGGCTCTGGGGCGATGAGGCGGTTCGCGGCGGTGGTCGTGCCCGGCAGGGGGAGACCTGCGGGTTCACCGGGGGAGGGTTCTTGGGCGGCGGTGCGGGGCGGGGGTGGTGCGACGTGGTCCGGAGGACCGTACCCCGCCGCATGGGGTGCTGGGGAAGGGGGATCGCTGCCGGGTGAGGGGGCGGGTACGGGAAGCGCTGCGGGAACGTTCCGGTGCGGGGGACCGGGATGGAGTGGTGGGGGGAACGGCGCGGTGTCGCCTTCGTCGGCGGCAACGGGGGCCGGTGCGATGGCCGGGCGAGGGTCGGGGGACAGGGCGTAGGGCGGGACGGGGATGTGCCCGATGAGCGGGGAGGCGGGCAGCGGCCCCGTCCCGCCGGTCTCCGGGGTGGGGCCGGCGACGGGATCGGAGGTGGTGGGGTGCGGTGCCGCTCCGGCGGTGAGGGCGCGCAGCCTCCGCAGGGTCGAGGGATCGAAGGGCCGGCGGTTCCGTGGCGTAGGCGACATGTGACCCACGGTAGAAATCATGGCCGGAGGCTGCCAGGAGGAATTCCGTGGCTGTGGACAACTCAAGTGCCGGCCGCCCCAGCGGGCCCCGGCGGCGGCCACGTCAACACGGCGCGGCCCTGCCCGCGCCTTCCCCCCCTTGCGACCCGCCAGCTGCTCGCGGACGCGGATGAGAGCGGTGGGGCCGGGCGGTGAGCGTTGGGCGGCTTGGGCCGGCGGTCGGCAGGGGACCGTCGCGCGGCGACTCGCGACATGCCGCGTTTCCGCGACTGCGCCGCAGCCATCGGTGGACGGCCGGCTCGGCCGGCCCTTGGAGCGTGGTCGGCACCGCCTGGTGGTCCGCATCGCCACATGGACGCCGCGACCGGGCCGGAACCGCCGCCGCCTCGGGAGCGGGCGGCGGTGGAGTCAGAGTTCGGTGCCGTCGCCTCTGCCGATGAGGGTCCGCAGCCAGCGGGCGATGTGGTCGTGTTGAGCGGGGGCGACCGCGTGGGCGAGTTCGGGGAAGGCGCGGTTCCACGCCAGGGCGCGGTTGAGGGCGGCGAGGTCGGTGGCCAGCCGGGCCGCCGAGCGGAGGTCGGCGAGGGAGTGTGCGGCGGTCCACGGTTCCAGGTAGGCGTCGCGCAGCCGTCCCAGGGCGCGCGCGTCCGCGTTCAGCTCCCGCGTGGCGAACCGCAGTGGCGCCAGGAGGCTGCAGAAGGCGTGCGCGACGGCGGCATCGCCCCAATCGGCGAACCGGTACCCGCCTTCCAGCATGAAGACGTTGCCCACGTGCAGATCGCCGTGGTCGAGTGACACCCCGACCGCGTTCTCGTCGAGCGCGCGGCAGCGCCGGTCGAACTCGCCGCGCCGGCGGATCAGGGTGTCGTGGTCGTCGCCGAGCACCCCGGCGATCCCCGGGGAGGCCAGGAAGGTGTCGAGGCGGCGCCCCAGCGCCGAGGGGCGCAGATCGGGGACGCCGAGGGCGAGCAGGTCGCGCACGTGGGCGCTGAGCACCCGCTGTGTCTCGGCGTAGGTCCCGAGCATCGCCTCCCACACCGCGAAGTCGTCGAGCGCCGCCATCTGGTCGCGCAGCGTGGTGCCGGCGTCGGGGAACAGCGACCAGCCGCGCTTGGCGTCGACCCCCAGCGGGGTCAGCACACGGCCGGGGACCCACGAGTACAGCGCCCCGGCGAGGGCGGCCTCGAACTCCGCTCCGGGCGCGTCGGCCTTGAACCACAGGGGTCCGAGGGTGGTGGCCAGGCGGGCGGTGGTCGACCAGGGCCGCACCCGGACCTGGGGCGGCTCGGGCAGCAGGTACGCGTCGTGTTCGGCGAGGCGGCCGTCGATCCAGGCGATGAGTTCGTTGCGGAGGGCGGGATCGTCCCAGAGGTCGAGGCGCAGCTGCGTGAAGTTCACGGAGACTACGCTAATGCGCGCCCTCGGAGGCGCCACAGCGCTTTTGCGTCGTTTCGCCGGTCGCCGTCGCGACGCGGCGGACGTCCCCCCTGAGGGGTGGAGCCCCGCCCCGTCGACGGTGGCGCCTGCTCCCACAATGGCGGCGCCCGCCCGCACAGCGGAGAAACCCACGCCCCACAGCGGGGAGCCCGTCCCTGGAGCGCTGAGGCGGGCCCGACGACGGCGAAGGCCGCCCCCTTGATGGGGACGGCCTTCGCCGTGGAACGGGAAGCCTAGGCGGCCTGCTGCACCTGGTCCAGGCGCTTGGCGATCGCGCTCTTGCGGTTCGCGGCCTGGTTCTGGTGGATGACGCCCTTGCTCACGGCCTTGTCGAGCAGGCGCGCGGCGGCGCGCTGCAGCTGCGTGGCCTGCTCGGCGTCCCCGGTCTCGGCGGCCGCGCGGAACTTGCGGATGGCCGTCTTCAGCGACGAGCGCACCGCCTGGTTGCGCACGCGGGCCTTCTCGTTCTGCCGGTTGCGCTTCTTCTGCGACTTGATGTTCGCCATGCGAAAACGTGCTCCAGTTTGCTGTGATCAGTGCGCCGGTGGCACGCGCCTGGGCATCCTCCGCGGGCAGCCGTTCCGCTGGAGGGCCGGGCGAACGCCGACGCCGGGTGTGTGAGACCGAGGGGCTCAACCGAACAACCGAACGCGGATGTCCGAGACACGGACTTCCATTATGCAGGCGGCCGGCGACTGCTTCGACCACCGCTGCCCGGCGCGGGGCCGCCCCGGTCCTTGCCGGCGGAGGCCGCGCCGGCCGTCCCCGGCGAGAGCGCGCGGACCGCGCTCGCCGGGCCGCTCGGCCGTGCCCGCCGGAGCCGGGTCGGCGGGCCGCCCACCCTCCTCCGGCGCCCCCTGCTCACTCCTCCGCCGGCGGGCTGACCCAGCCGTCCCGGTAGGCCGCCCACTGCTCGTCGGTCGCGGTGAAGTCGACGTACAGCGCCGTCCCGAAGCGCTCCCGCCGCTCGGCGGCGTCGGAGAGGCCGATGCGGATGGCCTGGGTCGCGGTTTCGGGGGTCTCGGCGTCGGGGTCGCGGGTGGCGTGCTCGTCGGGGTAGGCCGGCACGCCCATGAACAACTGGACCTCTTCGGGGACCGCGTCCAGCGCCAGGCGGGTCTGGCGGGCGACGAACCCGCCGTAGAGCCCCTCCATCGGCATGGCGGTGTCGTAGGACATGACCGCGACCTGGTCGACCGACTCGGCGACCCGCTTCAGGTACAGCGGGGACCAGTACTTGTCCTTCCCCGCGAACAGCCGGACGCCGAAGGAGATCCCGGCCAGCGGCTCGACCTGCGGAACCGCGGTGGACAGCAGCGCGTCGTCGCCGATCGCGTCGCGGGTCTCGGCGAGCAGGGACACGAAGTCCTCCCCGTTGTCGGGCAGCGGCTCGAAGTTGTAGTGGATCCCATCGAATCCGGCGTCCATCAGGTCGGCCGCGCCGTCCAGGACGCGCGCCCGGCTGTCCTCGTCGGAGAGGTCCAGCTCGCCCGCCTCCACCCGCTGCCCCACCCAGGCCGACACCCGGACATCGGGAAGTTCGGCGCGGAACCGTTCGAGGAACGCGCCCGCTTCGGGGTAGAGGGCGGGGTCCAGGGTGCCGTCGTACTCCAGCGGTCCCACGTGCACGTAGACGTCGCTGATCTCGCCCGCCCTGATGTGCGGGGCGAGGCCGGCCAGTTCGGCGTCCCCGTTGCCGCCGTCGACCCAGTCGTGGCCCATCCACAGAGCGTTGGTCCCGTTGGACACCGCCCATTCCGCCGGTTCACCCGAATACTGGTACTGGATCAGCGCCGCGGCGCCGGCGAGGACGACGACGATCGCGGCGATGGCGGCGAACAGGCGCTGGAGGAACCACTTCATCCGAAAGCCTTCCGGGGTCGCATAGCCTGAGGGGTGCCGCGCCCCATTCTGCACGGTGGCGGTGGCGTCGCGGCGACCATGGGATCATGGGGTACACCCCTCCGCGGCTGACCGCGTCCCGCGGTCCCCGCCCCCGAGACCAACGTGAACGGAGCACGGTGCCACAGCCGAACCGGACCGATCCCGCGCTGATCCGGAACTTCTGCATCATCGCGCACATCGACCATGGCAAGTCGACTCTGGCCGACCGCATGCTCCAGTTGACCGGCGTCGTCGATGACCGCCAGATGCGCGCGCAGTACCTCGACCGCATGGACATCGAGCGCGAGCGCGGCATCACCATCAAGTCGCAGGCGGTGCGGCTGCCCTTCACCGCGCTCGACGACACCGTCTACGTCCTCAACCTCATCGACACCCCCGGCCACGTCGACTTCAGCTACGAGGTGTCGCGCTCCCTGGCCGCCTGTGAGGGCGCGATCCTGCTGGTCGACGCCGCCCAGGGCATCGAGGCGCAGACCCTCGCCAACCTGTACATGGCGCTGGAGAACGACCTCACGATCATCCCGGTGCTGAACAAGATCGACCTGCCCGCGGCCCAGCCCGAGAAGTACGCGGCCGAGCTCGCCGGCATCATCGGCTGCGAGCCCTCTGACGTCCTCAAGGTCAGCGCCAAGACCGGCCAGGGCGTCGAGGAGTTGCTGAACGAGGTCGTCCAGCAGGTGCCCGCTCCGGTGGGCGACGCCGACGCCCCCGCGCGCGCCATGATCTTCGACTCGGTCTACGACACCTACCGCGGTGTGGTCACCTACGTGCGGGTGGTCGACGGCGCGCTGTCCACCCGCGAGCGCATCTCCATGATGTCCAGCGGCGCCACGCACGAGATGCTGGAGGTCGGCGTCATCTCCCCGGAGCCCACCAAGGTGGCCGGGCTGGGCGTCGGCGAGGTCGGCTACCTGATCACCGGGGTGAAGGACGTCCGCCAGTCCCGGGTCGGCGACACCATCACCTCGGCCGCCCGGAGCGCCACCGAGATGCTGTCGGGCTACCAGGACCCCAAGCCCATGGTGTTCTCGGGGCTGTACCCGATCGAGGGCACCGACTACCCCGTGCTGCGCGACGCCCTGGAGAAGCTCCAGCTCAACGACGCCGCGCTGGTGTTCGAACCCGAGACCTCGGCGGCGCTGGGCTTCGGGTTCCGCTGCGGGTTCCTGGGCCTGCTGCACCTGGAGATCACCCGCGCCCGCCTGGAGCGCGAGTTCAACCTCGACCTGATCTCCACCGCGCCCAACGTGGTCTACCGGGTGGTCATGGAGGACGGCGGCGAGCACGTGGTGACCAACCCCAGCGAGTTCCCCGAGGGCAAGATCGACCAGGTCCACGAGCCGGTCGTCAAGGCCACGCTCCTGGCGCCGGCCGATTTCGTCGGGCCGATCATGGAGCTGTGCCAGGCGCGGCGCGGATCGCTGCTCGGCATGGACTACCTGTCCGAGGACCGGGTCGAGATGCGCTACACGCTCCCGCTCGCCGAGATCGTGTTCGACTTCTTCGACCAGCTGAAGTCGCGGACCAAGGGCTACGCCTCGCTCGACTACGAGCCCACCGGCGACCAGGTGTCCGACCTGGTGAAGGTCGACATCCTGCTCCAGGGCGAGACCGTCGACGCCTTCTCGGCGATCGTGCACAAGGACAAGGCGTACGCCTACGGCGTCGAGATGACCAAGAAGCTGCGCGAACTCATCCCGCGGCAGCAGTTCGAGGTCCCGATCCAGGCCGCCATCGGATCGCGTGTCATCGCCCGCGAGAACATCCGCGCCATCCGCAAGGACGTGCTCTCCAAGTGCTACGGCGGCGACATCAGCCGCAAGCGCAAGCTGCTGGAGAAGCAGAAGGAGGGCAAGAAGCGGATGAAGATGGTGGGCCGGGTCGAGGTCCCCCAGGAGGCGTTCATCGCCGCGCTGTCCACCGAGGACGGCGGCGAGAAGGACGCCAAGAAGAAGTAGCGCCGGGCGGGCCGGGTGTCCCCGGCCCGCTCCCGGGCGTCAGCCCTTGACCGATCCGCTGGTCAGGCCCTCCACGATGTACCTCTGGAGGAACCAGAACACCGACAGCACCGGGACCGACAGCAGCAGCGTCCCCGCGGCGAACATCCCGAAGTTGGTGTTGCGCTGGTCGGCCACCAGTTGGTAGAGGCCCAGCGCGACCGTCTTGGCCTCCGGATCCCGCAGGAACACGCTGGCCAGCAGGAACTCGTTGATCGTGGAGATGAACACCAGCAGCCCCACGATCGCCAGCACCGGTGTCACCAGCGGCAGCATGATCCGGAAGAACACCTGGGCGTGGGTGGCGCCGTCGACCCGGGCGGCCTCGTCGAGCTCGGGGGGCACGGTGTCGAAGAACCCCTTCATCAGCCACGTGTTGATGCTCAGCGCGCCGCCCAGGTAGACGAGCATGAGGCCCCACGGGGTGTCGAACCCGATCCGCGGCCACAGCTCGGTGACCCGGCTGAACATCAGGTAGATCGCCACGACCGCCAGGAACTGCGGGAACATCTGGATCAGCAGCAGCCCGTAGAGCCCCACGCGGCGGCCGGCGAACCGGAAGCGGCTGAACACGTAGGCGGCCAGGGCCGAGAGGAAGACGGTCGCCGCCGCGTTGGCCAGGGAGATCAGCAGCGAGTTCGCGTACCACGCGGCGAACGGGGTGTCGGTGAACAGCCGGACCAGGTTGTCGGGTCCCACCGAGGCGGGCAGCAGCCGGGAGCTGCTGAGCGTTCCCAGCGGGTTGAGCGCCGCCGAGACGACGAAGAGGATGGGGAACAGCGCGAAGGCGAGCACGAGCCACATGACGGCGTGCCGCCAGCCGTCCCTGCGGACCCGTGCGAGCGCGCGGCGGGCCGGGGTCGTCGGGGTCATCGGGCGTCCACCTCTTCCAGGGCCCGGCTCCTGCGCAGGCCGACCACGGAGATCAGCGTGACGATCAGGAAGATGAACACCGAGACCGCCGCCGCGAACCCGTACTGCGCCCCGGCCTCGCCGAACGCCAGCCGGTAGGTGTAGGTGATCAGCAGGTCGGTGGCGCCCGCGGTGGGATCGTCCGGCGGGAACGGGCCCCCTTGGGTCGTGAGCCAGACCGCGTTGAAGTTGTTGAAGTTGAAGGCGAACGTCGAGATCAGGATGGGCGCCATCGCCACCATCAGCAGCGGCAGGGTGACGGTGCGCAACGCCTGCCAGGCGCCGGCGCCGTCGATGCTCGCGGCGTGCAGCAGCTCGCGGGGGATGGCCTGGAGCGCCCCGGTGGCCACGAGGAACATGTAGGGGAACCCCAGCCACACGTTGACGAGCAGCACCACCGCGCGCGCCGTCCACGCGTCGCCGAACCAGTCGACGTCCACCCCGAAGAGGCGGTTGACCAGGCCGAAGTCGGCGTTGAACATGTCGCGCCACAGCAGCAGCATCGCCAGCGACGGCATCGCGTAGGGCAGCACCACCAGCACCCGGTACAGGGAGCGGCCGCGCATCGCGTGCCGGGTGTGCAGGGTGAGCGCCACCCCCAGGCCGATCGCGAAGACGAGGGCGGTCGTGCCGCCGGCGAAGCCGATGTTCCAGCCCAGGATCGAGAAGAACGTCCCGCTGACCGACGGGTCGGTCAGGAAGCGCAGGAAGTTGCCCGCCCCCACGTCGACGCGCCAGCCCTGGGACAGCCGGGTGCCGTCCTCGGCGACGAAGGATCCCCGCTCGTCGTCGGCCGTGAACACCTCGCCGGTGGCGGTGTCGGCGATGCAGTCGCAGGAGGCGTCGTAGACGCGCGTTGCCCGGCCCTCGTAGGCGGTGGACAGCCCGCCGGCCCGGATGCCCGATCCGCTGCCGCTCGGCACGGCCAGCTCCTCGACCTCCGTACCGCGCACGCCCACCTGGGCGGGGGTCAGGATCGTATAGCCGGGCGCCGTGGTGATCTTGCCGGCGCCATCGGGGGTGACCCCGTTGAGCGGCTCCAGCCCTTCGGCGGTGCCCGCGTAGGCCCGGCCCTGCCGGTCGGTGAGCAGGAAGGCGAGTTCGCCGCTGTCGGCGCCGCCCCGGGCGGCGACGGTCAGCGTGTACTCGGTGCCGTCCTCCGCGCGGGTGACCGAGGCCGCCTCGATGGCGGCGATCGCCTGCTCCTTCTCGCCGCGGTGGCCGTCGCCGTAATTGGTCACCGAGGTGCTCAGGGTGAACAGCACGGGCAGGATCTGGAAGGCGATGAGGAACAGGGTGCCGGGGAGCAGGTACTTCGCGGGGATCGCCCGCTTGGACAGGTAGACGCCGAAGATGAGAGCGGTGACCGCGGCGACCACCGCCAGGCCGGCCCACTCGCCTTGGACGTAGAGGGGGAGGGCGGCCCATACGCCGAGGGCCGCGGCGAGGCCGAGCAGGCCGGTCTTGGCGACCTGCCCGGCAAGCGAGCCGCGGGGGGCGAGCGAGCCGCCGGGAAGGGGCGGCCGGGAGCGGG
Organism: Nocardiopsis mangrovi; assembly: GCF_042653925.1. Lineage (NCBI taxonomy): Bacteria > Bacillati > Actinomycetota > Actinomycetes > Streptosporangiales > Nocardiopsidaceae > Nocardiopsis > Nocardiopsis mangrovi. The sequence continues at coordinate 270,346 of NZ_JBHSFQ010000002.1, forward strand.
CGCCCCTGGGGGCGCCCGCGGAGCCGGGGTGCGTGGGGGACACGATCAGCCGATCTCGTCCTGGATGTTCTCGGCGGCGGCGGTGAGGACGTCCTCGGGGTCCTCGCCGCCGATGATCGCCGCCTGCGCCTTGCCGAAGGGGTCGAAGACCGCGGCCATCTCCGGCATGGCGGGCATGGGCTCGCCGCCCTCCCCGGCCTCGACGATCGCGGCGATGTCGGGGTTGTCCGCGCTCACCTGCTCGTAGGCGGCGGTCAGCGCCGGGGGCCGGGGGTCGGCGTCATAGAGGGCGACGGCGAGTTCGGGGTCGGCCACGTAGTTGGTCACGAACTCCTGCGCCAGCACCTTGTTGGCGCCGCCGGAGGCGACGAAGAACGCCTGGACGCCGATGAACGGGCGGGGCGCCTCCGCGCCCTCGAACCCGGGCACGGCGGAGATGCCGTAGTCCACCCCGGCGGCCTCGACACCGGCGAGCGACCAGGGGCCGGTGACGAAGTAGGGGGTCCGGCCCTCTTCGAAGAGGCCGGCGACGTTGTCGGAGTCGATGGAGCGCTTCAGCACGCCGGCTCCGTCCTCGCCCAGCTCCGCGATCCGCTCGAACGCCTCGATGGACTCGGGCGTGCCGATGCCCAGGTCCGAGGGGTCGTAGCCGCCCTCGTCATCGGCGCCGAAGAGGTAGCCGCCGGCCGAGGTGAAGAACGGCTGGAGGTGGTAGGGGTCGCCGGTCTGGCTGACCTGGAGGCCCAGGACCTCCTCGGCGTCGCCGTCCTCCACCAGGGCGCTGCCGGTCTCGACGAGCTCCTCGACGGTGCCGGGGGCGTCGGGGGCGAGTTCGGTGTTGCGCAGCAGGATGAGGTTCTCCTGCGCGTAGGGGACGCCGTAGAGCCGGCCCTCGTAGGTGGCGGCCTGGAGCGAGGTCGCGCTGAAGCCGTCCGCGGTGTCCTGGGGGAGTTCGACGGGGTCGATGGCGTTGTTCTGGACGAGGTTGCCGATCCAGTCGTGGGCGCCCACGACGATGTCGGGGCCCGACCCCGCCTCGTGGGCGGTCACGAAGTCCGCCTGGAGGGTGTCGACCGGGAAGGTCTGCACGTCGACCCGGATGCCGTTGGATTCGCCGAACTCCTCGGCGAAGGGGGTCAGTGCCTCGCCTCGTTCGGTGTCGGACCAGATCACCAGGGTTCCCCCTGCCTCTGGTTCGGACGCGCCGCCTCCGCCGCAGGCGCTTGCGGCGAGGGTGAGGGCGGCGGTGCCGGCGACGACACCGGCGCGATGGATTCTCATGGCTCTCCCCTTCGGGCACGGGGCCGTGGGACCCCCCGCACGTCACGGCCCGTCGCGAATGTGCGGTGATGTGACGTTAGCAACAGACTGAAAGATTTGAAAGATTTTGCAGGAGATTCAGGGGATTTTCAGCGCTGCGGGTGAAACGCGGCGCAACGGGCCCTCCGCGGCGGTGCGGCCGGCCCCGGCCGGCCGGGCGGAGCGGAGGGGGCGCCCCGCCGCCGCGCAGCGGGCATGCGAACGGCCCGGCACCCCACGGGTGGCCGGGCCGGACCGGGCGCTTCGCGCGGCGCCCTCAGGACGGGGGAGGGCAGGTCAGGTGCGCAGCCAGACCGCCGTGTCGTCGGGCAGCGCGATCCGGCCGCCCCCCGCGGTGACGGGTCCGCTGGCGACCACCACCTCGCCGCTCAGCGGCAGCTCCACCGGTGCGCCGGACAGGTTCACCGCGCACACGAAGGACCGCCCCCGGCGGAACGCCAGCACGCCGTCGCCCGCGTCGATCCAGGAGATCGCCCCCTCGCCCAGCGCCGCGAGCTCGTGGCGCGCCCGCAGGGCCCGGGTGTAGAGCGCCAGCGGGGACCCCGGGTCGGCCTTCTGCCGCTCGCGGGTCAGCCCGGACCATGCCGGCGGCATGGGCAGCCACGGCGCCGTTCCCGCGGGGCCGAACCCGAACGGCGCCTCGGACCCCTCCCACGGCAGCGGCACCCGGCAGCCGTCGCGGCCCCGCTCCGTGTGGCCCGAGCGCTCCCACGTGGGGTCCTGGAGCGCGTCCTCGGGCAGGTCGGTGACCTCCGGCAGGCCCAGCTCCTCGCCCTGGTACAGGTAGGCCGAGCCGGGCAGGGCCAGCATGAGCAGGGTGGCCGCCAGCCCGCGCCGCAGCCCCTCCTCGCCGCCGCCGAAGCGCGTGACGTGCCGGACGACGTCGTGGTTGGACAGCACCCAGGTCGTGGGCGCCCCCACCTTCTCGTTGGTGGCCAGCGACCGGTCGATGACCCGGCGCAGCGCTCCGGCGTCCCAGCCGGTCTGGAGGTACTCGAAGTTGAACGCCTGGTGGAGTTCGTCGGCGCGCAGGTACCGCGAGACGCGGTCGGCGTCCTCCACCCACGCCTCCGCCACCAGCGCCCGCTGCCCCGGGTAGGAGTCGGCGATCAGGCGCCAACGGCGGTAGATCTCGTGCACCCCGTCCTGGTCGAAATAGGGCAGCCGGGTCACGCCGTCGAGCAGGTCGGCCGACTGTCCGTCGGCGATGTCGGGCAGTGCGGGGTCCTTGACCATGCCGTGCGCGACGTCGATCCGGAAGCCGTCCACGCCCCGGTCCAGCCAGAAGCGCAGCACGTCGTCGAACTCGTCGTGGACCTCCTGGAGGGTCCAGTCCAGATCGGGCTGGGCGGGGTCGAACAGGTGCAGGTACCACTGGTCGGGGGTGCCGTCGGGCCGTGTCAGCCGGGTCCACGCCGGCCCGCCGAACACCGACTGCCAGTTGTTGGGCGGCAGGTCGCCGCCGGGCCCCCTGCCGGGGCGGAAGATGTAGCGGGCCCGCTCGGGGCTGCCCGGTTCGGCCGCCACCGCCTCGCGGAACCACGGGTGCTGCGACGAACTGTGGTTGGGGACGATGTCGATGATCACCCGCAGGCCCAGGTCGTGGGCCGCGGCGGCGAGCGCGTCGAAGTCGGCGAGCGTGCCGAAGCGCGGGTCCACGTCGCGGTAGTCGGCGACGTCGTAGCCGCCGTCGGCCAGCGGGGAGACGTAGAACGGAGTCAGCCAGACCGCGTCGACCCCCAGTTCCGCGAGTTCGGGCAACCGGGAGGCAATGCCGGGCAGATCGCCGTCGCCGTCGCCGTCGGAATCCGCGAAGCTGCGCACGTAGACCTGGTAGATGACGGCGTCGCGCCACCATTCCCGCTGCGTCGTGCCGGCCTGCGTCCCGGACTCGGGGGGAATCGGCATGGGTGTCCCTCCATATCGCCAGAGCGGTGCGTGTTCTGAAACCGCTTGCGAAAGATTACCTAGTTCTTGCAGAGAAATAACAGGCGAATTCCACTAGAGTGCTCATATGGGTCCACGATTGGCCGACATCGCGCGGCACGCCGGTGTCAGCGAGGCGACCGTCTCCCGCGTCCTCAACTCCAAGCCCGGTGTCGGCGCGGCCACGCGCACCGCCGTGCTCACCGCACTCGACGTCCTGGGCTACGAGCGCCCGGCCCGCCTGCGCCAGCGCTCGGCCGGGCTGGTGGGCATGGTCGTCCCCGAGCTCGACAACCCCGTGTTCCCGATGTTCGCCCAAGCCGCTGAAGGAGCACTGGCACAGCACGGCTATACCCCGGTGCTGTGCACCCAGACACCGGGCGGCATCGCCGAGGACGAATACGTCGAGCTCCTGCTGGATCGCAATGTCTCCGGCATCATCTTCGTCTCCGGCCTGCACGCCGACACCACCGCCGACCACGACCGCTACCGCCGGCTGGTCGCGCGGCGGCTGCCCATCGTCCTGGTCAACGGCTTCGCCGACCGGGTGTCCGCGCCGTTCGTCTCCGCCGACGACCGCGAGGCCGGGAGGCTCGCCGTCGACCACCTCGCCGCGCTGGGCCACACCCGCATCGGCTTCGCCAGCGGGCCCGACCGCTTCGTGCCGGTCCGGCGCAAGCTCGAAGGCTTCCACGGCGCGATGGCGCGCCACGGGCTCGCCAGCGACGGCATGGTGGAGCTGTCCCTGTTCGGCGTCGAAGGCGGCCACGCGGCGGCCACGCGGCTGCTCGACCGCGGCGTCACCGCCATGGCCTGCGGTTCCGACCTCATGGCCCTCGGCGCCATCCGCGCCGCGCGCCAGCGCGGGCTGTCGGTGCCGCGGGACTTCTCCGTGGTCGGCTACGACGACTCCCACCTGATCGCCTTCACCGACCCCCCGCTCACCACGGTCCGCCAGCCCATCCAGTCCATGGCCCTGGCCGCGGCGCGCACCCTGTGCGACGAGATCGCCGGGCACAGCGTCTCCCACGCGGAGTACCTGTTCGACCCGGAGCTGGTGGTGCGCGGGTCCACCGGGGCGGTCCCTGTGCAGAGCACCGGGCCCGACCCGGTGCACGCGGTGTGAGAGCGTCGCGCTTCCGGCCCCGGGCCGGGTGTTCTACGGTTCTCCCATGGGGGAGACCAGCACCATCGTCCAATCGGTCTGCACCGGCCGCGCCGGCGACGCGCCCTGGGCGCCCGGGCCGGGGCGCACGGCCATCGACAAGAGGCCCGTCGAGGGCCCTGTGCGCGCGGCCGCGCTCGGACTGGACGGCGACGAGCAGGCCAACCGCGCCGACCACGGCGGCCCGGACCAGGCCGTCTACGTCTTCGCGCGCGAGGACCTCGACGACTGGTCGCAGCGGCTGGGCCGCCCCCTGCGCGACGGCGCCTTCGGCGAGAACCTGACCACCACGGGGCTCGACGTCAACGGCGCCCTGATCGGCGAGACGTGGCGGATCGGAACGGCCCTGTTCGAGGTCGTCCTGCCCCGCACGCCCTGCGCCGTGTTCCAGACGTGGCTGGCCGAGCAGGGCTGGATCAAGCGCTTCACCCAGGAGGCCCGCACCGGTGTCTACCTGCGGGTGCGCGAGGAGGGCGACGTCCGCGCCGGCGACCCCGTCGAGATCGTGCACCGCCCCGGCCACGGCATCACCGTCATGGCCGGATTCCGTGCCGGGCTGGACCGCGACATCGACCTGCTGCGCCGCGTGCTCGCCCTCCCCGGCCGCTCCGACAAATGGGCCGAGCTCGCGGCCAAGGTGGAACGCGGCCTGGAGCGCGACCGGGAGGCCGGCCTCCTGCGCTCCTGAGCCCTCCTGCCGCGGCGCGGCCGCAGGTGGGCGGGCTCCGCGCCCGGCACCCGGCGGGTACGGGGGCGGATAGTCTCGACGCATGCCCTCAGTCGTACTCGACGGCGACCCCGTCCCCGCGGACGGCTCGCTGCCCGCCGGATCCCTCGCGGGCGCCGGGAGCCGGCCGTTCGGGTTCTACGTCCACGTGCCGTTCTGCGTCACACGCTGCGGCTACTGCGACTTCAACACCTACACCGCCGCCGAACTGCGTTCCCGCGACGGCGGCGCGGTCGCCTCACCCGCCACCTACGCCGACCAGGCCGCCGCCGAGGTCCGCTTCGCGCGCCGGGCCATGGGGGCCGGCGCGGCCCGCGTGCGCACGGTGTTCTTCGGCGGCGGCACGCCCACCCTCCTGCCCCCCGAGGACCTCGGCCGGGTCCTCGCCGCGATCGACGCCGAATTCGGCCTGGAGGCGGACGCCGAGGTCACCACCGAGGCCAACCCCGAGACCGTCGACCGCGACTACCTGCTGCGGCTGCGCGACGCCGGGTTCACCCGGGTCTCCTTCGGGATGCAGAGCGCCCGCCCCGGGGTGCTGCGCATCCTCGACCGCACCCACACCCCCGGACGGCCGGAGCTCTGCGTCGCCTGGGCGCGCGAGGCCGGGTTCGACCACGTCAACCTCGACCTCATCTACGGCACGCCCGGCGAGACCGACGCCGACTGGAAGGAGTCGCTCGACGCCGCGGTCGGCGCGGACCCCGACCACGTCTCGGCGTACTCGCTGATCGTGGAGGACGGCACCCGGCTGGCCGCCCGCGTGCGCCGCGGAGAGCTCGCGGCACCCGACGACGACACCATGGCCGACCGCTACCTCATGGCCGACGACGCGCTGGGCGCCGCCGGCTACACCGCCTACGAGGTCTCCAACTGGGCGCGCGGCGCCGGGGCCCGGAGCCGCCACAACCTGCTCTACTGGACCGGCGGCGACTGGTGGGGGGTGGGCCCGGGGGCCCACAGCCATGTCGGCGGGGTCCGCTGGTGGAACGTGAAGCACCCAGCGGCCTACGCCGCGCGCATCGCCGACGGCGTCTCGCCCGGTCACGCGCGCGAGGTCCTCGGCGACGCCGACCGGCGGTTCGAGCGGATCCTGCTGGAACTGCGCATCGCCGAGGGATGCCCGCTGGACCTGCTCGACGGCCCCGGACGCGCCGCGGCCGAGCGAGCTGTGGCCGACGGCCTGCTCGACCCCTCGGCCCACGCCCGTGGCCGTGCGGTGCTCACCCGGCGGGGCCGCCTGCTGGCCGACGCCGTGGTGCGCGATCTCACCTGAGCGCCGCCCGGCCCTGCCGCGGTCGGCGGCCGCTACTTCACGATCGGAAGGTTGAACGGGTACGTGTACCACTCGCCCCGGTTCGCCGCCAGGCCGCCCATGATGCCGAACACCAGGCCGAGGATCCAGGCGGCGAGGAACGTCAGGTAGCCGATGATGACGATCATCAGGATGCCCGAGACGAAGTAGGCGATCGCCAGCATGATCTGGAAGTTGAGCGCGTGCGCCGCCTGGTGGCGGAGGAACGGCGACTCGTCCTTCTTGATGAAGTAGAAGACCAGCGGCACGAGGAAGCCCAGGATCGCCCCGCCGAGGTGGATGAGCAGGCCCATCTGGCGGTCGTCCGCCGTCACCTGGCCGCCCTGCTGCTGGTGGGGCTGCTGGTACTGCCCGTACTGGCCATAGGGCGCGGCGGCGTAGGGCTGCTGCGCGCCGGGCTGCGGAGCCTGGCCCGGGTAGCCCTGCTGCTGCTCCTGGTACCCCGGGTAGCCCTGCTGGCCCTGCTGGCCGTACTGGCCCGGCTGCGGACCCGTGCCGTAGCCGTGGTCGCCTCCGGGCGGCGGGCCGTAGCCGCCCGGGTACTGCTGCTGGTATCCGCCCTGGCCCTCGCCGTAGGAGGGGTTCGGCGGGTGTGGGTAGCTCATGGTCTCCTCGGTCTCTGCCGCCCGGGCCCGGTGGTCGGGCCGCGGGCCGTGCGGTAGCTGGCTGTTCGGGGGCGTTCGGGGGCGTTCGGGGGCACCGGCCCGCCCCGATGGGACGGCCCGGCCGCCGCGCGGGTTCCGCGCGGCGGCGGCCGCGGTCACTTCACCAAGCGGACCGACACCGGGTAGCGGTACCAGGCGCCCTTGTTCGCGCCGAGAGCGGCGAGCACCCCGAACACGATCGACAGCACCCAGATCACCGCGATGAACACGGAGCCGATCCACGATGTCGTCGGGGCGAAGACGCCGAGCGCGATATAGGCGGCCGAGGTGAGCAGGTAGGGGATCAACAGGGTGAGCTGGAAGTTCAGCGCCTCGCCCGCGTGGTGGCGGACGAACGGCGAGTGGTTCTTCTTCACCGAGTACACCACCAGCGCGGGCAGCCAGCCGAAGCACGCGAGGATGACCCCGGAGAGGTGCGCGATCATCGCCCAGGTGGGGTCGTCGGCCGCGGTCTGCCCCTGCTGGGGGAACGGCTGCCCGCCGGCCGGCCGGCCGTAGGCGGGGGCCGCGGGCTGCTGGGGCTGGGCGGGGTATCCGGGCTGCTGGGGCTGGGGGTAGCCCGGCTGCTGCTGGGCCGCCGCGGCGGCCTGCTGCTCCTGCCCCTGGGGCGCGTATCCCTGGGGCGCGTAGGACTGCGGGGCCTGCGGCCCGGCGGGGCCCGGCTGCGGCGGGTAGGGCTGCCGGCCGTACCCGGGCTGCTCACCGGAGGGCTGCGCGTACCCGGGCTGCCCGCCGGTCGGCTGGCCGTAGGCGGGGGCCGCGGGCTGCTGGGGCTGGGCGCGGTATCCGGGCTGCTGCGGTGGCGCCTGCGGCACGCCGTATCCCGGCTGCGGGGGGTTCGGCGGCTGCTGGGCCTGCCCGTAGGCCGGCCGGCCGTACTGGGCCGGATCGTAGCCCGGCTGGGGATATCCCTGCTGGTCGTAGCCCTGGCCCGGCTGCGCATAGGGCTGCTGCGGCGCCTGGGGCGGGTGGGGCGGCTGGGCGTACCCCGGCTGTGCCCCGGTGCCGGCCTGCTGCCCCTGTCCGGGCTGGCCGCCGCTGGGGGCGGTGTGGCCGGGCACGGGCTGCCCTCCCGCGGGCTCGTCCTGGGGCTGTGGTCGGTGGGGCGGGGTCTCGCTCATCATGTCCCTTGGCTGTGCCGATTGCGTGGAGCAGATTATGCCGTCCGGCGCGTCCTGCCGCCGCACGCCGTCACCGCGGGGTCGGCGCGGACGCGTCCTAGTCTCGCACCACGTAGGGCGCGGTGACGAAGTCGATCAGTTCTTCGACGCGGCCCAGCAGTTCCGGTTCCAGATCGGCGAATGTCCGGACCCGGCCGAGGATGCCCCGCCATGCCTCACCGGGCTCCTCGCGCCGGCCGAGGGCGGCCAGCACCCCCTCCTTCCAGGGGGTGCCGCGCGGCACCGCGGGCCAGGCCGCGAAACCGAGGACGGCGGGCTTGACCGCCTGCCAGATGTCGATGAACGGGTGGCCGGCGACCAGCACATAGGGGGACGACACCTGCTCGGCGATCCGCGACTCCTTTGACCCCGGCACCAGGTGGTCCACCAGCACCCCCAGCCGCCGCTCCGGCCCGGGGGCGAACGCGGCGACGATCTCGGGCAGGTGGTCCACGCCCTCGAGGAACTCCACCGCCACGCCCTCGACCCGGAGGTCGTGCCCCCAGATCTTCTCGACCAGCTCCGCGTCGTGGGCTCCCTCGACGTAGATGCGGCCTTCTCTGGCCACGCGCGCCCGCGCGCCCCGGACCGCGACCGACCCCGACGCGCTGCGCAGAGGTCCCGAGGGCGCCGCCGCGGCCGGACGCACCACGGTCACCGGCCGGCCGTCGACCAGGAACGCCGCCGGCGCGAGGTCGAACACCCGGCGCCGGCCCGCGCGGTCCTCCAGGGTCACCGTCGCCTTGTCCCAGGCCACGACCGCGCCGCAGAACCCCTCGTCGGCGGATTCCACCACCAGTCCGTGCTCCACGGGAACCTCGGGGACCGCCCCTTTCCGGGGCCGCCGCCAGTCGCCCGCCAGGACGTCGTCCCCGTACCGCCTGCCGCGCCGCTTGCCAGAGTCAGTGCCCACGGCCCGCGATCTTAGCGGCGCCGGGCCCTCCGGCGGGGCACCGGACACCGTGCCCCCTGCCCGTCCAGTGGCGGGGCGGCCGCAGCGGGGCCGCCGTCAGGGCACCCTTCCTCCCCGCCGCCGCGCGCCGTCGCGCGGCTGCCCGCCGGCGAGGACGCGCCGCCCGTCGCGGGCGCGGAGGACAGCGGTGAGAATGAGCACCGCGGCGCCGATGAGGACCCCCGCGACCGCCGGGGCGAAAGCGGCGGCGACGGTCCACAGCACCCCCGTGGACACGCCGTGCGCGTCGTTTCCGAAGCCGACCGCGTAGCGGAGGCCCTCGCCGCTGTGGCAGCGGAGGGTGTGGTCGCCGGCCTCGGCCGCGTCGATCCGGCCGGCCAGGAACCAGCCGTCGGAGTGCTGGTCATGGGCCGGGCTCACCGTGACCGGCCCCCTGGGCCCGTCGATCGTGCAGAACGCGGCGATCTCGTCGTCGGTCGTGTAGCGGTCGGTGTAGATGAGCCACGCGTGGGTGCCCTGATTCGCGTGGTCGAAGTCGACGATCGCGGTCTCGTCGTCGCCGAACTGAGCGCGGAAGTGCGGCAGGGACTCCGAGTTCAGCAGCCCGATCACGAACCCCATGGCCCCGGCGATCAGCCCGCAGACCGCGATCGCCGCGCCGATCCCGTACCAGGCCCGCACCGGGCGCAGCCGCGCCGGGTCGACGCGCGGAGGTGCGGGATCGACGGCCATGGCGATCATTGTCGCACCGCGTCACGGAGACGCCCCGGAACGCTGCGCGCGGCGCGCCGGGACGGCGGCCGGGGCGGTGCCGGCCCGAACCGCGGTCCCGCGTTCCGGCCCGCCCTTGCGCGACGGCATAGAATTAGCACTTACGACCACGGAGTGCCAGGGAGGTGAACGCGTGCTCGACGGCCGCAAACTCGCGGTCCTGCGTGCCATCGTCGAGGACTACGTGTCCACGAACGAGCCCGTGGGGTCCAGGGCCCTCGCCGACCGCCACACCCTCGGGGTGTCGCCGGCGACGATCCGCAACGACATGGTGGCGCTGGAGGAGGAGGGCTACATCACCCAGCCCCACACCAGCGCGGGGCGGGTGCCCACCGACAAGGGGTACCGGCTGTTCGTGGACCGGCTGTCCACGGTCAAGCCCCTGTCCTCGGCCGAGCGCCGCGCCATCGAGACCTTCCTCGGCGGCGCCGTCGACCTCGACGAGATCGTGGCCCGCACGGTGCGCCTGCTCGCGCAGCTCACCCGGCAGGTCGCGATCGTGCAGTACCCCTCGCTCACCCGCTCGTCGGTGCAGCACGTCGAACTCGTCCCCCTGGGCAACCAGCGCGTGATGATGGTGCTGATCACCAACACCGGGCGGGTGGAGCAGCGCGTCATCGACGGCCTCGGCGGGGTCACCGAGGACTCCGTCGAGAACCTGCGGCAGATGCTCAACCGCGCGCTGGGCGGCAAATGGCTGACCGACGTCCCCACCGCCGTCGAGGACCTGCCGGCGCAGGTGCCCACCGGCGATCGCCGGATGGCGGTCTCGGTGCTGTCGGTGCTCCTGGAGAGCCTGGTGGAGCGGCACGAGGAGAAGATCGTCCTCGGAGGGACCGCGAATCTCGCGGCGGTGGATTTCTCCGCTAGCCTTCGTGACGTACTCGAAGCGCTGGAAGAAAACGTGGTCCTCATCCGTTTGCTCGGAGAGGTGGGCGACCCGTCCATGCTCACGGTACGGATCGGCGCGGAGAACTCCCACGAGGGCCTCAGATCCACCTCGATCGTGTCCGCCGGCTATGGCTTCGGCGACCAGTCGCTGGCCAAGCTCGGCGTCGTCGGTCCGACTCGAATGGATTACCCGGGAACGATGGGAGCGGTGCGCGCTGTGGCCAGGTACGTCGGAACGATTTTGGCGGGACAGTAAGTGGCGAGGGACTATTACGCGATCCTCGGGGTTCGTCGCGAGGCGACGAAGGACGAGATCAAGAAGGCGTACCGGCGGCTGGCCCGCGAACTCCACCCCGACGTCAACCCGGACCCCACGACCCAGGAGCGCTTCAAGGAAGTGACCCAGGCCTACGAGGTCCTCTCCGACGAGAACAAGCGGCGCATGTTCGACATGGGCCACGACCCGTTCGCTCCGGGCGGCGGCGGTGCGGGCGGCCCCGGCGGGTTCGGCGGCGGCGCCGCGGGCTTCCCGTTCGACGACATCATGAACGCGTTCTTCGGTGGCGGCCAGCCGGGCGCCGGGCGCAGCCCGCGCGACCGCGTGCGCCGCGGACGCAGCATCAAGGTGCGCATCGAACTCGACCTCTCCGAGACCGCGTTCGGCGTGACCAAGGACGTCACCTTCCCCACTGCGGTCCTGTGCACCACCTGCCAGGGCGAGGGCACGGCCAAGGGCACCCACCGCCACACCTGCGAGATGTGCCAGGGACGCGGTGAGATCTCCCAGGTCACGCGTTCCTTCCTGGGCCAGGTCATGACCTCGCGCCCGTGCCCGCAGTGCGCGGGGCAGGGCAGCATCATCACCGACCCCTGCGCCGACTGCGCGGGCGAGGGCCGGGTGCGCGAGAAGGTCACCCGCAAGGTCCAGATCCCGGCGGGTGTCGAGGACGGCACGCAGATCCAGCTCGCGGGCGAGGGCGAGGTCGGCCCCAACGGCGGCCCGCGCGGTGACATCTTCCTGGAGATCGTCCAGCGCCCGCACCCGATCTTCGAGCGGCGCGGCGACGACCTCCACTGCACCATCACGGTGCCCATGACCGCGGCGGCGCTGGGCGCCTCCTTCACGTTCGAGACCCTCGACGGCACCGAGGAGATCGACCTGCGCCCCGGTACCGGATCCGGGCATGTGATCACGCTCGGGGGCCGCGGTTCCAAGCACCTCGACGGCGGCGGCCGGGGCGACCTCATGATCCAGGTCGACGTCGAGACCCCCGCCAAGCTCGACGAGGAGCAGGAGGCGCTGCTGCGCAAGTTCGCCGAGCTCCGCGGCGAGGACCACCCGCCGGGCAAGTTCAGCCCCGGCCACGGCGGCCTCTTCTCGCGCCTGCGCGACGCCTTCGGGGCCCGCTGAGCCCCACAGAGGGCGCGGCGGGGCCGCGCCGGCACCACGGACACGTCAGGGCCCCCGGCAGCGCGCCGCGGGGCCCTCGCCGTCCCGCGGCCGCCGTCCGTGCCGCGGTGCCGTGGGCCGGCCGCCCATCCGAGAAAGGGAACCCGTGACGCCTCCCGTCTTCCTCGCCGAAGCAGGGCAGCTCGACCGCGACCGCGTGGTGCTGTCGGGCCCCGAGGGCCGGCACGCCGCCGCGGTGCGCCGCATCGCCGCGGGCGAGGTCGTGGACCTCGTGGACGGCGCCGGGACCCGCGCCCGCTGCGTGGTGGCCGACGTCGGCAAGGACAGCGTGGTCTGCGCCGTCGAGGAGCGGTCGGTGGACCCCGAGCCGTCCCCCCGCATCACGGTCGTCCAGGCGCTGCCGAAGGGCGATCGGGGCGAACTCTCCGTCGAGGTCATGACGGAGGCGGGTGTGGACGCCATCGTGCCCTGGGCGGCCGAGCGGTGCGTGACGCGCTGGAAGTCCGAGCGGGCGGCGAAGTCCGTCGCCAAGTGGCGCGCGACCGCGCGCGAGTCCGCCAAGCAGGCCCGGCGCAGCCGGCTCCCCGAGGTCGCCGACCTCGCCGCCACGCGCGACGTGGTCGCGCTCGTGGCAGCCGCCGACCTGGGGATCGTCCTGCACGAGGGCGCCCGGGACGACCGGCTGTCGTCGCTCCCGCTTCCCGATACCGCGGACGGCCCCGGCATCGTCGTGGTGGTCGGCCCCGAAGGCGGGCTGTCCGACGCCGAGCTGGCCGCGCTCGACGGCGCGGGCGCCGTCCGGGCGCTCCTGGGACCCACTGTGCTGCGCACCTCGACCGCCGGGGTCGCCGCGCTCTCCGTCCTCCAGGCGCGCTGCGGACGCTGGTAGCCCCGGCGGGCGCGGACCGGCTGCGGAGATCCGCGCAAGGGTGGACGCCCGGCACCGGGCGCTCCGGAGCGCTGCCGTCGCCGGAGACTCCCCCGCGGGCCGCGCGGGCACCGGGGAGGACCGAAAGCGGTGCCCCCCGGGCCCTGTGCGCTCCGGAGGCGGGGCGGGATCCCCTCTACTGGACCTGGGAGGCCCCGTCGGGGGTGTCGCCGGGCAGGGTCTGGGGCGGGCTCGGCGTGCCGTCGACGTCGTCGCCGTCCTCGCCGCCCCCGTCGTCGCCGGGCTCCTCCGGCGCGGCGGGGTCGGCGGGGTCGCCCGCGCCGGTGTCACCGGGCTCGGAGGGGCCGGGACTGGGGACGCAGTCGTCGTCGGCGGATTCCCCGGGATCGGGCGAGGGCTCGTCGGACTCGGCCGCGCTGGGGGCGGTGGTGCTGGGCTCGGGAGAGGGCGGGGCCGAACACAGCGAGGCGACACCGGGGCCGCCCTCGGCGGACTCGGACTCGGGGTCGGCCGTCCCGCCGTCGGACTGCGGAGAGGCCGAGGGGTCGCGGCCGTCGGCGCCCGCGGCGCCGGGGCCGCTCATGCCATCCTCGGCATGGCCGTCGGCGCCGTCGCCACCCGCGCCGCCCCCATCGCCCGCGGGGCTGTTCAGGGACGACGGCAGCAGCTGCTCGCGCACCTGCGGGGTGCCCAGGAGGACGGACCCGGCGATCACCGCCGCCGCGCCGGCGGCCAGGGCCGGGCGCAGCCACGGCAGCCCGAACCAGGCGGAGACCGGGTTGCGGGCGGTGCGGGCGCGGATCTTGCCCAGCGCCTCGGGCGACGGGTCCACGGAGTCGGCCTCGGCTCTCAGGGCCGAGCGCAGCCGCTCCTCGAAGGATGCGTCGAACGGATCGGTCATGTCGTCTGCTCCAGAACCGAGCGAAGTGCGGCGATGCCACGCGCCGTGTGGCTCTTGACGGCGCCGCGGCTGATCCCCATCGAGTCGGCGATCTGGGCCTCGGAGAGATCCCCGTAGTACCGGAGCACGATGGCCTCACGCTGACGGGTGGGGAGCCTGCGGATGGCCTCGATCACCGCGGCGCGCTCCAGCTCGCCCAGCGCGCCGTGTTCGGCGCTCGGGGCGTCGGGCAACGCCTTGGGGGCGTGTTTCTCGACCACGGCCCGGTGGCGCAGGACCGAACGGGCGCGGTTGACCACCGACTGGCGCAGGTAGGACAGCGCCTTGTTGGGGTCCCGGAGACGGCGCCACGCGCCGTGCATGGCGACGAACGCGTCCTGGACGACCTCCTCGGCGGTGGCGTAGTCGCGGACGAGCAGGGTGGCGAGCCGGACCAGCGGCCGGTAGTGCGCGCTGTACAGCTGCGTCACGGCCTGGTCGGCGTCCCACTCGGCCGTCGCCGGTGCCGCCGCGGCGCCGGCGACCATTGTTTCAGTCACGTCCGTAGGACGCGCGCCCTTGTCGCCGGGTTTACGAAAGGGCATACCTGTTCTTCTCGCTCCAGCTCTGGGGTCCGACGCCTGACCTGATCATTCGGGGGAAACCGCGTGCGGCCCATCCGCGTCGCCGGCCGGCGGCTCCGTACACCACCGGCAAAAGGGACGGCTTGGATGATGCCACGCGAAGGAACAGAATAGCCCGCGCCGCAAGGGCTGGGCGGTCCGTTCGGGTGAAGCGAACCCCTCTCGGGAGAGGGTTCGCTGTCACGGCGGCGCCACACCCGCCGCGGATGGCCGCACCGTGGCCACCGTAGAAGATCCGCGCCCGCGGCGATACCCGTACGGCCGAATCCACGGACGAATCGGCACACGCTCCCCCCGGTGCACGCCCCTCCCGTCCCCCCGGGAACCGCCCGGCCCCCGGCCCGGCCGCGGGCATCCGCGCCCGCGCCCCTTTCGACTGCGGCATCATGGGGGCGGACCGGCGGGCGGGACGCCCGCGCACCGAGACAGAGGGGGACCAGCAGGTGGCCGCCAGCCGACCCGATTGCCTGTTCTGCAAGATCGTCACGGGCGAGGTGCCCGCTGAGATCGTGCGCAAGGGCGAGCGCACCGTCGCCTTCCGCGACATCAACCCCCAGGCCCCGACCCACATCCTCGTCATCCCGCGCGAGCACTACGCCGACGCCGGGGAGGCCGCCCGGGCCGGCGCCGGGATCGTCGACGACATCGCCCGCGACTCCCACGAGGTCGCCGTCGCCGAGGGGATCGCCGATACCGGGTACCGGCTGGTGTTCAACACCGGCGCCGGTGCCGGCCAGACCATCTTCCACGTGCACGGCCACCTGCTCGGCGGCCGCGGCCTGGAGTGGCCGCCCGGGTAGAAAACGCTTCGGGCCGCGGCGGGGGGCGTTGGTAGAATTCGAAGGGACCACAGCGGTTCACCGAGATCACTGCGACCACGGTGATCACAACCGGCGCACAGCGGTCCCGCCGCGCACGCCGCGGACGACGATCGAGAGGCAGGGGCGAGACGGCCGCGAGGCCACACCATGGTCGAGTCAACACATTCCAGCACCCAGGTCAAGATCGTGGTGCCCGAAGAGCACACGATGGTCAACCTGCTCGGATCCGGCGACGAACTCCTGCGGACCGTGGAGCGCTCCTTCGACAGCGACATCCACGTGCGCGGCAACGAGATCACCATCAGCGGCAGTCCCGACGAGACCGCACTGGTCGTCCGGTTGATCGAGGAGCTGATCGAACTCGTCCGCAGCGGCGCCGACATCACCCCCGACGCCATCGAGCGCACCCTGGGCATGCTGCGCAACGACACCCCCGGCGCCGAGCGCCCCGCCGACGTGCTGACGATGAACATCCTCTCGGCGCGCGGGCGCACCATCCGGCCCAAGACGCTCAACCAGAAGCGCTACGTCGACGCCATCGACGAGCACACGGTCGTGTTCGGCATCGGCCCCGCCGGTACCGGAAAGACGTACCTGGCCATGGCCAAGGCGGTCAAGGCGCTCCAGAACAAGCAGGTCAACCGGATCATCCTGACCCGGCCGGCGGTCGAGGCAGGGGAGCGCCTGGGCTTTCTGCCCGGCACCCTCTACGAGAAGATCGACCCCTACCTGCGCCCGCTCTACGACGCGCTGCACGACATGCTCGACCCCGATTCCATCCCCAAGCTCATGGCGGCGGGGACCATCGAGGTCGCGCCGCTGGCCTACATGCGGGGCCGCACCCTGAACGATTCGTTCATCATTCTCGACGAGGCGCAGAACACCTCGCCCGAGCAGATGAAGATGTTCTTGACGCGGCTGGGCTTCGGCTCCAAGATCGTGGTCACGGGCGACGTCACCCAGGTCGACCTGCCCAGCGGCCAGTCCAGCGGGCTGCGGACCATCGAGGGAATCCTCCAGGGGATCGACGACATCGGGTTCTGCCGGCTGAACAGCAAGGACGTCGTCCGGCACAAGCTGGTCAGCGCCATAGTCGACGCCTACGGCCGGTACGACAGCCTGAACCGGCCCAACGGGCAGGCACACGGGCAGGGCGCCCGCGGGCGCCCGTCGCACGCGCAGTCCAACGGCGCCCCCGGTGGCGCCTGATCCGACGACACCCCGTGCGGGGCCCGACCGCCCCGCACGGGAGCCCGCAGGGCCGCTCCGCCGCCGCGGGGCGCGCCCCGCGGGGTCCGCCGCCGAGGCGGCCCCGCCCACCATGAACAGCAGATAGGCGTCCTGAGCAATGAGTATTGACGTCGCGAACGAGTCCGGCGTCCCCGCGGACGAGACCCGCTTGTCGCGATTGGCCCGTTTCGTGCTTGACGCCATGCGGGTCCACCCCTTGGCGGAGCTGTCGGTCGTCCTGGTCGACGAGGAACCCATGGCTGAGCTGCACGTCCGCTGGATGGACGAGCCCGGCCCCACCGACGTGCTGTCGTTCCCCATGGACGAACTGCGGCCCGGTGGCCAGGACCGGCCCTCCGAGCCCGGTGTCCTCGGCGACGTCATCATCTGCCCGCAGGTGGCGGAGCGCCAGGCCGAGAAGGCCGGGCACAGCGCCCAGGACGAGATCGACCTGCTGTGCACGCACGGCATCCTGCACCTGCTCGGCTACGACCACGCCGAGCCCGACGAGCACAAGGAGATGTTCGGGCTGCAGGGCGAGCTGCTGGCGGGGTGGCGCGCGTCGCTCGGCGACGCCGAGGCCCGCCAGGCGCCCTCGGGCGAGGACGCCACACGATGATCCCCGGTCATACCGGCTTCCTGGCCGGTGCCGCGGTCCGGGCCACCGGTCCGCTGATCGGCGCCGGGCAGGGCGGTCTGCTGCCGCTGTACTTCTGTGCGGCGGCCGTGGTCTTCGCGGCGCTCGCCGCGTTCTTCGTCGCGGCCGAGGTGGCGGTCACCCGCGCCACCGGGCTCGGCGGCGAGCCGGCCCCCGACCCCGAGCACCGGGGCGCTCGCCGGCTGGCGGCGGTGGCGGCCGACCCCGCTCCGCACCTGAACCTCCTCTTCCTGCTCCGGGTGGCCTGCGAGGCGGTCGCCGCGCTGTCGCTGGTGGCCGGTGTGATCTGCTGGTTCGGTTTCGGCTGGGTGGCGCTGGCCGTGGCCGCCCTGGTGATGGTCGCGGTCGACTTCGTGCTCATCGGGGTCACGCCGCGCATCCTCGGCCGCCAGTTCGCGCAGGGCATCGCCATGGGCAGCGTCACCGTCCTGGCCCCCGTCACACCGGTGCTGGGCCCGGTCGCCGAGCTGCTGGTGCGGCTGGGCCGGTCGCTCACGCCCAGCAAGGGCGAGCGCGAGGGCCCGTTCAGCAGCGAAGGCGAGCTGCGCCGGCTGGTCGACCTGGCCGAGCGCGGGCACGTGATCGACGCCGAGGAACGCGAGATGATCCACTCGGTGTTCAAGCTCGACGACACCATGGTGCGCGAGGTGATGGTGCCGCGCACCGACATCGTGTTCGTCGACGGCGACGCCGACATCGAGGACTGCCTGTCGCTGGCGCTGCGCAGCGGGTTCTCCCGCATCCCCGTGACCGGCGAGGACGTCGACGACGTCGTGGGGATCCTCTACCTCAAGGACGTCATCGCCCGCATGCGCGAGGAGTGGGCCGACCGCAGCGACGGCGCCGAGGCGCGGCACGTCCCCGCGCACGACATCATGCGCGCCGCCACCTACGTGCCCGACTCCAAGCCGATCGACGGCCTGCTGCGCGAGATGCAGCGGCAGCGGATCCACGTGGCGGTCGTGATCGACGAGTACGGCGGCACGGCCGGCCTGGTGACGATCGAGGACATCGTCGAGGAGATCGTCGGCGAGATCACCGACGAGTACGACGACGAGATCCCGCCGATCGAGCGCCTGGACGAGGGCCGGGCGCGCGTCACCGCGCGGCTGCCGCTGGGCGAGCTGGCGGCGCTGTTCGAGACCGAACTGGACGTGGCCGACGTCGAGACCGTCGGCGGCCTGCTCGCCTACGCCCTGGGCCGCGTGCCCATCACGGGTTCGCAGGCCGTCTACGCTGGGTTGCGGCTGACCGCCGAGGACCCGGCGGGCCGCCGCAACCGGACCGCGACAGTGCTGGTCGAGAAGGTCTGACCCTCAGGCGGGGCGCCGTGCCCCGCCCGGCCCGCCGACCGCGCGGTGCCGCCCCCGCCCGCCAAGGAGTAGCGACCCGTGACCGAGACGGCCACCGAGGGCATCGGCCCCGAAGACGAGAAGCTGATCACGCTGGCCCGCGCCTCGCGCGCCCGCAACGGAGCGCCCGAGGGCGCCGCCGTGCGCGACGAGACAGGGCGCACCTACGTCGCCACCACGGTCTCCCTGCCCTCGCTCGGACTCACCGCGCTCCAGGCCGCCGTCGCGGCGGCGGTCTCCAGCGGGGCGGAGGAGCTGGAGGCGGCCGCGGTGGTCACCTCCTCCGACACCCTCGCGGCGGCCGACCTCGCGGTCGCCGCCGACCTGAAGGCGCCGCTGGTGGTGCTCGCCGGGACCGACGGCGTCCCGCGGCGCGTCACCAGCACCTGAACAGGGCGGTCGGGCCGCCCCGCACCGGGGCACCCGCCGGGGGATGGGCCCCGCCGATCCCCGGGATGGTCGCGACCACCCCCGGGAGCACGTGAAACTGGAGTAATGGACGACCTCGACCTGGACAAGCTGCGGGTGCCGCTGCCGCCCCTGCCCTCCGCCCCGGAGGGCTTCCGGAGCGGGTTCGCCTGTTTCGTCGGCAGGCCCAACGTGGGCAAGTCGACCCTGATGAACGCCCTGGTGGGGCAGAAAGTGGCGATCACCAGCAACCGGCCCCAGACCACCCGGCGCACGGTGCGGGGCATCGTGCACCGCGAGGACGCGCAACTGATCATCGTCGACACGCCGGGGCTGCACAAGCCGCGCACGCTGCTGGGCGAGCGGCTCGACAGCCTGGTGCGGTCGACCCTGGTCGAGGTCGACGTGATCGGGTTCTGCATCCCCGCCGACGAGCCGATCGGCAGGGGCGACACCTACATCGCCCGCGAACTGGCGGCACAGGGCAACACCCCGGTGGTGGCACTGGTCACAAAGGCCGACCTCGTGGATCGCGCGGCGGTGGGCGAGCAGCTCATGGCGGTCGACCGGCTGGGCGAGTGGGCCGACATCGTCCCGGTGTCGGCCGAGAGCGGGTTCCAGCTGGACACCGCCGCCGACGTCCTGTGCTCGCACCTGCCCGAGGGCCCGCCGCTGTACCCCGACGGCGACCTCACCGACGAGCCCGAGGAGATGCTGGTGGCGGAGCTGATCCGCGAGGCGTCCCTGGAGGGCGTCCGCGACGAGCTGCCGCACTCCATCGCGGTGGTGGTCGACGAGATGAAGGAGCGGGAGAACACCCGGCCCGGCCGCGAGCTGGTCGACATCTACGCCTCGCTCTACGTGGAGCGCCCCAGCCAGAAGGCCATCGTGATCGGCAGCAAGGGCGCCCGCCTGCGCGACGTCGGAACCGCGGCCCGCAAGCAGATCGAGGGCCTGCTCGGCACGCGCGTCTACCTCGACCTGCGGGTCCGCGTCGCCAAGGACTGGCAGCGCGACCCCAAACAGCTCCGCCGCCTGGGCTTCGACCAACAGGTCTGAGCCGCCCGGCGGCCCGGGCGCGGAGCGGCACGGGCGGTCCGCGCCCGCCGGGGGTCAGCTCTGGTGGTTGAGGTCGCCGGCGAGGCTGAGGGCGGCGTGCTGGACGATGGGGGCGGCCCGTTCCACGAACTCCCAGCCCACCCGGGCCTCGGGGCCGGAGATGGAGACCGCCATCATCGCCGGCCCGCCCTGGACGGGGACGGCGAGGCAGCGCACGCCGATCTCCTGCTCGCCGTCGTCGATCGCGTAGCCCTGCTCGCGGATGCGCGCCAGCTCCTTGGCGAAGTCCTCGGGGGAGGTGATGGTGCGGTCGGTGGCCGCGGGCATGCCGGTGCGGCGCACCATGGACAGCGCCTCCTGCTCGGGCAGCTGCGCGAGCAGCGCCTTGCCCACACCGGCGGAGTGCGGCAGCACCCGCCGGCCGACCTCGGTGAACATCCGCATCGCGTGCGGCGAGGGCACCTGGGCGACGTAGACCACCTTGTCGCCGTCGAGCATGGCGAGGTTGGCGGTCTCGCCGAGGTCGTCGACGAGCTGGGCCAGGTGCGGGCGCGCCCACGTGCCGAGCATCCGCGACGCGCTCTCGCCGAGCCCGATCAGCCGCGGTCCCAGGGCGTAGCGCCGCGACGGGAGCTGGCGGACGTAGCCGTTGCCCAGCAGGGTGCGGATGATCCGGTGGATCGTGGGGAGCGGCAGGCCGGAGGACTCGGCGAGCTGGCTCAGCGAGATCTCCCCGCCGGCCTCGGCCATGATCTCCAGCAGCGCGAAGGCGCGGTCGAGCGACTGCACGCCGCCCGAGCGCGGCCGGGCGGCGGGCCCGGGGTGGACGTCGCCGGTGCCTCCACCGGCCGCTGACTGTGACGATGCCAAAGGTCTCAAGCTCCCATCGCGCGGCCGGCCCGCTGGGTGTCGCGGGGGCGACCACTGTCTCCGACCTATTCATTCTGCGATACGAAAAGCGTGCGTGGTCCCTACTTCCGCTGATCGCGGCGGGCCGGCCGCCGGCTGGGGTGGCGCCGGGGGGCCGAGGGGCCGCGCTGACTATTGTTTGTCGCGTGTTCCGGATTGCAGAAGTCGATGCTCGGTATACAGAATACAGTTTTCCGGTGTCCTTCGGATCCCCCGGAACCCGAACGGCCCGGATTTCCGAGAAGGGACGCAGGCGATGGATGAGCACGGCGTGACCGACGGCGCGGTGGACGCGGCCGGGACCGGCCTCGACGACCTCCACGCGGCCCTTGACGGCCGGCTCGCCGATGCCGACGCGCGGCTGCTGCGGCGGTATCCGGGCGAGCAGGCGCGCCGCCAGCCGGTGCACACCGTCTACATCCCGGCCGACCGGGTCGGCCGCGGCACCGCCGCGCAATGGGGCGCGCAGGCGCTGGCGGCGCTGGACGCGTTCGCCCCCGATCCCGCGGCGCTGGCCGCGGCGACCGGCCTGGACGAGGCCGCCGTCGCGGCGTCGCTGCCCCGCGTCCTCGACAAGCTGGCGCGCGAACCCGTCGAAGACCTGCGGATCGACCTGGAGGACGGCTACGGGACCCGGCCCGACGGCGAGGAGGACGCCCACGTGGCCGCGGCGGCCCGCGCGGTGGCCGCCGACCTGGCCGAAGGCGGCGCGCCGCCCTACTTCGGCATCCGGATGAAGGGCATGGACGCCGCCGGGCGGCGCCGCGGCGTGCGCAGCCTGGACCTGTTCCTGCGGACACTGCTGGAGGCCGCGGGCGATCTGCCCGACGGGCTGCTGCTGACCCTGCCCAAGATCACCTCGGTCGACCAGGTCGAGGCCATGGCCTGGACCGCGGAGCGGCTGGAGGAACGGCTCGGGCTGGTCGGGGGGCGCCTGGGCTTCGAGTTGCAGATCGAGACCCCGCAGTCGATCCTCGGCCCCGATGGCGGCGCCGCCGTCGCGCGCATGGTCCACGCCGGGCGGGGCAGGGTCACCGCCCTGCACTACGGCACCTACGACTACAGCGCCGCGTGCGGGGTCACCGCCGCCTACCAGAGCATGGCCCATCCGGTGGCCGACCACGCCAAGGCGGTCATGCAGCTCGCCGCCGCGGGGACCGGCGTGTGGCTCTCCGACGGCTCCACCAACGTGCTGCCCGTGGGCACCGGGGCCGACGTGCACGCCGCCTGGCGGCTGCACGCCGGGCTGGTCCGCCGCTCCCTCGAACGCGCCTTCTACCAGGGCTGGGACCTGCACCCCCACCAGCTGCCCACCCGCTATCTGGCCACCTATGCCTTCTACCGGGAGGCGTTCCCCCCGGCCGCGGCCCGGCTCCGCGCCTACCTGGGCGCCGGCGACGGCGGCGTCCTGGACGAGCCCGCCACAGCCCAGGCGCTGTCCGCGGCACTGGTCCGGGGGGTGCGGTGCGGCGCGCTCGCCGAGGCGGAGGTCGCCGAGGCCACCGGGGTGTCCGCCCGTGTCCTGACCGGATTCGCCGCCCGGCGCGTCGGGTAGCGACACCGCTCACGCGCCGGCGGGGTGGCGGGCGCGCGCCGGCCGGCCGCACCCTGGACGGACCACGCCGCCGGGCATATCCGGGCAAGGACGACCAGCGGGACAGAGGACCATGCCAGAACACGACTTCGACACCGTCATCCGCGCACACCGCGCCGTCCTGCCGGACGGGGAGCGGCCCGCCGTGATCGGCGTGCGCGACGGCCGGATCGCCGCGGTCGCGGACCCGGGGGCCGCGATGACCGCCGCGCGCACCCTCGAAACCGCCGCCGACGAAGTGCTGCTGCCCGGGCTGGTCGACAGCCACGTGCACGTCAACGAGCCCGGCCGCACCGAATGGGAGGGGTTCGCCACCGCCACCCGCGCCGCGGCCGCCGGCGGGGTCACCACCATCGTGGACATGCCGCTCAACAGCATCCCGCCCACCACGACGGCCGCCGGACTGGCGGCCAAGCGCGCGGCTGCGAGCGGCCGCATCGCGGTCGACGTCGGGTTCTGGGGCGGCGCCGTGCCCGAGAACAGCGGGCCGGGCGCGCACGCGGAGCTGCGGGCACTGCACGACCAGGGCGTCCACGGGTTCAAGTGCTTCCTGTCGCCCTCCGGTGTGGCGGAGTTCGGCCACCTCGGCCCCGGACGGTTCCGCGCCGCCGCGGCCGCGATCAGCGGGTTCGGCGGGCTGCTCATCGTGCACGCCGAGGACCCATCGGTGCTGGACGCGGCCCCGGCCGCCGCCGGGCGGGACTACGCCGCGTTCCTCGCCTCGCGCCCCGACGCGGCCGAGCACGCCGCGATCCGGCTCGTCATCGAGACCGCCAGGGCGACCGGGGTGCGCGCCCACATCCTGCACCTGTCCTCGGCCACCGCCCTGCCGCTCATCGCGCGCGCGAAGGCCGACGGCGTGGCGCTGACGGTCGAGACCTGCCCCCACTACCTCACCATCGCCGCGGAGGAGGTGCCGGCCGGAGCGACGCAGTTCAAGTGCTGCCCGCCGATCCGCGGCGCCGCCAACCGGGACCTGCTGTGGCGGGCGCTGGCCGACGGGCTGGTCGACTGCGTCGTCAGCGACCACTCGCCCAGCACACCCGACCTGAAGAACCTGGACACCGGCGATTTCGGGACGGCGTGGGGCGGGGTCTCAGGGCTCCAGGTGGGCTTCTCCGCGGTGTGGACCGAGGCCGCGGCGCGCGGGCACGGGCTGTCCGACGTCGTGCGGTGGATGGCCCGGCGCCCCGCGGAGATCGCCGGGATCGCCGGGAAGGGCGCGATCGCGGCCGGAAACGACGCGGACTTCGCGTTCGTGGCCCCCGATGCCGCGGTGCGCGTGGACGCCGCCCGGCTGCGGCACCGGAATCCGGTGAGCGCCTACGACGGCCGTGAACTGCGGGGGGCGGTGCGCCGCACCCTGCTGCGGGGGGAACCGGCCGGGGCCGCCGCGGGCACCCCGCGCGGCCGCCTGCTGGCCCGCCGCTGAACGGTCCGGTGCGGGTGCGCGCGGCCGGCGGCCGGCCCCGCCGTCGGGCGGTCCGGGACCGCCTGCGCGGGCGCCCCGGCGTCCCCCGCGGATCGCGGGGGCACCGGGGCGCGGAGGCGGTGCGCGGGCCGGCCCGCGGGAGACGCGGGGACCGGCCCGGCGGCGGTCACGAGCAGTACTGCGCCTCTTCGCCGATGATGCGGTAGGGGCAGTCGGCGTAGTCGATCAGGTCGAGCACGGCGTCGTGGTTGCGCGCGGTCTCGCGTTCGATCACCTCATCGGGCGGGTAGAAGCCGCCCCCGCCGGCGCTGCCCGGGTACATCTCGTAGGTGTAGGAGAAGATGCCCTGGTCGGCCCAGAGCCAGTCGTTGATCGACCCGTCGGTGATGTAGAGGTCGCTGGACTGCTGGGGCGTGTAGCCGTTGCCGTCGGCCATGAGCCGGCCCAGTTCGGCGTGGGCGTCGTAGTCGTCCTGGGTCATGCCGGGCGCGACGTCGCCGTAGGTGTAGCCGTAGGGCCACAGGATCAGCTCGCTGTAGGTGTGGAAGTCGATCGCGGCCGTGATCTGCTGCTCGCCGCCGACCACCCGGCCGCGCACGAAGTCGGCGACCCGGTCGACCTCGGTGGCCGATTCCCCGGCCGACCCCCGGTAGGTGATGCTCGACGGGCTGCCCGACGAGCCGCCGCAGCAGCCCCAGTTGTAGGCCCAGTTGCGGTTGAGGTCGGTGCCGATCGCGCTGCTGCCCGGGTTGGGCTGGCGGTTCTTGCGCCAGCTGCGGTAGGAGCCGGTCGCGATGTCGTACTCGCTGCCGTCGGGGTTGACGTTGGGCAGGACCCAGATCTCGCGGCCGTCGAGCAGTTCGGTGATGCGGGCGTCGCTGCCATAGGCGTCGGTGAGCGTTTCGAGCAGGTAGACGGCCATCTCGACGGTCAGGTGCTCGCGTGCGTGCTGCGAGTGGGTGAACAGCACCTCCGGCTCGTCCTCATCGGTGCCGACATTGGCGCTGAGCTTGACGGCGATCAGGTCGCGGCCCTGGTAGGAGGTGCCCGCGCTGGTCTTCAGGGCGATGTCGGGGTGGTCGGCGACGACCTGGTCGACCACGTCGGTGAGCTCGTCGTAGTTGTGGTAACGGGAGTCCGCGGGCGGGAAGTCCCGGGTGCCGACGCCACCCGGGGCGCCGGGGCCGGGCAGCGGGGTGACCTCGTAGCCGAGGTCCTCGACCGCCGCGGCCTGGCCCGGGGCCGCGGTGATGACGACCGATCCGTCGCGGGCCTCGTCGATGGCGGCCCCGGTCCCGGCGACCTCCGTCCGTTCCTGCGGCGTTCCGGGTCCGTCGACCTCGTACTGCCGTGGCGCGGCCTCCGCGGCCGTGTCGGCCGACGCGGCCCCGGCCAGGGTCGAGGCGACGAGCAGCGGGACGAGGGGGAGGGTGGTGAAGAACAGCCTGCGTCGGTGCACAGTGGCTCCTGTGGGGGAGTGCGGGGGATAGGGCGCCGAACTACCGGTGTTCTTATTGGAGTGATTCACGGCGAGTGATGTCAATATGACGTTTTGACGTGATATCACCGCGTGATCCGCGGTTGGCCCGATTCCCACCCTGAGCGGCCCGCCGGCCCGGCGGCGCACACTCTGTCCGCATGTGGCCACGACGGGTCGCGTGCCCCCGTGTGGCGCGGTGGGTCAGACGAAGCCCGGGACCGACTCCCATGCGCGGCCGGGAGCGGGGGCGTCGTCGCGTTCGACAGCGGCCTCGATCTTGCCGTAGGGGCGGTCGGCGGCGACGAACACCTCGCCGGGGTTGTCGAGGCCGAAAGGGGAGAGGTCGACGAGGAAGTGGTGCTTGTTGGGCATGGAGAACCGCACCTCGGCGATCTCGGGGCGGGCCTCCAGGACCGCGGTGCCCATGCCGTACAGGGTCTGCTGGAGGGCGAGGCTGTGGGTCGTGGCGAAGGACTCCAGCATCAGGGCCCGCACCGAGGCGTAGGCGGCGTCCCAGTCGACGTCGGTGCCGATGTAGCGCCACCGGGCCTTCACGTCGGTGGCCAGGATGCGGTCGGTCGTCTCGGCCAGGGTCGTGTACGGCGTCCTGGGGAATCCGTGGAACTCCGACCCGGTGGACTTCAGGACGGTCAGCCCTTCGATCCCCGAGACCACCCACTCCCGGTCGCCGTCCTTGGTGACGACGGTCGTGCGGGTCTCCGTGCCGGAGCGGACGAAGGAGTGGTCGTGCGGCCCCTCGGCGGTGGCGATCCGCTCCCAGGAGTACTCGTGGATCTCCTGGCGGGCGCCGTGGATGTAGTCGTGGGCGCCGACGAAGTGGCGCGCGAGCAGCAACGCGAAGTCCTCGACCGCGCCGACCCCGCCGTTCTCCCTGGCCAGCGCGTAGACCGTGTTCTTCTGAGTGTCGGTGGCCAGGCAGTGGCTGTTGTCGCCGGCGGTGTGCACGGCGTCGAGGTCGCCGCGCAGCTGCGAGGTCACGCTGACGTCCTTGACGCGGTGCACCGCGGTGTCGCGGGCGACGTGGACGAGGCGTACCTCGGCCTTGCCGTACTGGTTGTCCCCGAGTCTGATGCCCACGGCGGTCGGCTCCTTGCTGGTGTCGAGGGGGATGCGCCGGGCCGCGGCGGACGCGGACCGGGGAGGGGAGCGGCGGGCGGGGGCCGCTAGCTGCCGCGGTAGGTGGAGTATCCGAACGGGCTCAGCAGCAGCGGGACATGGTGGTGCGCGTCCCCGTCGGTGATGTCGAAGACCACGGTGATCTCGGGGTAGAACCCGCTGAGCCCGCTGTCGGCGAAGTAGCTCCCGGTGTCGAAGACGAGCCGGTGCACGCCGGCCGCGAGCCGGCCGGGCCCGAGGTCGGCGATGCGGCCGTCGGTGTCGGTGGTCGCCGACGCGATGGGCGACCAGCTCGTGCGGTTCGCGTCGGCGGCCTCCAGTACCACCCGGACCCCGGCAGCGGGGCGGCCCAGGGCGGTGTCCAAGACGTGCGTGGTCACGAGGCTCATGGGGTATCGGCGACCTTTCCGACGCGCAGCAGGGCGATCTTGCGGAGCTCGTCGGCGACGACGCGGGCCTCCGCGGCCGGGCTGTTGCCCATCCGCTCGCGCAGGCCGTCGAGGAGTTCGGCGCCGGAGAGCCCGCTCGCGCAGACGAGGTAGATGCGGCCGAACCGGCGCTCGTACTCCGCCTGGCCGGCCGCGAACGCCTCGCGCACGGCCGGCTCGTCGCGGGCGAACCCCGATTGCTCGGCGCGCGACCAGCCGGCCGCGGTGTCCGCGCCCGGGGCCCGTTCGCCGATGCGCGGGTGGCGGGCCAGCGCGGCGGCGGCTTCGTCGTCGGTGATCGCGCGCGCGTGGGCGTCGGCGGCGGCGACCAGCGCGGCGCGGTCGGCGAAGGGGCGCTCGCGCAGCAGGGCGTTCACCCAGCGGTCGACGTCCAGGCACTGGGCGAGTTCCGTCCGGAAGCGGGCGTCGGAGAGTCCGTTGACGCGCCGCACGCCGGGGTCCGCGACCCCCGCCGGGGCGGTGCTGTCGGGCATCGGCGCGCTCCCGTCGGTCCGGCGGCGGGCGTCGGCCCGCGGCGGTGCCGCCGGCGCCGTGGCCGTGTCCCGCGTCGTCGTGCCGGATCCCCGTGTTTCCGCCATGTTTCGTATCGCAGAAACAGCGTTCTGCATATCGGACTCTAATCCCCGCTGAGGTGCGGTTGTCAACCGTCACCGCGGTGATTCCGGGAGGTGTCGCCCGCCGCGGGGCTCCCCTGGGCGGGAGAGGAGGCGGAGGGGTGGTTGACATGGCATCTCGGGGGACGCAAACTCATCATATTCCTTAAAGTGAAAACTAAATTCCATGATACGGAATAGAATCTTGGAGGCGAGAGATGAGCAACGCGCTGCGCCCCACGGTCAACTGCTCCCTGCTGTTCACCGAACTGCCCCTGCACGCGCGCCCCGCCGCCGCCCGCGCCGCCGGGTTCGAGGCCGTCGAGTTCTGGTGGCCCTTCGCGGCCCCCGTCCCCGGCGACGCCGAGGCGGAGGCGTTCATCGCCGCCATCGACGACGCCGGCGTGCGCCTCACCGGACTCAACTTCTTCGCCGGCGAACTCCCCGGCCCCGACCGCGGCGTCCTCTCCCACCCCGATCGAGTCGGGGAGTTCCGCGACAACATCGACGCCGTCGCCGGCATCGCCCGGCGCACGGGGTGCACCGGGTTCAACGCGCTCTACGGCCGGCGCCGGGACGGCACCGACCCGGCCGAACAGGACCGCGTCGCACTGGAGAACACCATTGCCGCCGCGCGCGCACTCGCCCCCTTGGGCGGCACCGTCCTCATCGAGCCCATCAGCGGCGCCGACGACTACCCCCTGAAGACCGCCGCCGACGCACTCGCCTTCGTCGAACGGGCCCGCGCGGCCGGGGCCCCCAACGTGGCCCTCCTCGCCGACCTCTACCACCTCGCCGTCAACGGCGAGGACGTCGCCGCCGTGGTGCGCGACCACGCCGCCGAGTTCGGCCACATCCAGATCGCCGACGCACCCGGCCGCGGCGAGCCCGGCACCGGCTCGCTGCCGGTCCACGCGCTGCTGGCCGCCGCCCGCGACGGCGGCTACACCGGCCGCGTCGGGCTGGAGTACGCGCCGACCGTGCCCAGTGCCGACAGCTTCGGCTGGCTGAAGACCGGCTGACCACCGCCCCCGCTCCGCCACGACCGGCTCCGCCACGGACCGCCCCGCCACGGGCCGCCCGGCGGGGCGCCGCCGGCCGGCCCCGGGCACCGCACCGCCCGCCGGCACGGATCCGCCCGCCCCGCCCCACCGCGACCCCGCCACGAACCCGCCGCATCGAAGGGAAACCACATGTCCCAGGCGCGCACCATCGCCTTCATCGGGCTCGGCATCATGGGCCTGCCCATGGCCGTCAACCTCGCCGCCGCCGGCCACCGCGTCACCGGCTACGACCTCAGCCCCCAGTCCGCCGAAAAGCTCGCCGCCAACGGCGGCCGCGCCGCCGCCACCATCGCCGAGGCCGTCGACGGCGCCGACACCGTCATCACAATGGTCCCCGACTCCCCCGACGTCGAAGCCGTCCTCCTGGGCCCCGACGGCGTGTTCGCCAACGCGGCCCCCGGCGCCCTCGTCATCGACATGAGCACCATCCGCCCCGACGTCTCCCGCGCGGTGGCGGCCGAAGGGGAGCGGCAGGGCTTCCGGGTCCTCGACGCCCCGGTCAGCGGCGGCGAGGCCGGCGCCATCGAGGCCAAGCTGTCCATCATGGTCGGCGGCGACGCCGAGGTGTTCGCCGCCGCCGAGCCGGTGTTCGGCGTCCTGGGCACCACCCCGGTCCACGTCGGCCCCTCGGGCGCCGGGCAGACGGTCAAGGCCGCCAACCAGCTCATCGTGGCCGGCAACATCCAACTCGTCGCCGAGGCCCTGGTCTTCCTGGAGGCGCACGAGGTCGACACCGAGGCCGGGCTGAAGGTCCTCAACGGCGGCCTGGCCGGCAGCACCGTGCTCACCCGCAAGGGCGACGCCATGCGCGCCCGCGACTTCGAGCCGGGGTTCCGGATCGCCCTGCACGACAAGGACATGAAGATCGTGACGACCGCCGCCCGCGAGGCCGGGGTCGCGATCCCGCTCGGGGCCCTGGTGGCGCAGTTCGTCGGCGCGCTCAAGGCGCAGGGCCACGGCGGCCTGGACCACTCGGCGCTGCTGAAGATCGTCCTGGAGCTGTCGGCGACCGCCGACTGACCGGCATCCGCGAAAGACGGAATCCGCCGGCGGGACTGGCCGGCCGGCCCTCGCGGCTGACGTGTACTCCGCGCGAGGTCCGGTGGCCCGGGTGTTGGCCGCACCCAGGTTCCCGCTGGCGGACCCGCAACCCCCCTAGCACTGAAGGGTTCATTCGAATGGTACAGATGCCCGCGATGAACGCCGTCGTCCAGGTCCTCAAGTCCGAAGGCGTCGACACCGCCTTCGGCTGCCCCGGCGCGGCCATCCTGCCCCTCTACAAGGCCCTCGACGAGGTCGGGGGGATCGAGCACCTCGTCGTGCGCCACGAGGAGGGCGCCACCCACATGGCCGACGGATGGGCCCGCACCACCGGCAAGGTGGGTGTCGCCATCGGCACCTCGGGCCCCGCCGGCACCAACATGATCACCGGCCTCTACACCGCCCTCGCCGACTCGATCCCCATCGTGTGCATCACCGGCCAGGCGGTGTCCACCCGGCTGCACCAGGAGGCGTTCCAGGCGGTCGACATCGTCGAGATCGCCAAGCCCGTCACCAAATGGGCCGTGCAGCTCAAGGAGGCCGGGCAGGCCCCGTGGATCTTCCGCGAGGCGTTCCGGATCGCCCGCGAGGGACGGCCCGGGCCGGTCCTGGTGGACCTGCCGCTCGACATCTCCCAGCGGACCATCGAGTACGACCCCGCGATCGACGCCCCGCTGCCCGTGGCCGCCGTGGAGCCCCACCTCCCGCGCGTCGACCGCGCCCTGGACCTGCTGCTGGCCGCCGAGCGCCCGCTGATCCTGGCCGGCGGCGGCGTCATCATCGCCGACGCCGCCGAGGAGCTGAAGGAGGTGGCCGAGTACCTCGGCATCCCCGTCCAGGTCACCCTCATGGGCAAGGGCGGCTTCGACGAGGACTCCCCGCTGTACTCCGGGATGACCGGGGTGCAGACCTCCCAGCGCTACGGCAACGCCTCCTTCCTGGAGTCCGACCTCGTGCTGGCCGTCGGCGCGCGCTTCGGCGACCGCCACACCGGCGTCCTCGACGTCTACCGCGGCGATCGCGCGTTCATCCACGTCGACATCGAACCCACCCAGATCGGCAAGGTCTTCGAACCCGATCTGGGCGTGGTCTCCGACGCCCGCCTGTTCCTGCGCGCCCTGGCCGAGCGGGCCCGCGCGCGGGGGCCGCGCCGCGCCCCCGGGGCGTGGGTGGCGCGGGTCAACGAGCTCAAGGCGACCCTCGGCCGCCGCGAGGACTTCGACACCGTCCCCATCAAGGCCCCGCGCGTCTACAAGGAGATCAACGAGGTCTTCGACCCCGACACCTACTTCGTCACCGCCATCGGCCTCTACCAGATCTGGGGCGGCCAGCACCAGAAGGCCCACAAGCCGCGCCACTACCAGATCTGCGGCCAGGCCGGCCCGCTGGGCTGGGAGATCCCCGCGGCGATCGGCGTCAAGAAGGCCCTCAAGGACACCGAGCCCGACGCCGAGGTGGTCGGCGTCGTCGGCGACTACGGCTTCCAGTACATGGTCGAGGAACTCGCCGTCGGCGCCCAGTACGACGTGCCCATCGTCCTCATCATGATCAATAACGAGTACCTCGGCCTGATCCGCCAGGCCGAGATCCCCTTCGACATGAACTTCCAGGTCGACATCCACTACGACGAGGTCGGCACCGACAACGTCAAGATCATGGAGGCCTACGGCTGCTCCGGCCGCCGGGTCTCCGCTCCGGGCGAGATCCGCGACGCCCTGCAATGGGCGCGCAAGCAGGCCGTGAGCACATCGCGCCCGGTCCTGGTGGAGATCATGATCGAGCGCGAGGCCAACACCCCGCACGGACCCGCCATCGACGCCGTCAAGGAGTTCGAGCCGCTGCCCGACCCCGTACCCTGACCGCGGTCCCTCTCGGGCCGGGCGGCACCCGCCGCCCGGCCCGAGAGCCCGTCCGACGAGGAGATGGAGCAGCACGTGAGCGGCCAGGAGTTCCTGCGGTACCCCGACCTCGCCCTCCGCGGCCACGGCGGCGCCGTCGTCCACGCCAACGACGAGTCCTTCGCCGAGCGGGAGAACCTGATCAAGCCCGGCCCCGCCGGCTTCGACCCCGCGGCCTTCGGGCACAAGGGCAAGGTCTACGACGGCTGGGAGACCCGGCGCCGGCGCACCCCCGGCCACGACCACGCGGTCGTCCGGCTCGGCGTCCCCGGGATCGTGCGCGGCGTCGTCGTCGACACCGCCTGGTTCACCGGCAACTTCCCGCCCGAGGTGTCGGTGGAGGCGGCCGGGCTCGACGGCCATCCCGCGCCCGCCGACCTCGACGCCGCCGAGTGGACCACGCTCGTCCCCCGCTCACCGGTCGCCGGCGACACCGCCAACGCCTTCGAGGTGCACGACGGCCACCGCTACACCCACCTGCGGCTGACCATGTACCCCGACGGCGGTATCGCGCGCTTCCGGGTGCACGGCGAAGCCGTCGCCGACCCGCGCCTGCTCGTCACCGGCGGCCTCGACCTGGCCGCGCTGGAGAACGGGGGCCGTGTGGTCGCGTGCAGCAACGAGTTCTACTCCTCGCCCACCAACGTGATCGCCCCCGGGCTCACCCGCTCCATGGGGGAGGGCTGGGAGAACGCGCGCCGCCGCGACGACGGCAACGACCACGTCGAGATCGCCCTCGCGGCAGCGGGCGAGGCGCGGCTGCTGGAGGTCGACACCTCCTACTTCCTGTTCAACGCCCCCGGCGCGGTGCGGGTCAGCGCGTGCGACACCACGGCGGCGGACCCCGCCGACCCCGGCTCCTGGTTCACCCTGCTCGACCGCACCGGCGTCCGCCCCGACACCCGGCACCGGTTCGTCGTCGACCGGCCCCGCGCGGCGACCCGGCTGCGGCTGGACGTCTACCCCGACGGCGGCATCGCCCGCTTCCGGGCCTTCGGCACGCTGTCGGCGGCGGGGCACGCGGACCTCTGGCTGCGCTGGATCAACACCCTGCCCGACGCCCAGGCGCACGCGGCGCTGACCGGGCTGGGCGCCACGGCGGCCGAGACGGCATCGGGACACGCCGCCCGGCCCGTGACCGCGCGCGGCGACCTGCCCGCCGCCCTGGCGGCGCAGGACCCGCGGTAGCCGCCGCCACGCCGGAGCGGGGCGGTGCGGCGGCGTCCGCGCACCCGCACCCGCGCCCGCCCAGGTCGGGCGGCCGTCCGGGCGACCGCCGTTTGGCGGGACAAGCCCGCCATCTGCTAACGTAAGTGGCGTCATGCTGCGTGAGCTGCTCCTCCTTAGTGGCCGCGGCGGGGGTCGTTAAACGGTCGGCTCCCTCGCCGCGGGAAATCGGCGTGTTCTTCGTCGGCCACGACAGTGCGAGCAACCCTCCAGAGGAGCCTCTTCCACCATGGTCCCGCAGCAGCAGCCCAGCGGTATGCCCTTCCAGCGCTACCGTCCGTTCCCGGCGATCGACCTCGCCGACCGCACGTGGCCCTCGAAGACCATCACCGCGGCGCCCCGCTGGCTCTCCACCGACCTGCGCGACGGCAACCAGGCGCTGATCGAGCCGATGGACCACGAGCGCAAGCGCGAGATGTTCGACCTGCTGGTCCGCATGGGCTACAAGGAGATCGAGGTCGGGTTCCCCGCCGCCAGCCAGACCGACTTCGACTTCGTCCGCGGCCTGATCGAGACCGGCCGCATCCCCGCCGACGTCCAGATCTCGGTGCTGACCCAGGCCCGCGAGGACCTGATCGAGCGCACCGTGCAGAGCCTGGTCGGCGCCGAGCGCGCCACCGTGCACCTGTACAACGCCACCGCGCCGGAGTTCCGCCGGGTCGTGTTCGGCGTCGACCGCGACGCCTGCAAGGCCATCGCGGTCGAGGGCACCCGCCACGTGATGCGCTTCGCCGAGCAGTACCTCGGCGACACCGCCCACTTCGGCTACGAGTACTCGCCCGAGATCTTCATCGACACCGAGCTCGACTTCGCCCTGGAGGTCTGCGAGGCCGTCATGGACGAGTGGCGACCCGGCCCCGGCCGCGAGATCATCCTCAACCTGCCGGCCACCGTCGAGCGCGCCACCCCCAACGTCTACGCCGACCAGATCGAGTGGATGAGCCGCAACCTGACCCGGCGCGAGTTCGTCTGCGTGTCGGTCCACCCCCACAACGACCGCGGCAGCGGCATCGCGGCCGCCGAACTGGGCGTCCTGGCCGGCGCCGACCGGGTCGAGGGGTGCCTGTTCGGGCACGGCGAGCGCACCGGCAACGTCGACCTCGTCACCCTGGGCATGAACCTCTACAGCCAGGGCGTCGACCCGCAGATCGACTTCTCCGACATCGACGAGATCCGGCGCGTCGTCGAGCACTGCACCCAGCTGCCCGTGGCCCCGCGCCACCCCTACGGCGGCGACCTCGTCTACACCGCGTTCTCCGGGTCCCACCAGGACGCCGTCAAGAAGGGCCTCGCCGCCCTGGAGCGCGACGCCGCCGAGGCCGGCGTGCCCGTTGCGGAGTACCCGTGGCGGGTCCCCTACCTGCCGATCGACCCCAAGGAGGTCGGCCGCGACTACGAGGCCGTCATCCGGGTCAACAGCCAGTCCGGCAAGGGCGGGGTCTCCTACATCCTCCAGCGCGACCACGCGCTGGACCTGCCCCGGCGGCTCCAGATCGACTTCTCGCACAAGGTCCAGGCCTACACCGACGCCGAGGGCGGCGAGTTCGACGGCGAGCGCATCTGGGAGATCTTCACCGACGCCTACCTGGCCGACAACGGGCCGGTGGGCTTCCTGGCGCACCGCTCGCAGACCGACTCCGACGGCACCTACCGCATCGCCGCCGACGTGCGGGTCCAGGGGGAGATCCGGGAGATCACGGGCAGCGGCCCGGGGCCGCTCTCGGCGTTCTGCGACGCGCTGGCCGGGATCGACATCAAGGTCCGCGTGGTCGACTACGTCGAGCACGCGCTCAGCGAGGGCAGCGACGCCCGCGCCGCCGCCTACGTCGAAGCCGACATCGACGGCCGCACCGTGTGGGGCGTCGGCCTCAACCACAACATCACCGCGGCCTCCCTGAAGGCCGTGTGCAGCGCCGTCGGCCAGGCCCACCGCGCCAAGGGCTGACCCACTCCGTACCGAGGCGGCCGCGCGGCCGCGCCGGCCCGGCCGATCCCGGGCCGCCGGAGTCGCGCGGCCCGTTGCCCGTGCCCATGGTCCGCCGCGCAGGGAGACCCCCGTGCGCGGTACATGCGGCGGTCGGCTCTCCGGAGGATCCCCCGGAGAGCCGACCGCCGATGGGAAAAGGGCGGGAACCGGGGCTGGCCTGGGCGTTTGGTGGCCCATTCAGTGGTTGTTACCGTCTACCGGAAACGTGTTACCGGGTACCGATGACGAACGCGGCGTCGGGCCGCGCGCTACGGGTATGCAACGGACACACCTTCTGAGTGAGTGGTAGGCGGATAGGCGGGAAGACGTGCTACGCCGCTACCTTTTGCAAACCAAAACTTCGGTGCCCCGGCCCCGCTGCTTTGAGGGGAGCCGGCGGGGACGTCAGTCCAACTCGGCCAGCTCCGTCTTGTTGGCGCGGTTGATCGCCTGCTTCACCCGCTGGGCGAATTCGCCGATCCGGTCGATCTCGTCCCACTGGCCGCGCTGGGGCAGCCCGTAGTCGGTGACCTCCACGATGTCGAAGCCGAGCAGCTCGGTCTCCTCGACCTTCAGCCCCTTGTCGCTGAAGGACTCGCGCTTGCGCTCGACCCGCTTGACGGTGCGGTAGCGCACCCAGTCGCCGCCGGAGTCGACGACGCCGACGTTGTCGGCGCGCACCGGGACCGCGCGGGCGGCCTGCTCCAGCTTGGGGATGGTGTCGCTCTTGAGGACGAGCAGTTCCGGGATCGTGAGCAGCCGGACGTCGCCGTTCAGGTCCT
Source organism: Nocardiopsis mangrovi (assembly GCF_042653925.1). NCBI lineage: Bacteria > Bacillati > Actinomycetota > Actinomycetes > Streptosporangiales > Nocardiopsidaceae > Nocardiopsis > Nocardiopsis mangrovi. The sequence continues at coordinate 306,123 of NZ_JBHSFQ010000002.1, forward strand.
CGATCTCGGCCCGGGCCTGCTGGTTGGTGCGTGAGATGCGCAGCGCCAGCCGCTCGTCCTCGGCGAGGATCGCGTCGATCCGTTCGCGGCACTCCGCGACCGTGTAGCTGCGCGTGGTGGCCTTCTCCGTGCCCGGCTCGGGGCGGTACGCGGCGTCGCCCTCCAGGGTGGCGGTCCGGTAGGTGCGCCGCTCGGAGCCGGCGACGTTGAGCCGGTTGATCCAGCTCTGGAGGTCGGACGAGAGCTTCTTGCGCCGGTTGAAGGCGTCTCCGAGGGTCATGTTCACGGGCGAGAACCTAGCAGGCGGCGCCGTGCCCGTTCCACGGGTTTTCGTCCTGAAAGCGCGGCCCGGAGCCGGGCCGCGGACAAGGGGCGCATCAGTCGCGACCGAAGTTCTGCGCCCACCGGGCGTCGGACTCGCCCACGCCGATCGCGGTGTTGTCGCAGTTGAGGATGTTGGCGCGGTGGCCGGGGCTGTTCATCCAGCCCTCCATCACGGCCTCGGCGGAGGTGTAGCCGGCGGCGACGTTCTCGCCGGACCAGGCCCTGTAGCCGGCCTCCAGCGCGCGCTCGGCCGGGCCGATGCCCTCGGGGGTGTCATGCGCCATGTAGTCGCGTTCGGCCATGTCCTCGCTGTGCCGCTGCGAAGCCAGGGTGAGGTCGTCGTCCACGCGCACCGGGCCGCAGCCGGCCTCTTCGCGCTCGGCGTTGGTGAGGGAGACGACCTCCTGCGCCAGTTCCGAGGCGCCGGACCCGCCGCCGGGGGCGGGATCCGCGGGCTCGTCGGGGGTCTCAGGGGCATCGGGGGTGTCCTCGGGGGCGGGGGACGCGGGGGCGGTGATGGTGCCGTCCGCCTGTGCGGGACCGTCGGGCCGCGGGGGGCGCTCGGGGCTCGGCTCGTCCGGATCGGGTGTGTAGGAGTCGTCCCGGGCGAAGAAGTCGTCGCCGGAGTCCGCGGGGGGCAGCAGGTCGTCGGACAACGCGCCGGACGCCGCGGTCCCCGACTGGCCCTGGCCCTGCGGCGTGGCGGCCAGGACGAGTGAGGCGGCCAGCCCGAGGCCAACCGGTACGGCGGCCAGGGCGGCTATCAGCGACGTGTTCCAGCGGCGGCGCGGGCGCCGGTCCTCGGCTGCGTCGCGGCGGCGTTGCGCGCGCGGCTGCTCGCCCCGCTGTTTTCGGTATCTCCGTCGTCCTCGCGCCATGGGCGTCGGCTCCATTTCGGTCGGGGCTGGGGATGCGTTGCCGGGCGTGTCGTTACCCGCGCGAGATCGTAGAGCAAAATGCGGCGGAAGGGGAGATTGATGTGAGATGTCCCAGTTCACGGCGGTGCGCGATGCCGGGGCCGCGCCCGGGAGGGGCGGGCGGGGGGCGGGGGCGCTCACGACCGGTGACAGCGGACACCCCGCGTTGCGCGCCGCGGGGCCGAAACTCCGGGTCGGCACCGCGCCGCACCTTCGCGCCGCTGCCTGTTGTGCACACCGCGGCCCGCGCATCCGCGACAATGGACGGGTGAGCCTTTACCGTGACGAGGCGGTCGTCCTCCGGACCCAGAAGCTGGGCGAGGCCGACCGCATCGTCACGCTGCTGACCCGCCGGACCGGGCTGGTCCGGGCGGTCGGCAAGGGCGTGCGGCGCACCAAGTCGCGCTTCGGCGCCCGGCTGGAGCCCTTCAGCCACGTCGATCTCCAGCTGTACACCGGGCGCACGCTCGACGTCGTCACCCAGGCCGAGACCGTGCGCGCCTACGGGGAGTCGATCGTCACCGACTACCCCCGCTACACTGCGGCGACGGCCATGCTGGAGACCGCCGAGAAGATCATCGTGGTCGAGAAGGACCCCGCTCTGCGCCAGTTCCTGCTGCTGATCGGGGCCCTGCGGACCCTCGGCGAGGGCGGTCACGACCCCCGGCTGGTCCTCGACGCCTACCTGCTGCGGTCGCTGGCGGTCGCCGGGTACGCCCCGGCGCTGGCGGAGTGCGCGCGCTGCGGCTCGCGGGGCGAGCACCGCGCCTTCGCCGTGCACGCGGGCGGCATGGTGTGCACGGTGTGCCGGCCGCACGGCTCCACCGCTCCGGCCCCCGAGTCCACCCGGCTGATGTCGGCGCTGCTGGGCGGCGACTGGACGGCGGCCGACGCCAGCGAGGACCGGCACCGCACCGAGTGCAGCGGCCTGGTGGCCGCCTACCTCCAGTGGCACCTGGAAAACGGAATCCGATCTCTGCGTCTTGTGGAGCGTTCTTGAGCCTGTTCACCTCTTCGTCAGATCCCTCGCGGGGATACCGGCCGCCCACACCGCACCCCAGCGGGGCGCGCCCCCCGGAGCTGCCCGCCGAACTCATCCCGCGGCACGTGGCCGTCGTCATGGACGGCAACGGCCGTTGGGCCAAGGAGCGGGGGCTGCCGCGCACCGAGGGCCACAAGGCGGGGGAGAGCTCCCTCTTCGACGTCATCGAAGGCGCGCTGGAGCTGGGCATCCGCAACATCTCGGCCTACGCGTTCTCCACCGAGAACTGGAAGCGCTCGCCCGACGAGGTGCGGTTCCTCATGGGCTTCAACCGCGAGGTCATCCGGCGCCGCCGCGATGAGCTGGACGCCATGGGCGTCCGGGTCCGCTGGGCGGGGCGCCGGGGGCGGCTGTGGAAGAGCGTCATCTCCGAGCTGGAGTCGGCCGAGGAGAGGACCAAGGACAACACCGCGCTCACCCTCCAGTTCTGCGTCAACTACGGGGGCCGCGCCGAGATCACCGACGCCGCGGCGGCGATGGCGCGCGACGCGGCCGCGGGCCGCATCAACCCCGACCGCATCAACGAGGCCACCCTCGCCAAGTACCTCGACGAGCCCGATATCCCCGATGTCGACCTGTTCGTGCGCTCCTCCGGCGAGCAGCGGTTCTCCAACTTCCTCCTCTGGCAGTCCGCCTACGCCGAGTTCGTGTTCCTCGACACCCTCTGGCCCGACTTCGACCGCCGCCACCTCTGGCACGCCTGCGAGATCTACGCCAGCCGCGACCGCCGCTACGGCGGAGCCGTCCCCAACTCCGTCGAGCCCTCCCCGTCGGGGTCGGCGGGGTGATGCCGGATACATCTGTGTCCGGAAGCGGAACCTACTGTCGCGTAACCACGGGTCCGGGGTGCATAGTCGTCTGCTATGAGCGGCTTCGACATCAGGCAGGACGTCATCTCCTATGTGGCCCTCGGTGACAGTTTCACGGAGGGGATGGACGACCCCTACCCCGACGGCGCCGGGACGCCGCGCGTCCGGTACCGGGGATGGGCCGACCGGCTGGCGGAGCACCTCGCCGATACCGGCACCGAGGTGCGCTACGCCAACCTCGCCGTGCGGGGCAAGCTGATCCGGCAGATCATCGAGGACCAGCTCCCGCGCGCGGTCGAGCTGCGTCCCGACCTCGTCACCTTCTGCGCGGGCGGCAACGACATCCTCCGCCCCGGCGGCGACCCGGATCTGGTCGCGCGGGTGTTCGAGGGGGCGCTGCGGCGGCTGACGGCCACGGGCGCGACCGTGGTCGTCTTCACCGGTGCCGACACCGTCTCCCAGCCGGTCATGCGGCACCTGCGCGGCAGGATCGCCACCTACAACATGCACGTGCGGGCCATCGCCGACCGCTACGGCTGCCCGGTCGTCGACCTGTGGGGCATGGCCGCGCTGCACGACCCCCGCGCGTGGAGCGAGGACCGGCTGCACATGTCGGCCGAAGGCCACCGCCGGCTCGCGCTGCGGGCCTGCGAGGTGCTGGGGGTGCCCGCTGAGGGCGAGTGGGACGAGCCGTGGCCGGCGTTGCCGGCCCCCGACTGGCGGCTGGCCCGCCAGGCCGACCTGCACTGGGCACGGGAGTTCCTGGTGCCGTGGATCGGCCGCCGCCTCACCGGCCGCTCATCGGGCGACGGCCGTACCGCCAAGCGCCCCGACCTGGAGCCGCTGCGCTGACCGTGCGCCGCCGGACCGCATCGGAACGGCGGCCTCGGGGACGCGCCGCCCCCTCCGGCCGCTCGGTGGCGTCGGGACGCGTGTCCGCGCCGTCCGCTCGGCGGCGGCCCGCCGGAATACACGTGGGCGGCCGTGCCCGGAGCGCTCCGGGCACGGCCGCCCACGCCGGCGTCGCCGCGGTCAGCCGGTCGACGACAGCGCCGCCCGGCAGGCGGCGCAGGTGCCGAAGACCTCGACGGTGTGCGAGATGTCGCTGAAGCCGTGCTGCGCGCCGACCGCCTCGGCCCACTTCTCCACGGTCGGCCCTTCGACCTCGATCGCCTTGCCGCAGCGGCGGCAGACCAGGTGGTGGTGGTGCGACTCGGTCAGGCACGCGCGGTAGACGGCCTCGCCCTCGTCGGTGCGCAGCACGTCGATCTCACCGGAGTCGCTGAGCGCCTGAAGCGCCCGGTAGACGGTGGTGAGCCCGATCTTGGAGCCTTCGGAGCGCAGGTCCGCATAGAGGTCCTGCGCGCTGCGAAAGCCGGTGCTCTCGTTCAGGGCCTGTCGTACGGCCTCGCGTCGTGTACTCATGTGGAAACGCTCCCCCGCTCGGTCTGGGGCATCGTACCGACCGTAGCGGCCGTGCCGCCGCCCAGGGGGGCGCGGCTCCGGCCGCGTGCACCGCGCACCAGGTACCCGGCCCCGACGGCGGCGCAGAAGACGGCCAGGGCGATCAGCACGATGGCCGCGCCCGGCGCGACATCGACATAGTAGGCGGTGGACAGCCCGCCGAGGGCGGCCACCACCCCGACCGCCATGGCCAGGCCGATCGTGACCCGGAAGCTCCGGGTGAGCTGCTGGGCGGCGGCGACCGGCACCACCATCAGCGCGCTCACCAGCAGCACGCCCACCACCCGCATGGCCAGCACGACGGTCAGCGCCGCGGTGATGGCGATGACCAGGCTCAGGAACCGCACCGGCAGCCCGTGGGCGCGGGCGACGTCCTCGTCCTGGCACAGGACGAACAGCTCGCGGCCGAAGTAGCCGATCACGCCGAGCACGACGACCGCCAGCGCGGCGACGGTGTAGACGTCCTCGGTGCTCACCGTGGACACCGAGCCGAAGAGGTAGGAGGTCAGGGTGGCGGTGGAGGCGCCCGGCGCCAGCCCGATGAGCAGCACGCCGCCGGCGATGCCGCCGTAGAACAGCAGGGCCAGCGCGACGTCGCCGCTCGTGCGGGTGCGCACCCGCACGAGTTCGATGAGGGCCGCGCCGAGGGCGGCGACGACCGCGGCGGTGAGCACCGGCGCGGTGCCGGTGAGGAAGCCCAGCGCAACCCCCGTCAGCGCCACGTGCCCGATGCCGTCGCCCAGCAGCGCGAGCCGGCGCTGCACCAGGAAGGTGCCGATGACCGGGGCGACCAGGCCGACCAGCGCCGCGGCGATCAGCGCCCGGCGCATGAAGTCCGGCTGGAGCATCTCGATCACGATGGGGCCTCGGTCATTCGTAGCGGGGGACGTCGATGGCGGGGAGCGCGGGCGGGCGCGACGCGTCTCCGGGGTGGGGGTGCTGGTGCTCGTGGCCGGGCCGGGCGCACGCGCCGGTGGGGCTCGGCGGCGGCCCGTCGTGGACGACGGAGCCCGCGGACAGCACCACGCCCCGCCCGATGAGCGGTTCGAGCGGGCCGAGCTCGTGCAGGACGAGCACGACGGTCGCGCCGTCGCCGGACAGCCGGGTGATGGTGTCGGCGAGCGCGCGCTGGCTGTCGGAGTCGACGCCGGCCATGGGCTCGTCCATGACGAAGGTGTCGGGGCGCCCGGCCAGGGCGCGGGCGATGAGCACCCGCTGCTGCTGGCCGCCGGACAGTTCGTGGACCGAGTGGTGTGCGCGGTCGGCGAGCCCGACCGCGGCGAGCGCGTCGGCGACCGCCGTGCGGTCCCCGCGGGTGGCGGGGCGCAGCCGCCGGCGCCGCGCGACCTGCCCGGACGCCACGATCTCCGCCACGGTCGCGGGCACGCCCCCGCCCGCGGAGAGCCGCTGTGGGACGTAGCCGATCCGGCCCCAGTCGCGGAAGCGGTGCAGAGCGGTGCCGTGCACCTCGACGCGCCCGGCGGCCAGCGGTGTGATGCCCAGCATGGCGCGCATGAGCGTGGACTTGCCCGAGCCGTTGGGGCCGAGGATGGCGACCACCTCGCCCGCCCGGATGTCGAGGGAGACCCCGTGGAGCACGGGCGTGCGGTCGTAGGCCACCACGGCGCCGGAGACGCTGAAGGCGGGCGGTGCGTCCGGATCGCGGGACGCCCCTGAGGAAGCGGGCGAGTTCCGGATTCCGGTCAGTTGCGCGGACACGTGTCAAGTGTGCCGAAAACGAAAATGATTGTCAAAATAGTCACCAGCGTGCCATATGTCCGTTAGTGCCGTGTCGGCGGGGGCCGTCATTCGGGCGTGCGGTGACCCGTCCCCCCCTGGCCGGGCCGAACGGCCTGCGGCTGCGGGCGGGAGCGGGCCGTGGCGGGACATCGGCCGCGGCCGTCGCGGTGCGACCTCAGGGGGATGACCCGTGTGCGCGGGTCCCGGCCCGGCGGGCGCGGCCCGCTGCCCGAAGGAGGTCCGGCGGACGCCCGGCGGCCCGGAGGACGTGGACACCCGCGCGCACCGGGGCCCCGCCTCGTGCCCGGCCACGGGCCAGTGCCCGCGCCGTCATCCGCCGGCGCGGCCGGCCCGCCTCAGAAGAGGCCGCTCTGCAGGAGGCCGAGCGCCAGCAGCGTGGCCACGACCACCACGCGCATGGCGCGCTCGCCGCCCCGCAGGCCCGGCCAGGCCAGGAAGGCCAGCCAGCCGAAGAACGCCGCCAGCAGCGCCAGGAGCAGCGCCCCCGCGAGCCCCGCCAGCAGCAGCCCCGAGACGAATACCGCGGCCATGGCCAGCGGCAGGACCCACCGCGGGGCGTTGTGCAGCCACACCAGGGGTACCGCGCTGCGCCGCTCGATCTCCGCGCGCAGCGGGCCGGCGTCGGGGGTGTAGAAGCTGTCCCCGCGCGGCAGGGGCCGGGACGGGCGGCCGGATCCGCCGGCGCCGCCTCCGGTCGGTCCGCCTCCGGCAGGGCGGTTCGGACGGTTCTTGCGCGGCTTCCTGCCCTTGGCTGACACGCGGCTCCTCCGGCCTGCTCGTGCGCTGTGGTGCGGGGGAATCCGCCCGGCGGCGGCCCCGCACGAAGCCTATGGCCAACGCCCCCGCGCGCACGACCTCTCACCGGGACTCGGCCGCACGGGTGCGCGGCCGCTCCCCGGGCCCCGCACCGGGCACGGGCCCCTCCCCGGACCCCGCCGCGCGACGCGCACGACCGCCCCCGGGATTCCGCCGCGCGCCGCGGGGTGCGCGGCGGCGCGCGTGCGCCGTCTCGCCACGGGAGCATTTCGGTCAAGATCGGGGGAGAATGCACGTCCACGGTGGTGGCGCGCGCCTCGGCACTCGCGGCTGCGGCTATTTTTGTAGCGGCGGTCGGTTCCGGTCCGGGACCCCGGGTTCGCGACAGGGGTTTACCGGTCACTTACTCACGGTGACCTAGGTTGGCCCTCCACTGCCACCGGGCGCACCACCGCCCGGTCTCTGTGAACCCGCTCCGCAGAAGACACACCGGGAGACTGTTTTCCGTGCCGAAGCTCAGCGTCATCGTCACCTTCGACGTCACCGAGCCGCATCTGCAAGACTGCCTGGACTCCCTGGGCCGGCAGGACCGTGCGCCCGGTGGGACCGAGGTCGTCCTCGTACCCGTGGCCCACGCCCCTGCCGCGCCGGCTCCGGACGCCGCCCCCGCGGGCGACGGCGCCGATACGGGCGAGCCCGACAGTGCCGACGACGTCGATACCGCCGCGGCCGACGCCGACGACGAACAGGACAAAGGCGGCGAGGACGAGGACAGCGAGGCGGTCGAGAGCGCCCGCACCGAGGGCCTCGACACCGCTCGCCGCTTCGCCGCCGACCCGCCCGCGGGCCTCACCGCGAGCCTGCACGCGACGACCGCAGCCGGCCACGCCGAAGCGCGCCGCATCGGGGCGTCCGCGTCGGCCGGGGAGTACCTGATGTTCGTCGCGGGCGGCGACACGCTGACCGGCTACGCCCTGGGCTACCTCACCGACGCCCTGGAGTCCTCCGGCTCCGACCTCGCCACCGGCAACGTCTACCGGTTCAACGACCTCGGGGCGCGCCCCTCCGGCGCCCACCGGAAGATCTTCGCCAAGGGCCGCACCGGCGTCGACGTGCACGCCACCGTCTCGCTGCTCGCCGACCGGCTCTACGGCAACAAGCTCTGGCGCCGCTCCTTCTGGGACCGCGTTCCCGAGAGCGAGACGCTGGCGACCGACGCTGACAGCGACCTCGCCGTCGTCCGGATGCTGTTCTCGGCGGGCGCCATCGACGTCCTGCCCGCCCCGGTGTACCTGGTCCGCGACCGGCCCTCCGGGGAGGACCTGAGCGAGGCCGCCGCCCTGGCCCGCCGCCTCACCGCCGTCACCGAGCTGTCCGCCTCGCTCAGCGGCGCCGACCGCGACCTGTGGGACGGCCGCACCCTGCGCACCGACGTCCGCTCGGTGCTGCTGCGCCTCGACGACGCCGGGCCCGACGCGCGCGAACGCTTCTTCGACCTGGTCAACGCCTACCTCGACACCGTCGGCCGCAAGGTGCTCGACTCCCTCCCGCCGGTGCACCGGCTCAACTACGTCCTGGTGCGCAAGCGCCAGGCCGAGCGCCTGCTGGAGGCCATCACCTTCCAGAAGAGCGTGGAGCTGAAGAAGGCCCCGGTGGTCCGGCGCGGCCTGCACTACTTCATCCGCTACCCCTTCTTCGAAGACCCCGAGGCGCAGATCCCGCGCGAGGTCTACCGGCTCGACGCCGAGCTGAAGGTGCGCCAGAAGACCGAGCGCATCGAATGGCGCGACGGCCGGCTGGTGGTCGGCGGGCGCGTGGGCATCCTCAACCTGCGGGCGGGGCGCCGCTGGCAGCAGCAGCTCGTGGCCTTCGCGGTCAACACCGACAGCGGCCGCCGCATCCCCGTCCCCGTCAAGGTCCTGCACGCGGCCGAGTACCGGCTGCCCGACCTCCCCGACGCCGCCCGCCACGACTACGGCGGGTTCGAGATCAGCGTCGACCCCTCCCGGCTGCGGCTCTCGGGGGAGTGGCGGGCCACGGAGTGGAAGCTGGAGCTGGTCGTCATCAACCGCGGCCTGGTCCGGCGCCGCATCATCGCCAACCCCGTCGCCGGCCCCCCCGAGCGCCCGCCCTACCGCAAGGTCGCCGACGACGTGTGGATCCGGCCCATCTGGAACCGCGACTCCCAGCTCGCCATCGCGGTCGAACCCGTGCGCGCCCGGGTCGTGGAGCACCGGATCGACAGCGCCGGCGGGCGCGCCGAACTGGAGGTCTCCGGCGAGCTGGTGGCCCCGCCCGCCGCCGAGTCCCGCGCGCTGCGCCTCACCCGCTCGCCGGGGACCGCGCGGCTGGAGTACCCGCTGGACATCTCCGGGGGCCGGTTCACCGCCCGTGTGCCGGTGGCCGACCTGCTGGCCCAGGCCGTCGACGAAGGCCCCGGGCAGCTGCGCCAGGAGCACTGGAAGGCGGCGCTGGTCACCCCCGCGGGCGACGCGGTGCCGCTGGTGCTGCCCGACGAGATCGAGGTCCGCGCGCACGCCGCCGGCGACGGCCACCACGAGGTCGCCGTGCAGCGCACCAGCACCGGCCACCTGCGGCTGCGCGCCGGGTGGGCGCACCCGGTGATCCAGGACGCCCGATGGGCCGGCCGCGAACTGTCGCTGTCCGGCCACTACGCGGCCGAAGCCCGCATGGAGCTGGTGTTCAAGGCCCGGGGGCGCGACGAGGAGCACCCCGTCGCCGTGCACCGCGAGGGCGGCGCGTTCACCGCCGCGTTCACGCCGGCCGGCATCCCGACCCTGTCGGGGACCCTCCCGCTGTCGTCCGGCGGCTACCAGCTCTGGGCGCGGGTGCACCCCGAGGGCGGCGAGGCCCGCGACGTCAGCGCCGAGATCGACCCCGACTTCGTGCGGCGGCTGCCGCTGCGCATGCAGACCCGCGAGCGCGAGTTCGGGTTCGAGGACTCGGGCTCGGAGATCCCGGTGCTCAAGGTCGGCTCCGACCTGCGCCCCGAGGAGCGCGGCTCGTTCGCCCAGAAGAACCTGCGCGAGACCGTCTACCCCGCGCAGCGCGAGGAGCCGCTGCGCGACGAGATCCTCTTCGACAGCTACACCGGCCGGCAGTTCTCCGACAGCCCGCACAGCATCTACGCCGAGCTGCGCGGCCGCAAGGGGCGCTGGGCCGACCACGCGATGTCCTGGCTGGTCAAGGACGGGCAGGTGAACCTGCCCGACGACCTCACGGCGGTGCGCCACAACGGGCGCGACTTCTACGAGTCGCTGGCCCGCTCCCGCTACCTCGTGACCAACTCCCGCCAGCCCGCCTGGTTCACCCGCCGCCCCGGCCAGGTCGTGGTGCAGACCTGGCACGGGTCGATGCTCAAGCGCATCGGCTTCGACATCGAGAACATCCGCGGCAAGGCCCGCGACTACCACGAGAAGCTGGCGTGGGAGACCGCGCAGTGGGACTACCTGGTCTCACCCAGCCCCTGGGCCACGCCCATCCTGCGCCGCGCCTTCCGGTTCGACGGGGAGATCCTGGAGACCGGGTACCCGCGCAACGACATCTTCTTCTCGCCCGACCGCGACGCGATCGCGGCCGCCACCCGCGCGCGCCTGGGCCTGCCCGAGGGCAAGAAGGTCGTGCTGTACGCGCCCACGTGGCGCGACGACAAGTACTACACGCGCGGCAAGCACAAGCTCGACCTGCACCTGGACCTGCGCCGGATGTACGAGAAGCTCGGCGACGACCACGTGCTGCTGGTGCGCCGCCACCCCCGGGTGGTCGACAGCGTGCCGATCGTCGGCGAGGACTTCGTCTACGACGTCTCGCTGTACCCGGAGATCATGGAGCTCTTCCTGGTCACCGACGTGCTGGTCACCGACTACTCGTCGATGATGTTCGACTTCGCCAACACCGGCCGGCCGATGCTGTTCTTCACCTACGACATCGAGGGCTACCGCGACAACCTGCGCGGGTTCTACTTCGACTTCGAGGAGACCGCGCCGGGTCCGCTGCTGCTGGAGTCCGACGACGTGATCGGCGCGCTCCAGGGCATCGACTCCGTGGCGGCCGACTACGCGGGCAAGTACGCCGCGTTCACCGAGCGGTTCTGCCCGCTGGACGACGGCAGTGCCGCCGCCCGCGTGGTGGACCGGGTGTTCGGCGACGGCTGACCGCAGCGACCCTTCCTCGCGGCGCGGCCCGCGCCGCGAGGGGCGGTCACGAGCCCGTGCCCGACACCGCCTCGCGCTGGCGGGCGCCGTCGCGGGCGGCGATCATGATCTGCACGATGTGCTCCGCCGACGTCACCCGGCGCCGGTCCTCGGGCGGCACCGTGGCCGCGCCCATGCGCACCCGCGGGTTGCGGTGGCCGGCCGGCGCGGGGACGGTGGCCTGACCGGAGAAGTGCAGTTCGGTGGCCCCGGTGGCGATCACCAGCCCCGCCGCGTTGTCGGGCCGGATCCCGCCGCCGGGCATGACCGTGATGCGCCCCTCGGCGCGCCGCACGAGCTCGCCCAGCAGCGCCGATCCCTGGGCCGCGGTGGCCTCCTGGCCGGAGGTGAGCACCCGGTCCACGCCGAGGGTGATGAGGTCGTCCAGCGCGGCCCGCGGGTCGGCCGCGACGTCGAAGGCGCGGTGGAAGGTGACCGCGAGGCCCTCGGCCGCGGCCAGCAGCCGCTCCATCACGGACCGGTCCACCGCCCCCATCGGGGTGAGCGCCCCGAGCACGACACCGGGGACGCCCTCCTCGGCGAAGGCGAGGATGTCGCGCTCCATCGCGGCCACCTCGTGCTCGTCGTACACGAAGTCACCGCCGCGGGGGCGGATGATGGGGTACACCTGGATCCGGGACACCGCGTCGAGCGTGGTGCGCACCATGCCCAGGCTGGGGGTCAGACCGCCATCGACGAGGGACGACACCAATTCCACGCGGTGGGCCCCGGTACGCTCGGCGGCGATGGCCCCCGCGGTGCCCTCGACGACGATCTCGAACGTCAGCGCCACGTGCGGTCCCCCTCCGATCGGTTGCCGGTCTGGACCAGTAGACCACGGTGGCCCCGCCGACACGCGTGCGCGGCCGCCGCCGCGGGGTGAGAAGATGGGGCGGTGATCGTCATCACCCGCTACACCGTGGCCCCCGAGGACGCCGACGCCTTCGTGGAGCGCGCCACCACGGCCCTGGAGGCGCTGCGCGCGCGTCCGGGCATGCGGGGCTCGTGGATCGGCCGGGCGGCCGACGAGCCCGGGCTGTGGACCGTGGTGACCGACTGGGACGGCCCGGGGTACTACCGGCGCGCGCTGTCGGACTTCCAGGTGCGCATGGCGGCCGTGCCGCTGCTGTCCGAGGCGCACGACGAACCCACCGCGTTCGAGGTCGTGGCGGGTCGCGCCCACTGAACCCGGCCTTCAGGGATTAATCGGTCGGATCCGGCGCCTCGGCTGCGTATCGTCGTTGGTGCACGTCACCGCCCGTAGGTGTCCTAGGCTGTGTCCACATGACGGCGGGACGCCGTCAGGTGACACACGAGCATCGCGATGAGCGATCCGCCGACCGCCAGCCGGATGGAGAGTCGAACAACAATGGCCGCAAAGTCAGAGGCTATGGACACCCTGGTCAACCTCGCCAAGCGGCGGGGTCTGGTCTACCCCTCCAGCGAGATCTACGGGGGTCTGCGCGCCTCATGGGACTACGGCCCGCTGGGTGTCGAGCTGAAGAGCAACGTCAAGCGCCAGTGGTGGCGCTCCATGGTCCAGGAGCGTGAGGACATCGTCGGCCTCGACTCCAGCGTGATCCTGGCGCGCGAGGTCTGGGAGGCGTCCGGCCACGTCAAGGCGTTCGTCGACCCCCTCACCGAGTGCCAGTCCTGCCACAAGCGCTTCCGGGCCGACCACCTCCTCGAGGCATACGAGGAGAAGCACGGCCGCGAGCCCGCCACCGGCCTCGCCGACCTCGCCTGCCCCAACTGCGGCGCGAAGTCCTCCTTCACCGAGCCGCGGATGTTCAACGGCCTGCTGCGCACCTACCTGGGCCCGGTGCAGGACGAGACCGGCCTGGCCTTCCTGCGGCCCGAGACCGCGCAGGGCATCTTCATCAACTACATGAACGTGCAGCAGAGCGCGCGCAAGAAGGTGCCGTTCGGCATCGGCCAGATCGGCAAGTCGTTCCGCAACGAGATCACGCCGGGCAACTTCATCTTCCGCACCCGCGAGTTCGAGCAGATGGAGATGGAGTTCTTCGTCAAGCCGGGCGACGACGAGCAGTGGCACCAGTACTGGATCGACACCCGCCTGCAGTGGTACGTCGACCTGGGCATCGCAAAGGACAACCTGCGCCTGTACGAGCACCCCAAGGACAAGCTCTCGCACTATTCCAAGCGGACCGTCGACATCGAGTACCGGTTCGGTTTCGCGGGCGCCGAATGGGGCGAGCTGGAGGGTGTCGCCAACCGGACCGACTACGACCTCAAGACCCACTCCGAGGCGTCGGGCACCGACCTGTCGTTCTTCGAGCAGGAGAACAACGAGCGCTACATCCCCTACGTGATCGAGCCGGCCGCCGGCGTCGACCGCGCGCTGCTGACCTTCATGCTCGACGCCTACAGCGAGGACGAGGCCCCCAACGCCAAGGGGAAGCTGGAGAAGCGCGCGGTGATGCGGCTCGACCCGCGCCTGTCGCCGGTGAAGGCGGCGGTGCTGCCGCTGTCGCGCAACACCGACCTCTCGCCCAAGGCCCGCGACCTCGCCGCCCGGCTGCGCAAGCGGTGGAACGTCGAGTTCGACGACGCCGGCGCGATCGGCCGCCGCTACCGCCGCCAGGACGAGATCGGCACGCCGTTCTGCGTGACCGTCGACTTCGACACCCTTGAGGACGACGCCGTGACCGTGCGGGAGCGCGACACGATGTCGCAGGAGCGGGTCGCACTCGACCAGGTCGAGACCTATCTGGTCGAGCGCCTGCCCGGCTGCTAGCGGACGGCTCGCAACACGAACGGTGGGCCCCGCCACAGGCGGGGCCCACCGTTCGCTGCCGTCCGCCCCTCGGCCGTCGCGGGGGCGGGTGCCGGAGTGCGAGGCGGCCGGACCCGGGGGGATGTGGTCTCCGGCCGCCTCACGGGGATCCCCGGACACGCGGCGGCGGCCGGGAGAACCGGTTCCAAATTAGCCCGGTACGCGCCGTGGGGCGGGGGGTTTCCGCCCCGGCGTCCCATCCCGTGAGCGAATCGTGACGCGGACCGCGCCCGCCCCGCGCCCGCCGGCACCGCCGCGGCCCGGTGTCAGCCCGAGGAGTACACGACGAACGACACCGCGATGTAGTGGCAGATGAAGGCCGCGATCGTCAGCGAGTGGAAGATCTCGTGGAACCCGAACCAGCGCGGCGCGGGGTCGGGCCGCTTCGCCCCGTAGACCACGGCGCCTCCGCTGTAGAGCAGGCCGCCGGCCAGGACGAGGATCCAGGCCGCGGGGTGCGTGCCCCCGATCAGCTGGGGGATGAACAGGACCGCGACCCAGCCGATCGCCAGGTAGAGCGCCGTCGACAGCCATCGGGGGGCGTTCAGCCAGAACATCTTGAACAGCACCCCGGCGACGGCCCCGCCCCAGATCAGCGCCAGCATCGCGGTGCGCAGCGCGCCGTCGAGGACCAGCACCACGAAGGGGGTGTAGGTCCCGGCGATGATGAAGTAGATGTTGGAGTGGTCCATGCGGCGCAGGACCGCCATCCCGCGCCGCGACCACCGGCCGACGTGGTAGACCGCCGAGGTGCTGAACAGCAGCACCGAGCTGAGCGCGTAGATGGCGCTGGCGATGCGCCCGGGGGTCCCGGGGGCCAGGCAGACCAGCACGATCCCCGCCGCCAGTGCGACCGGGGCGGTCCCCAGGTGCAGCCAGCCGCGCAATCGCGGCTTGACCGCTTCGAGGAGGTCGGCCGCGACGGCCCTCGGGCCGTCGGCGGGGGGATGCTGTGCGCCGGGGGCGTCGTCGTGGTGGCGTGTGGCCGCGTCGCCGGACTGCTGTGCGGGCACCTGTCCTCATCTCCATCGCGTCGTCGCGGGGGGGCGGCCGGGATGGGGGCGCCGTGCCCGGCGCGGCCGGTCCCGCCTCCCCGAACTCTACTTACGGGACCGTAGGTTACCAGTGGGTATCCGTGTGGTCCTCCGCACAGCGAAGATGCGACTCTCGGGTTCGTGGACCAGTGTCGGCGCCCACTGCCTGCTACTTTGCTACATAACTCGCTGACCTGGGGATTCGTCGAGACCGTCGGGGTTCCACCGCCGCCGTTACGGGGTGGTTTCGGCGATCATTCTTGAACCATTGGTCTACACCTGTCTACGATGCCTGAACTGGGAGAACGCCGTTTAGGTGGCTCTCGTGGAAGAGTTTGCGGACCGCTCTGGGTAGAGTCGCGCGCAATTCGAGGTCGAGTGGCAGCACCGGTCATGGCCGGTCTTCTAGCAGCAGGGAGCCTCCCGTGCCCAAGTACGTTTACGAATTCAGCGAGGGCAACAAGGACCTCAAGGATCTGCTCGGCGGCAAGGGCGCCAACCTCGCCGAGATGACCAACCTGGGTCTCCCGGTGCCGCCCGGGTTCACCATCACCACCGACGCCTGCCGCCACTACCTGGAGCACGGCGCCATGCCCGACGGCCTCGACGACGCGATCGCCGCCTCGCTCGCCACTCTGGAGTCGGCCATGGGCAAGCGGCTGGGCCAGGCCGACGACCCCCTGCTGGTCAGCGTCCGCTCAGGCGCCAAGTTCTCCATGCCCGGCATGATGGAGACCGTCCTCAACATCGGGCTCAACGACGAGTCCGTCGAGGGCCTGGCCGCCCAGTCCGGCAACGAGCGCTTCGCCTGGGACTCCTACCGCCGGCTCATCCAGATGTTCGGCAAGACCGTCCAGGACATCGACGGCGAGCTGTTCGAGACGGCGATCGAGCAGGTCAAGGCGCAGAAGAACATCACCAACGACCTCGATCTCGACGCCGCCGACCTCCGCAAGCTGGTGGAGGTCTTCAAGGGCATCGTCGCCGAGCAGACCGGCGGCGAGTTCCCCGGCGACCCCCGCCGCCAGCTCGACCTCGCCGTCAAGGCGGTCTTCACCTCCTGGAACGCGCCGCGCGCCGTGCTCTACCGCCGGCAGGAGCGCATCCCCGCCGACCTCGGCACCGCCGTCAACATCTGCTCCATGGTGTTCGGCAACCTGGGCATGGACTCCGGCACCGGCGTCGCCTTCACCCGCGACCCCGCCTCCGGCCAGCAGGGGGTCTACGGCGACTACCTCCAGAACGCCCAGGGCGAGGACGTCGTGGCCGGCGTCCGCAACACCGTGCCGCTCGCCGACCTCGAACGCCTCGACGCCCACAGCTACAACGAGCTGCTGGCGATCATGGAGACGCTGGAGAACCACTACCGCGACCTGTGCGACATCGAGTTCACCATCGAGCGCGGCAAGCTGTGGATGCTGCAGACCCGCGTCGGCAAGCGCACGGCCGCCGCCGCCTTCCGCATCGCCGACCAGCTCGTGGACCAGGGCATGATCACGCTGGACGAGGCCGTCCTGCGGGTCACCGGCGACCAGCTGGCCCAGCTGATGTTCCCCCGCTTCGACGAGACCGCCGAGCGCCGGCGCCTGGGCCGCGGCATGAACGCCTCGCCGGGCGCGGCCGTGGGCAAGGCCGTCTTCGACTCCTACACCGCCGTCAAGTGGTCGCGCAGCGGCGAGAACGTCATCCTGTGCCGCCGCGAGACCAACCCCGACGACCTTGAGGGCATGATCGCCGCGCGGGGCATCCTGACCAGCCGCGGCGGCAAGACCTCCCACGCCGCCGTCGTCGCCCGCGGGATGGGCAAGACCTGTGTCTGCGGCGCCGAGGAGCTCGACGTCGACACCAAGAACCGGCGGCTCACCGGCCCCTCCGGCGAGACCATCGAAGAGGGCGACGTCATCTCCATCGACGGCACCACCGGCGAGGTCTTCCTGGGCGAGGTGCCCGTGGTCTCCTCCCCGATCGTGCGCTACTTCGACGGCGAGATCGACCCCGCCTCCGACCAGGCCGACGACCTCGTGCGCGCCGTGCACCGCATCATGCACTACGTCGACGCCGCTCGCCGGCTCTACGTCCGGGCCAACGCCGACAGCGCCGAGGACGCCGCCCGCGCCCGCCGGATGGGCGCCCAGGGCATCGGCCTGTGCCGCACCGAGCACATGTTCCTCGGCGACCGCCGCCAGCTCGTGGAGCGGCTCATCCTCGCCGACACCGACAAGGAGCAGCAGGAGGCCCTGGCCTCGCTGCTGCCGCTCCAGCGCGACGACTTCATCGAGATCCTGGAGTCGATGGACGGGCTGCCGGTGACCGTGCGGCTGCTCGACCCGCCGCTGCACGAGTTCCTGCCCGACATCACCGAGCTGTCGGTGCGCGTCGCCGTGGCCGAGGCGCGGGGGGAGAAGCACGAGAACGACCTGCGCCTGCTCCAAGCGGTCCACCGCCTGCACGAGCAGAACCCCATGCTGGGCCTGCGCGGGGTGCGCCTGGGCCTGGTCGTCCCGGGGCTGTTCACCATGCAGGTGCGGGCCATCGCCCAGGCCGCCGCGGAGCGCACCCGCCAGGGCGGCCGGCCCCGCCCCGAGATCATGATCCCGCTGGTGGGCACCGTGCAGGAACTGGAGATCATCCGCGACGAGTCCCTGCGCGTGCTGCGCGAGGTCGGCGAAGAGTACGGCGTCGAGCTGGACTTCCCGGTCGGCACGATGATCGAGCTGCCCCGCGCGGCGCTGACGGCCGGCCAGATCGCCGAGAACGCCGCGTTCTTCTCCTTCGGTACCAACGACCTCACCCAGACGGTCTGGGGATTCTCCCGCGACGACGTCGAGGCGTCGTTCTTCTCCGCGTACCTGGAGAAGGGTGTGTTCGGGATCTCCCCGTTCGAGTCGCTGGACATCGACGGCGTGGGCCGGCTGATCCGGATCGCGGTGGAGGAGGGGCGCGCCGCGCGGCCCGGGATCAAGCTCGGCATCTGCGGCGAGCACGGCGGCGACCCCGCGTCCGTGCACTTCTTCCACCAGGTCGGGCTGGACTACGTGTCCTGCTCGCCGTTCCGGGTGCCCGTGGCGCGGCTGGAGGCGGGCCGGGCCGCGGCGCGCCGCTGACGAGCGGGACCAGCGGGGGCGCGGTGCGGCGCCCCCGCGCTTTCCCCGGCGCGAACGCGCCCCTCGCGCGATCGCGCCGTGACCTCGCCGTGACATACACTTGGCCGCGACGCGCGGGGAGCCGGCTTTCCCCCGCGAGCCCTGCCGGAGGCGGCGCCGGAACGTCTCCGGCGGCCCCCGGTGTCGGCTATCGTCAGGGCATCCGTCCATCTGTGTGGGGGTGAGTGGTGCGGACAGCGGGGGATGAGCGCGGCGATGGGCCGCCGGACGGCGGTCCGGCCACGCCCGGCCCAGAGGCCACCCGGGCGTTCACCCGCGGCCCCTCCGGAGCAGGCGATACCGCCGCGCACGGCCGCGATCGCGCCCCCGGCGCGCCGCCGCAGGGCCCCTCCGGCGGCTCGGACGCCTGGGGCGGACCCGCCGACGACCTCCGAACCCGCACGTTCACCCGGCCCGCCGGCGACGCCCCCGGCGACCGCTACGGCGACGCCCCGGGTGCCGACCGCACCCGCGTGTTCACCCGGCCGGCCGGCGGTGAGCCCGCCGACCCCTATGAGGACGATCCGGGCGCCGATCGCACCCGCACGTTCACCCGGCCCGAGACCCGCCGCGCCCCGCGCGGCCCCGCGCGGCCCCCGCTGCCGCGCTCCCGGCCCGGCCGCCGCCGGTTCCGGTGGGGACGGCTCGTCGCCCTCGTCGTCCTGGTGGCGATCGCCCTGCCCCCCGGCACCTGGGCCTGGGTGTGGTACACGGCCCGCATGGACGACCGCCCCACCTCCGACGCGATCGTCGTCCTGGGCGCCAGCCAGTACAACGGGAACCCGTCACCGATCTTCGAGGCCCGCCTCCAGCACGCCGCCGACCTCTACGCCGAAGGCGTCGCCCCCGTCATCGTCACCGTCGGCGGCAACCAGCCGGGCGACAACTTCACCGAGGCCGGCAGCGGCCGCGACTGGCTGGTCGCCGCCCGGGGCGTCCCGGCCGCGCAGGTCGTCGCCATCGGCGAGGGCAGCGACACCCTCCAGAGCATCGAGGCCGTGGCACGCGTCTTCGACGACCGCGGGTGGGGCTCGGCGGTGATCGTCAGCGACCCCTGGCACAGCCTGCGGTCGAAGGTCATGGCCGACGACTTCGGCATCGAGGCCGCCACCTCTCCGTCCCGCTCCGGTCCCGCGGTGCTGGAGCGCGAGACCCAGCTCTGGTACATCACCCGCGAGACCGCGTCGCTCTGGTACTACTGGATCTTCGGCGACAGCAGCGACATCGAGGTCGACGCCGCCAGCTGAGGCGGCCTCCGCCCCGCGGACCGCACGAGCGCCGAGGACCCACCATGGCAGACACCTCCGAGGCCGTCCCGCCCGGATACGGGCCGGACGACCGGCGGCGCTGGGCCGCCGAACCGCCCAAGAACCGCGCCCGCGGCCCCTTCGAGCGCGACCGCGCGCGGGTGCTGCACAGCTTCGCCCTGCGCCGGCTCGCCGCCAAGACACAGGTGGTGCAGCCGGGCGCGAGCGACTTCCCGCGCACCCGGCTCACCCATTCGCTGGAGTGCGCCCAGATCGGGCGCGAACTCGGCGCCGCGCTGGGCTGCGACCCCGACCTCGTCGAGGCGGCCTGCCTCGCCCACGACCTCGGCCACCCGCCGTTCGGCCACAACGGCGAGACCGCGCTGGACGCCGCCGCCGCGGCCTGCGGGGGCTTCGAAGGCAACGCGCAGAGCCTGCGGCTGCTCACCCGGCTGGAGGGCAAGGTCGTCGTCGGCGGCGGCGATCGCCCGAGCAGCGCCGGCCTGAACCTCACGCGGGCGACGCTGGACGCCACCCTCAAGTACCCCTGGCCGCGAGGCGGGGGCGGCGGCAGCCGCAAGTTCAACCACTACCCCGACGACGCCCCCGTCTTCGGCTGGATCCGCGACGGCGCTCCCGAGGGGCGCACCTGCTTCGAGGCGCAGGTCATGGACTGGTCCGACGACGTCGCCTACTCGGTGCACGACCTGGAGGACGCGCTCTACTCGGGGATGATCCGGGTGGGCGCGCTGCGCGGGCCCGGTGAGCGCGCCGAGGTGTGCGCCATCGCCGCCTCCGCCTACTGCGACGCCCCGGCCGGCGAGCTGGAGGAGGTCTTCCGCGACCTGCTGGCCGAGCCGTTCTGGCCGGCCGGGTTCGACGGGGGACTGGGGTCGCTGGCGGCGCTGAAGAACCTCACCAGCGAGCTGATCGGGCGCTTCTGCCGGGCCGCCGAGCGCGCCACCCGCGCGGCCCACGGCGGCGCCCCGCTCACCCGCTACTCCGCCGAGCTGGAGGTTCCGCGCCGTACCCTGCTGGAGTGCGCGCTGCTCAAGGCGCTGGCCGCGCACTACGTCATGGCGCGCTCGGAGGCCCGGGAGTACCAGGCGCGCGAGCGCGAACTCATCGCGGAACTCGTCGACGCCGTGGCGGCGGGCGCGCCCCGCACCCTCGAACCCCCGTTCCGCGCAGCCCACGCCGCCGCCACCGACGACGCCGAGGCCCTCCGCGTCGTCATCGACCAGGTCGCCTCCCTCACCGACACCTCCGCCACCGCCTGGCACACCCGCCTGACGGCCCCCTGACCGCCGCGGCCGCCGGGCGGCCCTCCGCGGCGGCGGCCGGGCACCGGTGCGGTTCCGCTGCGCGGTCCCTGGCCGGGATCGGTGTGTCCGCGGCCGGGTCCGGGGGCGTGGCGGCCGGTGGTGGCGTCGGGTGTCCGTGCGTACACGCACCGTCCGACCGCGCCGGTCGCCGGCGGATCTGCGGCGCGGAGGCGCGCGGGCGTCGGGAAAGAAGCCGTGGACGCCTCTTGACGGTCGGATTTGTTAGCGCTAACAATGTTGCTCACGTCACGTCGACGTTTCATCCGAGACGATCATGAGGTCGTGTTGCGCATGCCGGTTTACAACGGGCGCACCCCCGTCATGGCGGATGTCGCGCGGCTCGCGGGGGTCTCCCACCAGACCGTCTCCCGCGTGCTCAACGGGCACCCCAATGTCAAGGCCGAGACCCAGCAGCGGGTCCAGGCGGCGATCGAGGAGCTGGGCTACCGCCGCAACTCCTCCGCGCGGGCGCTGGTGACCCGCCGGACCCAGGTGATCGGGGCCGTCGCCTTCGACACCACGCTCTACGGCCCGGCCCAGACCCTCGCCGGGATCGAGCACGCCGCCCGCGCCGATGGATACTTCCTCAGCGTCGTCACCCTCCAGACCATCACCCGGCAGGCCGTGCGCGAGGCCATGGACTACCTCGCCCAGCAGTCCGTCGAGGGCTACATCGTCATCGCCCCGCACCGCACCGTGGTCGAGGGGCTGGCCGACCAGCCCGCCGACCGACCGGTGGTCGCGGTCGAGGGCGGGCACGCACCCGACCTGCCCGTGGTCTGCGTGGACCAGGCCGGGGGAGCCCGCCTGGCGACCCGCCACCTGCTCGACCTCGGGCACCGCACCGTCCACCACATCTCCGGGCCCCGCAACTGGCTGGAGGCCGAGGGCCGCATCACCGGCTGGCGGGCGACGCTGGAGGAGGCCGGGGTGCCCGTCCCCGAGGTCCGCTACGGCGACTGGCGGCCCCGATCCGGCTACGAGCTCGGGCGCGAACTCGCCCGCGATCCCGATGTCACGGCCGTCTTCGTCGGCAACGACCAGATGGCGCTGGGCACCCTGCGCGCCTTCGCCGAAGCGGGGGTGCGCGTCCCCGAGGACGTCAGCGTCGCCGGGTTCGACGACATCCCCGAAGCCGAATTCCTGACCCCTCCGCTGACCACCGTCTCCCAGGACTTCAGCGAGGTCGGCCAGCGCAGCATCCGCCTCCTGCTCGACCTGCTCCGGCAGCCCGCGGGCGCCGGCGGTGGCAGGCCCGTTCACCATGTCGTCCCCGCCCGCCTGGTGCCCCGCGCCAGTACCGCGAACCGCCGACCCTAGCCCGACGGACCGAGGAGCCCCCCGTGAACGCGAATGTTAGCGCTAACAATGACGATGCCGTCGTCATCGGGATCGATTTCGGCACCCTCTCCGGCCGGGTCGTCGCCGTCCGCGTCCGCGACGGCGCCGAACTCGCCACCGCCGTCCACCCCTACGAGCACGGCGTCGTCTCCCGGACCCTGCCCGCGACCGGCGCCCCGCTCCCGCCCGACACCGCCCTCCAGGTCCCCGAGGACTACCGCGCGGTGCTGCGCAACGCCGTCCCCAAGGCACTGGCCGCCGGCGGCATCGCGCCGGAGCGCGTCATCGGCATCGGCACCGACTTCACCGCCTGCACCGTCCTGCCCGCCACCGCCACCGGTGTCCCGCTGTGCGAGCTCCCCGGTTTCGCCGACCGCCCCCACGCCTACCCCAAGCTGTGGAAGCACCACGCGGCCCAGGCCGAGGCCGACGAGATCAACGCCCTCGCCCGGCGGCGCGGCGAGGCGTGGCTGCCCCGTTACGGCGGGCGCGTCTCCGCCGAATGGCAGTTCGCCAAAGGGCTCCAGGTCCTGCGCGAGGACCCCGAGGTCTACGACCACACCGACCGCTGGATCGAGGCCGCCGACTGGATCGTCTGGCAGCTGTGCGGCCGCGAGACCCGCAACGTCTGCGCCGCCGGGTACAAGGGCATCCACCAGGACGGCGCCTGGCCCACCCGCGACTACCTCGCCGAACTCGACCCCCGGTTCGCGCGGTTCGCCGAGGAGAAGGTCGCCCACCCGCTGTCGCAGCTCGGCGACCGCGCCGGCGGGCTGACCGCCGAGGCCGCCGCCTGGACCGGCCTGCCCGAGGGCACCGCCGTCGCCGTCGGCAACGTCGACGCCCACGTCACCGCGGCCGCGGCGCAGACCGTGGAACCCGGGCGGATGCTCGCGGTCATGGGCACCAGCACCTGCCACGTGATGAACGGCACCGGCTTCGCCGAGGTCCCGGGGATGTGCGGCGCCGTCCGCGACGGCATCGCCCCCGGCCTGTGGGGCTACGAGGCCGGGCAGAGCGGTGTGGGCGACATCTTCGGCTGGCTGGCCGAGGGCTTCGCCCCGCCCGAGTACGTCCGCGAGGCGCGCGAGCAGGGCATCAGCGTGCACGACGTGCTCTCCCGGCGCGCCGCCGCGCAGCCGGTGGGCGGGCACGGCCTGGTCGCCCTGGACTGGCACAGCGGCAACCGGTCCGTGCTGGTCGACCACGACCTCTCCGGGGTCATCGCCGGGATGACGCTGGCCACCCGGCCCGAAGACGTCTACCGCGCCCTGGTCGAGGCGACCGCGTTCGGCACCCGCACCATCCTGGACGCCTTCGCCGGATCGGGGGTGCCGGTGGCGGAGCTGACGGTCGCCGGCGGCCTCAAGCGCAACGCGTTCGTGATGCGGATCTACGCCGACGTCCTCGGCCGCCCGCTGCACGTGGCCGACTCCGACGAGGCCCCCGCACTGGGCTCGGCCATCCACGCCGCCGTGGCCGCCGGGGCCCACCCCGACATCGCCGCCGCCTCCGCGGCCATGGGCAGCACCACCCGCGACGCCGTGCTGCCCGACCCCGGCCGCTCCGCCGCCTACGACGACCTCTACGCCGTCTACACCGAACTCCACGACCACTTCGGCCGCGGCGGCAGCGACGCCCTGCACCGCCTGCGCGCCCTCCGCAACCAGAGCCTCAGCAGCTGAAGGACGCCATGACCGCCCTGCCCCCCGCAGCCGAGCACACCCGCGCCGAGGTGTGCGCCCTGCACGCCGAACTCCTGCGCTGGAACCTCGTCACCTGGACCAGCGGCAACATCTCCGCCCGCATCCCGGGCACCGACCTGATCGCCATCAAGCCCAGCGGGGTCACCTACGACGACCTCACCCCGGAGTCCATCGTCGTCTGCGACCTCAACGGCGCCGTGGCCGAGGGGCGGCACGCTCCCTCCAGCGACACCGACGCCCACGCCTACGTCTACCGCGCCATGCCCGAGGTCGGGGGGGTCGTGCACACCCACAGCCCCTACGCCACGGCCTGGGCCGCGCGCAACGAGCCCATCCCCTGCGCCATCACGGCCATGGCCGACGAGTTCGGCGACGACATCCCCGTCGGGCCGTTCGCCCTGATCGGCGGGGACGACATCGGCAAGGGGATCGTCGCGACGCTCTCCGGGCACCGCTCGCCCGCGGTCCTCATGAGCGGCCACGGCGTCTTCACCATCGGCCCGGACCCCAAGGCCGCGGTCAAGGCCGCGGTGATGTGCGAGGACGTCGCCCGCACCGTCCACCTGGCGCGGCAGAACGGTCCCGTCGAGCGCCTGCCCCAGCACCACATCGACGCCCTCTACGACCGCTACCAGAACGTCTACGGCCAGAGAAGAGGAACTGACTCGTGACCGAACGCCTGCCCAGCATCGGGATCCTCGGCATCATGCAGCCGCTCTACGACGACATGATCCCCGGCATCACCGAGCACCAGGCCGCCTACGCGCGCCGCATCGCGGAGAGCCTGGCCGACGTCGCCGACTGCGTGGTCGGAGCGCCCGTCCGCGGGCGCGCCGACGCCGAGCGCGCGGTCCGCGGGTTCGAGAACGACGACCTCGACGGCGTCCTCGTCGTCATGCTCACCTACGGCCCCTCGCTGCGCGTCACCCGCGTGTTCGACCAGATGCGGCTGCCGGTCTGCCTGGCCAACATCCAGCCCGAGCCCGCGGTCACCCCGGCGTGGGACATGGACGACATGACGTACAACCAGGGCATCCACGGCGCCCAGGACACCGCGAACGCCATGGTGCGGGCCGGGCTGCCGTTCGACGTCGTGACCGAGGAGTGGCCCAGCGCCGCGTTCGCCGAACGCGTGGGGCGCTGGGCGCGCGCCGCCCGCGCGGCCACCGCGTGGAAGCGGCTCCGGGTGGGCGTCTTCGGCTACGCCATGAACGGGATGGGCGACGCCCGGTTCGACGAGACCGCCCTCCTGCGCAAGCTCGGCCCCGAGATCGAGGTCATCGCCCCCGGGGAGCTGCACCGCACCATGGCGGAGCTGCCCGGCTCGGCCGTGGCCGCGCTCATGGAGCGCGAGGACGCCGCGTTCGAGGTCGACGAGCGTCTGTCCAAGGAGGAGCGTGAGGACCACGCCCGCATGCAGCTGGGCATCGAGAAGCTGCTCGTCGAGCACGGCTGCGGCGCGTACTCCACGCACTTCGACGCCATCGCCGAGGACGGCCGCTTCGCCCGGCTGCCCATGGCCGCCGCCTCCAGCCTCATGGCCGAGGGCTACGGCTTCGCCGGGGAGGGCGACGTGCTGGCCGCCGCCGTCGTGCACGCCGGGCACCGGCTCGCCGGCGACGGCCACTTCACCGAGATGTACGCGATGGACTTCCCCACCGACTCCATCCTCATGAGCCACATGGGGGAGGGCAACTGGAAGGTGGCCCGCGACGACGAGCCCGTCCGGCTCATCAAGCGCCCCCTGGGCATCGGCGGCCTCGCCGACCCGCCGACCCTGCTGTTCCGCATCAAGCCGGGGCCCGCCACCATCGCCTCGCTGGTCTCCCTCGGCGGGGAGGACTTCCGGCTGGTCGTGGCCGAGGGGGAGGTGCTCGACTCCCAGCGGCTGCCGTCCCTGGAGATGCCCTACGGGCAGTTCCGGCCCGATTCCGGCATCCGCGGGTGCATGGACGGCTGGCTGCGCGCCGGGGGGACCCACCACATGGTCATGAACCTGGGCCGCACGGCCGCCGACTGGCAGGTGTTCTGTCGCCTCACCGGAATCGAGTTCGTGCGGGTCTGACCCGCGGACCGGACCCGGCCCACCCGCGGCGCACAGCGGCGGGCGGGCCGGGCCACGGCCCACAGAGGGGCGACGGCCCCGCCACCCACCGCGGCCCCCGGGGGAACGGCCGCACCGGCGCAGCACCAGGCAGAGGAGTTGCCATGCGCACCAGAAGCACCCCGACCCCGCCCCCGGCCGCCGGGCCCGGCCGCCGCGCGTTCCTCGCCGGCGGGCTGGCGGCGGCCGGCCTCGGACTCGCCGGCTGCGGCCCCGCCGGGCCCCTGCCGGGCGGCGGCCGGACGCGGCTGCGCCAGTGGAACCTGTTCACCGGCGGCGACGGCGCCCGCATGGTCGAGATGCACGACGCCTACCGGCGCGAGCACCCCGGCATCGACTTCCAGCCCACCACCTACCTGTGGGGCAACCCCTACTACACCAAGTTCGTCATGGGGGCCGCCGGCGGGCGCGCCTTCGACATCGGCACCCTGCACCTGTCGCGGCTGCGCGGCCTGGGCGCGGGCACCCTCATCGATCCGGTGCCCGCCGGCCTGCTCGCCGAGTACGGGGTGACAGAGGCCGACGTGCTGGCCAACGTCTGGGAGAAGTGCGTGGTCGACGGCGAGCTCTACGCCGTCCCGCTCGACACCCACCTGACGGTCACCTACTACAACCGCGAGATCTGCGCCGAGGCCGGGGTGCTCGACGCCGGCGGCGAGCTGATCGCCACCTCGGGCCCGGAGGAGTTCTTCGACCTGCTCACCGCGGTCAAGGAGGTCACCGGCCAGTACGCGCTCTCGATCGAGACCATCGCGGCCTGGCGCCACTTCTGGTCGCTCTACCGCCAGCAGGGCGGCGAGATGACCTTCGACGGCGAACTGGGCATCGACGACGACAAGGCGCTGCGGTCGCTGGACTTCCTGCGCCGCCTCTCCGCGGAGGGGCTGGCGCCGCAGTCCTCCGACGCCCCCGGTACCCCCGCCAACTTCCAGAACGGCATCGCCGGCCTGCTGCTCACGGGCAACTGGGAGATCGCCACGTTCCAGAACGCGGGGATGGACTTCGGCATGCGGCCCTTCCCGGCGATCTTCGGGCCCGAGCTCGGCCAAGGGGACTGCCACGCCCTGGTCCTGCCGCACCGGCGCGACCGCGACGACGCCGCCGTGCGCGCGGCCGTGGAGTACGCCGCGTGGATGCTGAAGAACAGCATCACCTGGGCCGGCGGCGGGCACACCCCGGCCTACCTGCCGGTGGCCGAGAGCCCGGAGTACGCCGACCTGCGGCCCCAGGCCGAATACCGGCACGCGGCGGCCGACGTGCAGTTCGACCCCGAGGCGTGGTTCAGCGGTTCGGCCGCCCCCTTGCAGAACGAGGCCGCCGCGATCATGAGCGGCCTGCACACCGGCGCGGTCACCCCCGAAGTGGCCCTGGACCGGCTCAAACGGGCCGCCCAGCGGCTCATCGACACCCCGGAGCCGGTGTGATGGCCGGACCCCCCACCCTTCCGCCCCGCGTACCCGCTGGGAGCCCGACATGACCGCTCACGCCGACACCGTGGCCGCGGGGACACCGCCTCCGCGCCCCGGCACCGGCCCCGGGCGCCGCGGCCGGGCGGGCCGCGCCCGCCGCACCGGCGCCCTCACCGGCCTGTGGTTCGTGCTGCCCTTCACCGTGCTGTTCGCGGCGTTCCTCGTATGGCCCATGGCCGCCGGGCTGTGGACCTCCTTCACCGACCGCAGCCTGGCCCGCCCCGACGCCGACGTCGTGGGCCTGGCCAACTGGCGGGAACTGGCCGGCGACACCGCGATGTGGCGGTCGATGTGGGTCACCCTGCTGTTCACCCTGGTCAGCACGCCGCCGCTGGTGCTGGTGGCCCTGGCGATGGCGCTGCTCACCAACCGCGTGGCCCGGCTCGGCTGGTTCCTGCGGTTCTCGTTCTTCGCGCCGTACGTGCTGCCGGTGGCCGTGGTCTCGCTGATCTGGGTGTGGATGTACCAGCCCGGGTTCGGCGCGGTCAACGGGGCCCTCACGGCGGTGGGCCTGGGCGAGGTGGCGTGGCTGACCGACGAGAACGTCGTGCTCATCGCGGTGGCGATCACGACCGTGTGGTGGACGGTGGGGTTCAACTTCCTGCTCTACCTGGCGGCGCTCCAGGGCATCCCCGGCTACGTGCACGAGGCCGCCGCGCTCGACGGGGCGGGCGCCTGGCAGCGGCTGACCCGGATCACGCTGCCGCTGCTGCGCCGCACCACCGCCCTCATCGTGCTGCTCCAGATGGTGGCCTCGCTCAAGCTGTTCGACCAGGCGTACCTCATGACGGCGGGCTCCGGCGGGCCCGACTTCGCCGCCCGGCCGATCATCGGCTACGTGTTCGACACCGGGTTCACCGGCCTGCGGATCGGCTACGCGTCGGCGATCTCCTACCTCTTCTTCGCCGTCATCGTCGTCGTGTCGGTGCTCCAGTTCCGCGTGTTCGCCCGGAAGGGGGACACCCTGTGACCACCGCGACCCCCCGCGGCACGGCCCGCCCCCGGCCGCGGGTGAGCCCCGGCGGCGCCGCCCTGACCGTCTCGGCGCTGTTCCTGGCCGTGGCCTGGCTCATCCCGCTCGCCTGGGCGGTGCTGACCTCGCTCAAGCCCGAGGGCGAGACGACCGCCGTGCCCATCCGGTGGCTGCCGCTGGGGCCCACCTTCGCCGCCTACCGGACCGTCATCGCCCAGGGCGACCTCCAGCGGTGGCTGGTCAACAGCGTGGCGATCTCGACCGTGGTCACCGTGCTCACGCTCGTGGTGTGCGCGCTGGCCGCCTACGCGTTCTCCAAGACCGAGTTCCCCGGCCGGTCCTGGCTGTTCGCCCTGTTCATCGCGGGCATCCTGGTGCCGCCGCAGGTCCTCATCGTGCCGCTGTTCGACGAGATGACCTACCTGGGGCTGGTCGACACCTACTGGGGCGTCGCGCTGCCCCAGGTGGTGGCTCCGATGATGGTGTTCATCCTCAAGCGCTTCTTCGACGCCATCCCCGGCGACTACGAGGAGGCCGCCCGGCTGGACGGCGCCGGCCACGCGCGCATCCTGTGGAGCGTCGTGCTGCCGATGTCCACGCCCGTCCTCGCGGCCGTCGGCATCTTCACCTTCGTCCAGTCCTGGAACAACTTCCTGTGGCCCTTCATCGCCACCACCGACCCCGCCCTCATGACCGTCCCCGTCGGCCTGGGCACGGTGCAGGGCGCCTACGGCATCCAGTACGCGCAGCAGATGGCCGCCGCCGTCCTGGGAGCCCTCCCGCTCATCGTCGTGTTCCTGCTCTTCCAGCGCCAAGTCGTCCGCGGCGTCACCGACGCCGGGCTCAAGTGACCGCCCCCGGATCCCACCCCGTCCCGCCGCCCGTCGCTCCACGACCGCCACCGACCTCCAGGGGAAGCCGCACATGCTCACCGCCTCGATGACCCTCGACCCCGCCTTCCGCATCGCCCCCGTCCACCGCCGCACGTTCGGCTCGTTCGTGGAGCACATGGGGCGCTGCGTCTACACCGGGATCTACGAGCCCGGCCACCCCACCGCCGACGGCGACGGCTTCCGCGGGGACGTCGCCGACCTCGTCCGGGAACTCGGCGTCACCACCGTGCGCTACCCCGGCGGCAACTTCGTGTCCGGCTACCGCTGGGAGGACGGCGTCGGCCCCAAGGACGGCCGCCCCGTCCGCCGCGACCTCGCCTGGCACAGCACCGAGACCAACCGGTTCGGCCTCGACGAGTTCATCCGGTGGACGCGCAAGCTCGGCATCGAGCCGATGATGGCCCTCAACCTCGGCACGCGCGGCCTGCAGGAAGCCGTCGACCTGCTCGAATACGCCAACCACCCCGGCGGCACCCACCTGTCCGACCGGCGCGTCGCCAACGGCGCCCCCGACCCCCACGACATCCGCATGTGGTGCCTGGGCAACGAGCTGGACGGCCCCTGGCAGACCGGCCACAAGACCGCCCGGGAGTACGGCCGGCTCGCCGCCGAGACCGCCGCCGCCATGCGCGCCGGCGACCCCGGTCTGGAGCTCGTGGCCTGCGGGAGCTCCAACTCCGCGATGCCGACCTTCGGCGCCTGGGAGGCCGAGGTCCTGGAGCTCGCCTATGACAGCGTCGACTACATCTCGCTGCACGCCTACTACCAGGAGCACGACGGCGACCTCGCGAGCTTCCTCGCCTCCACCGCGGACATGGACCACTTCATCGAGTCCGTGGTCGCCACCGCCGACAGCGTGCGCGCCCGGCTCAAGCGCACCAAGCGCATCCAGCTCTCGTTCGACGAGTGGAACGTCTGGTACCAGAGCCGCTTCCACGACGAGGAGCCGCGCACCGACTGGCCGATCGCCCCCCGCGTCATCGAGGACCGCTACAACGTGGCCGACGCCGTGGTGGTGGGCAACCTGCTCATCTCCCTGCTGCGCCACAGCGACCGGGTCACCGCCGCCAGCCAGGCCCAGCTCGTCAACGTGATCGCCCCGATCATGACCGAGCCCGGCGGTCCCGCCTGGCGCCAGACGATCTTCCACCCCTTCGCGATCACCGCCGCGGCGGCGGCCGGACAGGTGCTGCGGGTCGAGCCCGACGCCCCCGTCCACGAGACCGCCCGCCACGGCGAGGTCCCCGTCATCGACGCGGTCGCCACCCACGACCCCGACAACGGCCAGGCCGCGGTGTTCGTGGTGAACCGCTCGACCACCGAGCAGGTGAGCCTCGATATCGACCTGCGCGGCCTGGAGGCGCGGGGCGTCGCCGACTGCCGGACCCTGTCCGACGACGACGCCTACGCCGCCAACACCGCCGAGGCACCCGACCGCGTGGTGCCCCGGCCCAACAAGGACATCCGGCTCCAGGACGGCCGCCTCACAGCCGTCCTGCCCCCGGTGTCCTGGACCGTCATCAGGCTCGCGCTCGCCGATTGAGCGCGCCTGACCCCCAGTAGTCCCGACACAACGAGGTGACGACATTGAACGGAAAGCTCACGGCCGCGGTGCTCCTCGGCGCCACCCTCTTGGCGACCTCGTGCGGCGGCGTCGGCGACGCCGCGCGCGACGACGGCGAGAACGGCCTCATCGGCATCGCCATGCCGACCCAGTCCTCCGAGCGCTGGGTCGCCGACGGCAACAACATGGTGGAGCAGTTCGAGGAGGCCGGCTACGGCACCGACCTGCAATACGCCGAGGACGTGGTGGAGAACCAGGTCTCCCAGATCGAGAACATGATCACCAAGGACGTCGACGCCCTGGTCATCGCCCCCATCGACGGCTCGGCGCTGAACGATGTCCTCCAGACGGCGGCCGACGCCGACATCCCCGTGATCTCCTATGACCGGCTGCTCCTGGGGACCGAGAACGTCGACTACTACGCGACCTTCGACAACCACCAAGTGGGCGTGCTCCAGGGCGAGTACATCGAACAGGCCCTGGACCTGGAGAACGAGGAGGGCCCCTTCTCCATCGAGCTGTTCGCCGGCTCGCCCGACGACAACAACACCGCCTTCTTCTTCGAGGGCGCCATGTCGGTGCTCCAGCCCTACATCGACGACGGCGTCCTGGAGGTCCGCAGCGGCCAGACCGAGGTGGAGCAGATCGCCACCCTGCGCTGGGACGGTGCCACCGCGCAGGCGCGCATGGACAACCTGCTCAGCGCCAACTACTCCGACGAGGAGGTGGACGCGGTGCTGTCGCCCTACGACGGCATCAGCATCGGGGTGATCTCCTCGCTCCAGGCAGTGGGCTACGGCACCGAGGACCGGCCGCTGCCGGTGATCACCGGGCAGGACGCCGAGGTGGCGTCGGTGAAGTCCATCATCGGCGGTGAGCAGACCCAGACCGTCTTCAAGGACTTCCGGATGCTCGCGGAGTCCGCGGTGAACATGACCGACGCCGTCGTCCGCGGCGAGGAGCCCGAGGTCAACGACACCGAGAGCTACGACAACGGCGAAAGGGTCGTGCCCGCCTACCTGCTGGAGCCGGTCTCGGTCGACATCGACAACTACGAGGCGGAGCTGCTGGAGAGCGGCTTCTACGAGCCCGAGGACATCGCGTGAGCGCGGGCCCGGAACGCCCGCGGGGAGGCGGTGGTCGCCCGTGAACGACCTCATTCTCCAGATGCGCGGGATCGGCAAGGAGTTCCCCGGCGTCACGGCGCTCGCCGATGTGGACCTGCGGGTCGAGCGCGGCGAGATCCACGCGCTCATGGGGGAGAACGGCGCGGGCAAGTCCACCCTGATGAAGGTGCTGAGCGGCGTGTACCCGCACGGCGGCTACACCGGGGACATCCTGGTGGACGGCGAGGTGGCGCGGTTCGGCGGCGTGCGCGACAGCGAGCGGGCCGGCATCGCCATCATCCACCAGGAGCTGGCGCTCATCCCGCAGCTGTCCGTCGCCGAGAACATCTTCCTCGGCAACGAGCGCACCCGCTCGCGCGGCGTCGTCGACTGGGGCCGCACCGCCGGCGAGGCCCGCGCGCTGCTGCGCCGGGTCGGGCTGGAGGAGGACCCCACCGTCCCGGCGGCCACGCTCAGCGTCGGCAAGCAGCAGCTCGTGGAGATCGCCAAGGCGCTGTCGAAGGAGGTGCGGCTGCTCATCCTGGACGAGCCCACCTCCGCGCTGAACGAGACCGAGAGCGACAACCTGCTGGAGCTGCTGCTGGAGCTGAAGGGGCAGGGGATCACCTGCATCCTCATCTCCCACAAGCTCGGCGAGGTCACCCGGGTCTCCGACCGGATCACCGTGCTGCGCGACGGCCGGTGCATCGAGACCCTGTCCATGGCGGCGGGCACCGTCGACGAGGACCGGATCATCCGCGGCATGGTCGGGCGCGACCTGGACCACCGCTACCCCGAGCGCACCGGCGACATCGGTGAGGTCCGCTTCGAGGTCCGCGGCTGGACGGTCGACCACCCGACCCAGGTGGGCCGGCGCATGGTCGACGACGCCGGGTTGACCGTCCGGCGCGGCGAGATCGTGGGGCTGGCCGGCCTCATGGGGGCCGGGCGCACCGAGTTCGCCATGAGCGTCTTCGGCCGGTCCTACGGGCGCCACGTCGGCGGCACGGTGCTCAAGGACGGCGCGGAGCTGCGCATCCGCGACGTCGGCGACGCCATCGCCAACGGCATCGCCTACGTCCCCGAGGACCGCAAGGAACTCGGCCTGATCCTCGACGAGGACATCCGCCGCAACCTCACGCTCGCGGGGCTGGGCCGGGTGAGCCGGAGGTCGGTGATCGACCCCGCCCGGGAATCGGTCGCCGCCGAGGAGATGCGCGTGCGCATGCGCGTCAAGAGCCGCGACGTGTTCCAGACCACCGGCGACCTCAGCGGCGGCAACCAGCAGAAGGTCGTGCTCGGCAAGTGGATGTTCGCCGAGCCCGACCTGCTCATCCTCGACGAGCCCACCCGGGGCATCGACGTCGGCGCCAAGTACGAGATCTACGTGATCGTGCGGCAGCTGGCGGCGCAGGGCGCGAGCGTGCTGCTGATCTCCTCCGAACTGCCCGAGCTCCTGGGCATGTGCGACCGCATCTACGCCATGAGCGAGGGCCGCATCACCGGCGAGCTGCCCCGCTCCGAGGCGGCCCAGGAGCCACTGATGAAGCTCATGACCATGACGAGGGCGTGACCCGACGATGACCTCTACCATCAGCGTTCTCCGCACCCTGGTGCGGAACAACGCGCGACAGTACGGCATGGTGATCGCCCTGGCGATCATCGTGATCCTCTTCCAGGTGCTCACCGGCGGGCTGCTCCTGCGCCCGTTGAACATCACCAACCTGATCATGCAGAACTCCTACGTTCTGATCCTGGCGGTCGGGATGATGCTCGTCATCATCACCGGCCACATCGACCTGTCCGTGGGGTCGGTGGTGGCCTTCGTCGGCGCGGTGTCGGCGATCATGCTGACGAGCTGGGGCCTGCCCATGCCGGTGGTCGTCCCGCTGGCCCTGGTGCTGGGCGCGCTCATCGGCGCCTGGCAGGGGTTCTGGATCGCCTATGTGCGCATCCCCGCGTTCATCGTCACGCTCGCCGGGATGCTGATCTTCCGCGGCGCCACCATGGTCGTCCTCGGCGGGGAGTCGCTCAGCCCCCTCCCGCAGTCGCTGCGGACCCTGGCCAGCGGATTCATCCCCGACGTCGCCGACGCGGGCGTCCACCTGCTGACCATGGCCGGGGCCGTGGCCGCCGCCGCTGTGCTGGTCTGGCTGCAATGGCGGGCCCGCGGCCGCAACCTGCGCTACGACCTGCCCGTGGCCTCGCCGCGGCTGGCCGCGGCCCAGTCCGTGGCGACGGTGGCGGTCGTGCTGGTCTTCGCCTACGCCCTCGCCGTCTACAACGGGCTCCCGGTCGTGGGGCTGCTGCTGATCGTGCTGATCGTCGGCTACTCGTTCGTCATGAACTCCACGACGGCGGGCCGCCACATCTACGCGGTCGGCGGCAGCGAGAAGGCCGCCATGCTGTCCGGCGTCAAGACGCAGCGGACCACCTTCTGGGTGTTCGTGAACATGGGCGCGCTCTCGGCGCTGGCCGGGCTGGTGTTCACCGCCCGGCTGAACGCCGCGACCCCCCGCGCCGGCACCATGTTCGAGCTGGACGCCATCGCCGCGGCCTTCATCGGCGGGGCGTCGGCATCGGGCGGTGTGGGCACCGTCATCGGCGCGGTCGTGGGCGCGCTGGTCATGGGCGTGATGAACAACGGCATGTCCCTGATCGGGCTGGGCGTCGACTGGCAGCAGGCCATCAAGGGCCTGGTGCTGCTCGCCGCGGTCGGCTTCGACATCTACAACAAGAAGCGCGTGGGATCGGGGCGCAGCGCGGGCTCCGCGGCCGCCGCACGGGCCTCCTCGCCGCCGTCCGACGGAGAGGAGCGACCGGCCGCGTCCACCGGCGCGCAATCGGCCACACCCGGCTGACCCGCGCGGACCGGCCCCGCGACAGCGGGCCGGCGAACCGGCGCCCTCACCGCCACCCGGGCCTCCGCGGCCCGGTGTGGTGCCGCGTCAAGGACCTCCGTTCCCCTGTGAGGCGGGGAACGGAGAAGGGGGCCGCGCGCGGCGGCGCGCGGCCCCTCCCTCACGCGCGGGGCGCCGTCACCCCTTCATGGCGCCGCCCAGGCTGAAGCTGCCGCCCAGGGCCCGGGACACCCCCAGGTACAGGGCGATCACCGGGAGCGTGTAGAGCAGCGAGAACGCCGCCAGCTCCCCGTACTGCACGGTGCCGTACTGGTCGAAGAACGTGTAGATCCGCACCGCGGCGGGCAGGTTCTCCGGGCTCTTCAACAGGATGAAGGGCACGAAGAAGTTGCCCCAGGTGACCACCACGGTGAAGATCCCCACCACCGCCATGCCCGGCACGATGAGGGGCACCACCAGCAGGCGCAGCGACTGCCAGGCCGACGCGCCGTCGACCCAGGCGGCCTCCTCCAGTTCGATCGGGATGCCGTCGAGGAAGTTCTTCGTCAGCCAGATCCCGAACGGCAGGCTCGACGCCGCCAGGAACAGCATCGTGGCCGGCCGGGAGTCGAGCAGCCCGGCCTGCACGAACAGGCTGTAGACCGGCACCATGACGGCGGTGATCGGCAGGCCGGTCGCGAACAGCACGGTGTAGAGGAACGGGCGCTTGAACCGCATCTGGTAGCGCGACAGCGGATAGGCGGCCAGCACCGACACCACCACGGTCACCAGCGCCGCGCCGCCGCACAGCAGGATGCTGTTGCCCACCGGGACGAACACGGTCTCGGGGGTGAGCACGGCGGTGAAGTGGTCCAGCGTGAGCCCCGACGGCGGCCGCGCGCGCAGGGACGCCCCGGGGTCGAACGCGGCGAACACCATCCACAATCCGGGCAGCAGGAACAGCGCCGCCAGCGCGGCCAGCAGCGCGTGCACCACGGCCGCCCCGGCCGCACGCGAGGGTGAGGCGACGGAACGTGTCATCGGACCTCCTCCGGGCGCAGCGCGCGAACGTAGACCGCCGAGAACAGCCCGGCGACCACCAGCAGCGCGAGCGCCACGGCGGTGCCGTATCCGAGGTCGCCGAACCGCAGCGCCTCCTGGTACATCAGCAGGGGAAGGGTGGTGCTGCGCCCGCCCGGCCCGCCCGCCGTCATCACATAGATCAGCGTGAACACCTGGACGGTCTGGAGCGTGACCAGCAGCAGGGTGGTGGCGATGGTGCGGCGCAGCAGCGGCAGCACCACGTGCCACAGCACCCGGGCGCCGCCGGCGCCGTCGACCCGCGCGGCCTCCTTGAGGTCGGTGGGGACCTCGGAGAGCCCGGCCGCGTAGGTCATCATCGAGAACGCGGTGCCCTTCCACACGTTGGCGAGGACCACCGCGAGGATCGGGGCGGTGTAGAGCCAGTTCTGCGGCTCGGCGCCGAAGGACGCGAGGATCGCGTTGAGGGTGCCCTCGCGCTCCAGGAACGCCACCCAGATGAAGCCGGCGACCACCTCGGGCACCACCCACGCGCCGACCACGATGGTGCTCACCGTGGCGCGGACCGCGCGCCCCCGGTTCTGCATCAGCAGGGCGAGGGCCAGCCCGATCACGCTCTGGCCCACCACCCCCGACCCGATCAGGAACACCGCGGTGAGCAGCGCGGAGTCGAGGAACGCGGGGTCGGACAGCAGTCGCTCGAAGTTGGCCAGGCCGACGAACTCGGTCCGGGCCGCGGCGGCCCCGGTGAGGGCGGCGTTGGTGAACGACGCCCACACGGTCCACACGATCGGCCCCGCGAAGAAGGCCAGCAGCAACAGCAGCGCCGGCGCGAGCGGCAGCAGGCGCAGGGCCGCCCCGCGGGCGCCCCCGGTCATGGCGGCCACCGTCAGCCGCCCTGCCGCACGTTGTCGGCGCCGACGATCCCCTCGACCTCCTGGGCGTAGGTGGCGGCGGCCTCCTCCGGGGTGGCGTCGCCGAGCATGACCGCCTCCATGGCCTCCTGGATCGCCAGGGACACCCGCGGGTACTCGCCGTAGGCCGGGCGGAAGTGGGTGACGTCGACCAGCTCCGTCGCCAGGTCGGGGTTGGGGTCGGAGGCGGTGAACTCCTCGGACGCTGCGACGTCGCCGCGGAGCGGGATCTGCGCGCCCTCGACCGCGAACTTCGTGGCGTTCTCCAGGTTCAGCGCGTGGGCCATGACCTCCCAGGCGAGATCGGGGTTGGTGCTCGCGGCGCCGAGCGACAGCGCCCAGCCGCCCGACATGCTGGTGGTACCGGGGTCCCCGCCGTCCCGGGTGGGCATGGCCGCGAACGCCATGGTGTCCGACCACTCCGGCCACGGCTGGTTCGCGGACTCGATCCAGCTCTGGGTGGCCCACGATCCCTCAAGGCTGATCGCCAGTTCCCCGCTGGGGAAGCGCTCCTCGTTGTTGATCGTGGAGACGGTGGGGTTCAGCGCGTCCTGGGGGTCGAGGCCCAGATCCTCGGTGTAGACGGTGCGCACGAACTCCAGGGAGTCGAGGAACCCGGGTGCGCCGGTGATCCACTCGCGGGACTCCTCGTCGTAGAGGGCGTCCCCGGTGCCGCTCAGCAGCATCTGGAAGCCCTGCATCGAGGCCATCTCGCCGGCGGGGGTCCCCGAGTAGAGGTTGAGCGGGGCGACCGCGTCGCCGTGCTCGGCCCGTACCGCGCGCGCCGCTTCGAGGACGTCGTCCCAGGTCTCGGGCTCCCATGGAACCTCCACCCCGGCCTGCTCCAGCAGGGCGGTGTTGTACCAGAGCCCGCGGGTGTCGGTGCCCAGCATCACGCCGTAGCGGCTGCCGTCGAGCGCGGTCACCCCGGCGTCGGCCCGGTCGTTGTACTGCTCGGCGTCGGGCCAGGCGTCCCAGTAGTCGTCGATGGGCAGGAGGTAGCCGGCGTCGACGTCCTGGTTGATCGTGAACGTGTCCTCGTAGATGATGTCCGGCGCCTCGCTCGGCGACTGGTTCATCAGGTTGACCTGGGCCTGGTAGTCCTCGGGAGGCGCCTCGATCGGGCGCAGCTCCACGGTGGTGCCGGGGTTCTCGGCCTCGAACTCCTCCTTGACCTTCTCGAACAGGGAGTGGGCGGCCTGAAAGGCACCGTAGTCCTGGTAGGCGACGGTGATGGTGTCGGGATCGTCATCGGATCCCCCGCACCCGGCCGCGGCCAGGGCGAGGGTGAGGGCTGCTGCGGAAACGGAGATCGGCGCTCGATGCATCGGAATTCCTCTCCTGCAACGCGTGATGCGCATGGGGATGGGGGTGACGCGCATCACTTCGAACTGTCGCACGGAGTGGGCCGCCGAATCCACCGCGCGTACGCGGCTCCCGTCCACAGCCCCCACCACCCCGTCGCGGCGCACCCGCGCGGCGAACTACGCTGAGGACGTGGCCGGCCGGATCAAAGACGAAGACGTCGCACTCGTCCGCGAGCGCGCTCCGATCGCCGATCTCATCGGCGAATACCTCCAACTCCGCAACGCCGGAGGCGGTTCCCTCAAGGGCCTATGCCCCTTCCACGACGAAAAGTCCCCCTCGTTCAACGTCACCCCGGCCCGCGGACTCTTCTACTGCCTCGCGGGCGAGACCCGGGTCCTGACCTCCGACGGCGTCAAGCCCATCCGCGAACTCGCCGGGGGGACCCACCGCGTGCTGGGCCCGGGCGCCACCTGGGTCGACGCCCCCTTCCACTCCTTCGGCCACCAGCCGCTCATGCGGCTCACCCTCAGCCGCAACGGCCAGACCAAGGAGATCCACGCCACCCCTGAGCACCGCTGGTTCGTGCGCTCCGGGAAGGACCGGCGCAGCAGGCGCGAGGTCGTCACCCGGGATCTCACCCCCGGCCAGCGCCTGGCCTGGACGTTTCCCGGCAGCAGGGTCAAGAACACCACTCCGTCGCCGTTCGGCGTCGCCCACGGGATCACCTTCGGCGACGGAACGCGGTCCGGAACGGGCAGCATGGCCCAGCTCGACTCCGAGAAGGACGTCGACCTGCTGAAGTGGTTCCCCAACAGCGCGACCAGCGAGTCCGGCCGGCAGATCCTCGTCCACCACCTGCCGCGGTTCTTCAAGGACCTCCCCTCCCTGGGCGAATCCGTTCCCTACCTCTACGGCTGGCTGGCCGGATACCTCGCCGCCGACGGCCATGTGGCCAAGGACGGCACGGTCATGCTCAACTGCGCCGACCGCGCGGTCCTCCAGCACGTCCGCGATGTCTGCACCCGGCTGGGGATCGGCACCTACGGCATCACCGAGCAGATGCGCGAGGGCTTCCCGGGGCGCGAGCCCTCCGCGCTCTACCGCGTCCACCTCATCGGCGAGGACCTCACCGAGCCGTTCTTCCTCAATCCCGAACACCGGCTCCGCTTCGCCGGCTCCGCGAAGAAGTTCGCCCGCCGGGGATGGACCGTCGTCTCGGTCGAGGACACCGACCGGTTCGAAGAGGTGTTCTGCGCCGTCGTCGACGACGGGCACGCCTTCGTCCTCGAGGACAACATCCTCACCGGCAACTGCTTCGGCTGCGGCGAGGGCGGCGACGTCATCGCCTTCGTCCAGAAGATCGAAGGGCTGGGGTTCGTCGAGGCGGTGGAGTCGCTGGCGCAGCAGGCCGGGGTGCGGCTGCGGTATGAGCAGGGGGGCTACACCTCCCGGGGGGAGCAGGGGCAGCGGCAGCGGCTGATCGAGGCGCACCGGATCGCGCAGGTGTTCTATGCCGAACAGCTGCTGTCGCCCGGTGCGCAGGAGGGGCGGCGGTTCCTGACCGAGCGCGGGTTCGTGCGGGCCGACGCCGAGCGGTTCGGGGTGGGGTTCGCGCCGCCGGGGTGGGAGTCCCTCACCACCCACCTGCGCAAGAACGGCTTCACCGACAAGGAGATCATCACCGCCGGCCTGGCCAGCCAGGGGCGGCGGGGCGCCTACGACAAGTTCCGCAACCGGCTGGTGTGGCCGGTGCGCGAGGTCACCGGCGAGGTCGTCGGGTTCGGCGCCCGCAAGCTCGACCCCGAGGACGACGGCCCCAAGTACCTGAACACCCCCGAGACCCCCATCTTCAAGAAGGGCAACCTGCTCTACGGGCTCGACCTCGCCAAGCGCGAGATCACCCGCGAGCAGCAGGCCGTCATCGTCGAGGGCTACACCGACGTCATGGCCTGCCACCTGTCGGGGGTCGGCACCGCGGTCGCCACCTGCGGCACCTCCTTCGGCGAGGAGCACCTGAAGGTGCTGCGCCGCATGCTGCTGGGCCGGTCCAACATGGGCGGCCGGGTCGTGTTCACCTTCGACGGCGACGCCGCCGGGCAGAAGGCCGCGGTCCGGGCGTTCGCCGAGGAGCACGGCTTCGCCTCCGAGACCTTCGTCGCCGTGCAGCCCGACGGCCTCGACCCCTGCGACCTCCGGCTGCGCCACGGCGACTCCGCCATCGTCGACCTCATCGAGGCCCGCAAGCCGCTGTACGAGTTCATGATCCGCAACGTCATCGAGCAGTACGACCTCAACACCCCCGAGGGCCGCATGGCCGGGCTCGACGCCGGGGCCGAGATCGTGGCCAGCATCCGCAACGAGGGGGTCCGCAAGCTCTACGCGGTCAACCTCGACCACTGGCTGGGCATCATGGACGAATCGTTCGTGGCCCGCCGGGTCGGCCAGCACCTGCGCGGCGGCGGCCCGCGGCAGGCCGGGCGGCGGCCCGCTCCCGCGGCGCCCCCCGGGGCCGCCGACTCCGCCCCCTACGACCTCCGCGACCCCTCCCTCCAGCGCGAACGCCAGGCACTGAAGATCGCCGTGCAGTACCCGGGGCTGGCCCTGGAGTTCGACGACCTCGCCCCCGAGACGTTCACGGTGCCCCAGCACGGCGCGGTGGTCGAACTCATCCGCGGGCTGGGCGGGGTGGCCGCGGCGGGCGATTCCGGGCAATGGGCGTCGCGGCTGCGCGAGAGCGCGCCCAATGACGCCCAGCGCGCATTCGTCACGCGGCTGGCGGTGGAGCCGATCGAGGTCTATGGAGAACTCGACGAGCATTTAGCGCGAGAAATCCTCGGCACAATTAAGATACATTCCATCAATCGCCAGGTGGCAAACCTGAAATCCCGCCTGGGGCGGCTCGACCCCGCCGCCCACGCCGACGAATACCAGCGCGTCTTCACCGAGCTGATGACCGTTGAGCAGCAGCGACGTCTGATGCGCGAGCGTTCCTGAGGGGCGCCCTGGCACGGAGGTGACAAAACTAGTTCTCTCCATTCGGCTGCATGGGCGGGCACACTGTAGGTGTGGCTCTTTCGGCGCTGCCCAGCGAAATGCCGCCGCTCCGTCAGGTGGTGCACCTGGTCGCGGGGACACGACCCGGCGACTCGGTGACACTTTCCGATGTCGCCTCCGCCCTGGATCGGCTCGACGCCCCTCCCGAGTCTTTGGACCAGGTGGTCCGGGGCCTCGCCCAGCAGGGGGTCGAGGTCGTCGACTCCTCCGCTGACGACGCCTCTCCCGCCGCCGAACTCGGACAAAAAGCGCCCACCAGCGACCTTGTGCGCATCTACCTGCGCGAGATCGGCCGCGTGCCGCTGCTCACGGCAGAAGAAGAAGTGGAACTGGCCAAATCGATCGAGGTCGGGCTGTACGCGGGCGAGAAGCTGCGCACGGCGGGCGCGCACGGTGACGGTGCCCGTATCCCGGGCGAAGAGCCCGGGCAGCGTGCCGACGACCTCCGCTGCCTGGTCCTCGAAGGCGAACGCGCCAAGCGCCGCCTCACCGAGGCGAACCTGCGCCTGGTGGTCTCCATCGCCAAGCGCTACATCGGCCGCGGGCTGCTGTTCCTGGACCTGATCCAGGAGGGCAACCTCGGATTGATCCGCGCGGTCGAGAAATTCGACTACACCAAGGGCTTCAAGTTCTCCACCTACGCCACCTGGTGGATCCGGCAGGCCATCACCCGGGCCATCGCCGACCAGGCGCGCACCATCCGCATCCCGGTGCACATGGTGGAGACCATCAACAAGCTGATGCGCGTGCAGCGCCAGCTGCACCAGGAGCTCGGCCGCGAGCCGACCCCCCAGGAGCTCTCCGGCGAACTCGGGTTCGGCGACGACCGGGTCCAGGAGATCCAGCGCATCGCCCAGGAGCCGGTGTCGCTCCAAGCCCCGATCGGGGAGGAGGACTCCGACTTCGGCGACTTCATCGAGGACTCCGACGCCGTGGCACCGGTCGAGGCGGCGGCGTTCATCATGCTCCAGGACCAGCTGGTGGCCATGCTGGGCGACCTGTCGGCGCGCGAGCAGCGCATCATCCAGCTGCGGTTCGGCCTGGCCGACGGCCACCCGCACACCCTGGAGGAGGTCGGCCGGGAGTTCGGGGTCACCCGCGAGCGCATCCGGCAGATCGAGTCCAAGACCCTGGCGAAGCTGCGCCATCCGTCGCGTGCGCAGCTGCTCCGCGATTTCCTGGAGTGAGGCGCAACGTGCGGCGGCCGCCCGGAGTTCCCCGGCGGCCGGGCACGGCCTGATGTGGCCGCTTCCCCCGTCGCCCCGCCCGGGGCGCCGGGGCGCGGGCTACCGTCGGTGTGATGTCAGCTCTCGCGTGGCCGCCGGCCGCCCGCGGCCCACGCCTGGCGTGGGCCGCCGGCGCGGTGGTGGCGATCGCCGCCCTGCTGGTCACGGCGTTCGCCGTCATCGCCGACACCGGTGAGGACCGCCCGGCCGGCGACGGCCCGCTGCGGATCGCCTACTTCGCCGACTGGAACGTCGCCAACCGCGGCTACACCGTCAAGGACATCGGCGACAGCGGCGCCGCCGCGCGCCTGGACCGGATCCTGTGGGCGTTCGGCAACATCGGTGCCGACGGCCGGTGCCGCGTCTCCGCGGCCGACGGCCAGCCCTGGGAGCTCTACCAGCGGCGCTATCCCGCCGGCGAGAGCGTCGGCGGTCTCGGCGACGACTACGAGCAGCCGCTCGCCGGGAGCCTCCACCAGCTCCGGCTGCTCCGGGAGCGCACGCCCGGCCTGGGGGCGAGCATCAGCCTGGGCGGCTGGAACTGGTCGCGGTACTTCTCCGAGGCGGTGCGCACCGAGGAGTCCCGCGCGGCGCTGGTGTCCTCGTGCATCGACCTCTGGCTGCGCGGCGACCTGCCCCGGCTCGACGGCGAACCGCAGGGCGGGCCGGGGGTCGCCGCGGGCGTCTTCGACGGGATCGACCTCGACTGGGAGTGGCCGGGCGGCGGCGGCAACCCCCACAACACCGCGCACCCCGACGACCGGCGCAACTTCACGCTGGTGGCCGCCGAGTTCCGCCGCCAGCTCGACGCGCTGGCGGCCGAGACCGGCGAGCGGTACACGCTGTCGGTGTCCCTGGCCAACGCCGAAGGGCTGATCCCGTCGTCCTACGAGCCGGAGCTGTTCGACGCCGTCGACTTCGCCACCGTGCAGGGCTACGACTTCACCGGCTCCTGGAGCGACACCACCAGTCCGCACTCCCAGCTCTACGCGCCCGACGACGCGCCCGACGACGCCAGCGTGGACCGCGCCGTGCGCCAGTACCTGGACCTGGGGCTGCCGCCCGAGAAGCTGGTGGTGGGTTTCCCGGGCTTCGGCCGCGGCTGGGCGGGCGTGGCCCCGGAGGGCTTCGGCCGCTTCGCCCCCGCGCTCAGCGGCGCCCCGGGCGACTACGGCGAGAGCACCGACTCCTACGCCGACCTGGAACAGCGCCCCGGCCGGCGCTTCCTGGACCCGGTCAACGGCAGCTACTGGATCTACGACGGTGACCAGTGGTGGAGCTACGACACCCCCGAGGTGGTCGCGCTCAAGGGCGCCTACGTCCGCGACAACGGCCTGGCGGGCATGATGCTCTGGAACCTCGACATGGACCCGCGGGGCGAGCTGGTCGCGGCCATGGACACCGCCCTGCGCGACGGATAGCGGGGGAGGGCCGCGATCGTCATGCCGCGGACGGGATCTCCACGGCGATGCTGCCGGGGATCGCGGCGAAGGCGTCGCGGACATGGCCGGCGAGGGTGTCGCGGGTGGCGGGGCCGGGATGGCGGGTCCATTC
The DNA here is from genome assembly GCF_042653925.1 of Nocardiopsis mangrovi. Lineage (NCBI taxonomy): Bacteria > Bacillati > Actinomycetota > Actinomycetes > Streptosporangiales > Nocardiopsidaceae > Nocardiopsis > Nocardiopsis mangrovi. The sequence continues at coordinate 350,049 of NZ_JBHSFQ010000002.1, forward strand.
GTCCAGTCCGCATTTGAAGGCCGCGAGCACGACGTCGAACGTCAGCCGCGGACGCAGGTCTGCTGGGTCGAAGCCGAAGCGCTCGCGCACGACGTCGAGCGCCGCGCGGGTGGCGCGGTCGCAGAACTGTAGGTTCCGGGCGTTCATCGACGGCGTGTCCTGCGCGAGCACACGGCTGAGGCGGACACGCTGTGCCCAGCCCTCGGCGGGCATGGCGCGGATCGTGGTGAGCACGGTGTCCTGGAGCAGGTCCATCAGCAGCCCCCCGTCCGCGGGGCGGGCCTCCAGCTCCGCCACGAACGCGGTCCACATGTCCTGTGTGGGTGCCAGTGCGACGTCTTCCTTCCCTGCGAAATAGCGGAAGAACGTGCGCTTGGAGACCTCGACCCCCGCGCATAGCTCGTCCAGGGTCGTGCCGTCGAAGCCCTGGGCGGTGAACCGCTCCAGCGCGGTGGCGATCAGCGCCTCGCGGGTGCGGTGCTTCTTGCGCTCGCGCAGCGGCAGTCCATCGGGGATCACGGGGTGCACGCCACCACTGTACCCGGAAGGCGAATGCCTCCTATAGGCTTATGCCACTCAGTGGCATTTTACGCCTGGGTTTCCCATGGAAAGCGAGTGGATGATGCGCGCACTGATCGTCGACCGTTCCGCGCCCGCTGGCGTGCGGCTCGGTGAAGCACCCGATCCCGAACCCGCCGCCGACCAGGTGTTGGTACGCGTGGCGGCGGCCTCCCTCAACTACGGCGAGGTCGCGGTGGGCGTCCACAACGCCCCGGAAGGGTCCGTGCCGGGCTGGGACGCGGCCGGGGTGGTCGAGCGCGCCGCGGCAGACGGCTCGGGTCCCCCTGCCGGCACGCCGGTCGTCACGTTCGCCATGGACGGCGCCTGGGCCGAATTCCGGGCCGTCCCCACGAGCATGATCGGCGTCGCGCCCGAGGGCGCCGACCTCGGAGCCCTCAGCACCATCCCGGTCGCGGGCGCCAGTGCGCTGCGCGCACTCCACCGCATCGGGCCCATCCTGGGCCGGCGCGTGCTGGTGACGGGCGCCACCGGCGGGGTCGGCCGCTACGCGGTGCGCCTGGCCCACCTCGGCGGGGCGCACGTCGTCGCCTCGACGGGTGACCCGGAGGCGCACGGGGAGGGCCTGCGCAGGCTCGGGGCCGACGAGGTGGTGTCCGGGCCCGCGGAGGTGGCGGTCGCCGTCGACGGCGTGGTCGACAACGTGGGCGGCGGTCAGCTGGTGGCGGCCTTCGACCGCCTCGCCGGGGGCGGCACCCTGGTCGCCGTCGGCCACACGACCGGCGAAGGCGAGGAGTTCCCGTACGGCGCACTGTTCGGCGGCCAGGGGCGGTCCGACCGCTCCGTCGTCACCTTCTACCTGGGCGGGCACACGAACCTGGCCCCCGACCTCACCTGGCTGGCCGGCGCCGTCGCCGCTGGGCGGATCGACCCCGGGATCTCCTGGCGAGGCCCCTGGGACCAGGCGTCCACGGCGGCCGAACTCCTCCTGGGCCGCCGCCTCCACGGCAAGGCCGTCCTCGACATCGGGTGAGGGGGCGCCGCCTCAGGAGCACCGGTGGTAGCGCCGCCCGGCGCTACCAGCGCCGGCGCACCGTGCCCTTGGGGCCGGCCACCATGCTCGCGGCCGGGACATCGTCGGCCACGGTCGTCCCGGCCGCGACAACCGCGTCGCGACCGATGCTGACGCCGGGCAGGATCGTCGCGCCGGCACCGATCCACACGTTCTCCGCCACATCGATGGGCGCACCGGTGAGGAACCGGCGCCGCTCGTCAGGGTCCACCGGGTGGCCCACCGTGATGAACGTGGCCTTGGGGCCGACCATCACGCCCTCGCCCAGCCGGATGCCGGCGTAGTCGAGGAACGTACATCCCTGATTGATGAACACCCGCTCCGCCAGGTCCAGGCGAAGCCCGTGATCCGTGTAGAAGGGCGGGTAGATGGTCACCCTCGCCGGCAGGGGGCGGCCCAGGATCTCCTCGAACAGCGCCGCCTTACCCGCCTCGTCATCGAACGGCAGGACATTGAGCCGGGAGGTCAGCTCCGTCGCCCGCAGCACCCTCGCGCTCATCGCCTCGAACTCGGCGCCCAGGACGCGCTCGCCCCTGGACAGGAACTCCGGGTCGTGGATGAGCATGAAGCGGTCGTCGGTCATCCGGCGATTCTCGCGCACCGTCCGCGGGGCCGGAGACCCGTGGTCGGTGGGCGGCCGACGGCCGAGCCGCCTCTTCGCGAAGGAGCCTCTCGGCAAGGGGGGCGACATGGGCTCCGAGGCCGGTGGCGTCGAAGCTCGGCCGGATGTCGACGTGGGTATCGCTCACGACCGCGATCCGGACCCCGGCGGTCCGCGCCCGGGCCGGGAACGGAAGGGCGTCGTCGGCGAAGACGCCGTTGAAAAGGTGACAGAGGAACAGTGCACCGCTCAGGCCCGCCGGGTCTCCGTCACGCCCGCTCCCGGGCGCCAGAGGCGGATGACCAGGCGGTCGCCTTCCACGGAGGTGACCACGGCGTCGGTCAGGGCCAGGCGGAACAGGTGGAAGGGGCCAGGTGGGGTGCCCGGTTCGCGGTGGGCCTCGATCTCGTCCGGGTCGGTGATCTCCTCGGCGATGCCGGAGATCTTGGCGTCGCCGCCGAGCTCGGTCACCGTCGCCTCGTCGCCGGGGTTGGCGTGGAGCGCGAACCGTCCGTCGCGTTGCAGGTCGAGTGCCTTGCGCGCGCCCGGCATGGAGCCGATGTAGAGGCCGCCATCGTCCCGGAAGTCCACCTCGGTCCCGCTCACCCGGGGCGCGCCGTCGGCGCGCAGGGTGGCCAGCACATGGTGCCGGGCCGCCTCGAACCGGCCGCGCACCACCGCGGCCAGCTCCGGGGCCTCGTCGGCGAACCCCTGCCATCCGGTCGTCTTCGTCGTCATGGGGCCAGTCTCGCGCGCCCCACCCGACATCCCCTGTCAGGAATCGCCGGTGTGCCCCTGTTGTCACATTGGGTGCCTCAGGTCACCCTGGGAGGATGGTCGATCTCTCTGCTCCCATGCCTCCCGCCTCCCACACGGCACGCGGTATCGACCTTGAGGGGTTCCGGCGCGCCCTGCGCGACGGCGTCTCCGGCGAGGCCGCTTTCGGGGAGGGAGCCCGCGCCCTCTACACCGCCGACGCCTCCAACTACCGCAGCGTTCCGCTCGGCGTCGTCATCCCCCGCACCACCGACGACGTGATCGCCGCGGTCGCCGCCTGCGACGCCTACGGGGTGCCGATCACCCCGCGCGGCGGCGGGACCAGCATCGCGGGCAACGCCATCGGCCCCGGCCTGGTCATCGACGTGTCCCGCCACCTGACCGCCATCGAGGAGATCGACCCCGCCCGGCGCACCGCCCGCGTGCAGCCCGGCGTCATCCTCGACGACCTGCGCTCCGCCGCCGCCCCCCACGGCCTCACCTTCGGCCCCGACCCCTCCACGCACAGCCGGTGCACGCTGGGCGGGATGATCGGCAACAACGCGTGCGGAGCGCACTCGGTGGCGTGGGGGACGACCGCCGACAACGTCGAGTCGCTGGACGTGCTGCTCCACGACGGCACCCGGATGACCGTGGGCGCCACCACCCGGGCCGAGTTCGACCGGCGGGCCGCCGAACCCACCCGCGAGGGGCGCGTCTACGCCGCCCTGCGCGACCTCACCGACACCTATATGGGCGACCTGCGCACGGGCATGCCGAACCTGTCGCGACGGGTCTCCGGCTACTCCCTGGACCGGCTGCTGCCCGAGCACGGGGGCAACATCGCCCGCGCGCTCACCGGCACCGAGGGCGGCTGCGTCACGGTCCTCGGCGCGACCGTGCGGCTGGTCGAGGCGCCGCGCGCCCGCGCCCTGGTGGTGCTCGGCTACCCCGACGCCCCCGCCGCGGCCGACGCCCTGCCCGAACTGCTCGGCCACCAGCCCCTGACCGTCGAAGGGCTCAACGACCGACTCGTGGCGGGCCTGGACCGCCCCGGCGCGAGATCGGGGGTGGCGCTGCCGGAGGGGCGCGCATGGCTGATGGTGGAGATCGGCGGCGACACCCCCGAGGACGCCGCCGAATCCGGCCGGCTGCTGGTGGCCGGCCTGCGCGGGGCGGCCCGGCCGGTCGGCTCCGCCGTGGTCACCGACCCCGCGCACACGCGTGCCCTGTGGCGCATCCGCGAGGAGGGGGCCGGGCTCACCTCCCGCAGCCCCGAAGGCGCGGAGGCGTGGTCGGGATGGGAGGACGCCGCCGTCCCGCCCGAGCGCCTCGGCTCCTACCTGAGGGAGTTCGACGCCCTGATGGAGCGGCACGGGCGCGACGGCGTCGTCTACGGCCACTTCGGCGAGGGCTGCCTGCACGTGCGCATCGACTTCGACCTCGTGACCGAGGAGGGCCACCGCGGGTACCGCGCGTTCATGGAGGACGCGGCCGACCTCGTGGTCGCCCACGGCGGCTCGATCTCCGGGGAGCACGGCGACGGCCGGGCGCGCTCGGAGCTGCTGCCGCGCATGTACGGCGAGCGGCTGATGAGCGCGTTCGGGGCGTTCAAGGCCGTGTGGGACCCGCGCGGGCTGATGAACCCCGGCATCATCGTCGACCCCGCCCCCCTCGACGCCGACCTCCGCGTCCCGGCCGCGCTGAACGCCCCGCTCACCGTCCTCGACTACCCCGACGACCAGGGCGACTTCGCGCGCGCCCTGCGCCGGTGCTCCGGTGTCGGCAAGTGCCGCCGCCACTCCGGGCCCGGCGTGATGTGCCCGAGCTACATGGTCACCCGCGAGGAGAAGGACTCCACCCGCGGCCGGGCGCGGATGCTCTTCGAGATGATCAACGGCGAGGTGATCACCGACGGCTGGCGCTCGGAGGCGGTCCGCGACAGTCTCGACCTGTGCCTGTCGTGCAAGGGGTGCCGCAGCGACTGCCCCGTCAACGTCGACATGGCCTCCTACAAGGCGGAGTTCCTGCACCACCACTACGAGGGCCGGGTGCGCCCGGCGTCGCACTACTCGATGGGCTGGCTGCCGGTGTGGGCGCGGCTGGCGGCGCTGGCGCCCGCCGAGGTCAACCGGGTGGGGCGCGCGCCGCTGCTGGGCGGGATCGCCAAGCGGGTGGGCGGGATCGCGCCGCAGCGCGACATCCCCGAGTTCTCGCGGACGACCTTCACCCGCTGGTTCCGGCGGCGGGGACGGGCCGCCCGGGGCGCGGGGGCGCGGGGCGACGTCGTCCTGTGGCCGGACACCTTCGGCAACCACCTGACCCCCGGCGTCCCGATGGCGGCCGTGCGGGTCCTGGAGGACGCGGGGTTCCGGGTGGTGCTGCCGTCGGGGCCGGTGTGCTGCGGGCTGACATGGGTGTCGACCGGCCAGCTGGGCGTGGCCCGGAAGGTGATGGGGCGCGCGCTGCGCGCGCTGGCGCCGCACGTGGCGGCGGGGACGCCGATCGTCGGCCTGGAACCGAGCTGCACGGCGGCGCTGCGCACCGACCTGGTGGAGCTGGTGCCGGGGGAGGCGGCCGAGAAGGTCGCGGAGTCGGTGTACACGCTGGCGGGCTTCCTGGCCGAGCACGCACCGGACTGGGATCCGCCCCGGCTCGGCGTCCGGGCGCTGGGGCAGGTCCACTGCCACCAGCACGCGGTGATCGGCTTCGACGCCGACCGCGACCTGATGCGCCGCGCGGGGATCGACGCGGACGTGCTCGACTCCGGCTGCTGCGGGCTGGCCGGGAACTTCGGCTTCGAGGCGGAGCACTACGACGTGTCGCGCGCGGTGGGCGAACGCGTCCTCCTCCCGGCGGTCCGGGCCGCCGGCCCCGACACCCTGGTGCTGTCCGACGGCTTCAGCTGCCGCACCCAGATCACCCAGGAGACCGGCCGCCCGGCCCTCCACCTGGCGGAGGTCCTGGCAAGGGGGCTCGGCCCGGGAACCGCCTAGGAGCGCGCGTCCTCGTCGTCCGTCGGCCGGCCGTCCCGTGGATCGGACCTGAGAACGCCCGCCAGCGCCATCGGCAACACGATGAGCACGTGGGCGGTGCTGAGGGCGATGAAGGGCGGCATCCAGCCGATCCGGGTGCGCTGGCCCCGGTCGCCCACGCAGTACAGGGTGAAGTCGCCTGCCGTGCCGCCCTCGTGGGGGTAGAAGTCGGCGACGACGACGGCCTCCGGGGTCGGTTCGGCGCAGAACAGCGGCGCCGTGTACACCGCTTCGCCCGGCCAGATCACCGTGAGGAGGATGGTCGCCACCGGGACGAAGAAGGCGACACCCAGGAAGGTGCCCACCACGGCTCTGACGGTCCGGCCGAAGGTCCGCTTCCGCCGCCGCGGGGCCGTGCCGTACAGCTCGGCGTCGCGCGGGTCGACGGCATAGCGGTCCGCGTCGCGCGGGTCGACGGCATAGCGGTCCGCGTCGCGCGGATCGCCGGAGTAGCGGTCGGCGGCGTAGGGGTCGCTCATTGGGGGACCACCTCGTCGAACCCGCCCTCGGCGTCGAAGAGGACCGTCGCCAGGGTGCGGGGCGATTCCACCGCCGCCACCACGACCACGTCGCCCGCGGACCTTTGGACCGCGATCCGGCTGACGAGGCCGTCCTCGATTCCGGCTTCGCGCACGGCGGTGTCCACGATGTCCTCGATCCCGCCGAGTGCAGGCACGTCGCCCGGCCGGAAGACGCGCGCTTCGACGTCGTCCATGGCGCTGACCCGGACGGGGGTCGGTGCGCTCAGCTCGCCGTCCTCGAACGTGTAGGAGTCCAGGACGCGCGGGTCGTCCGGCGCCTGGGCCTCGACGCCCACGAGGGCGCCTTCCGCCTGGAGTGTCAGCGAGGTGAGCCCGACGTCGGTGTCCTCGGAGACCCGGTAGTGCACGCGCAGAGCGGCGAGGACGTCGCCGACCAGCTCCGTGGTCAGGCCACCGCCCCGCCGCGCCATCTCCGCGTCGAAGTCGGCGCGGTCCATGGCGCCGATGCACCCGCTCAGGACGGTCGCCGAGACGACCGCGACCGCCGTGGCGAGGCCCTTTCGGACCACCTTTCCCGGACTCATGGCGGCAGTGTAGCCAGCGGCCCGCGCCGGCAGTAGCGGTGCGGGCTGGCGAAATCCCCGCTGCGGCCGATGCCTCCGCCCAATCGGCCGGAGGGCGGGTGCCATCGGTGCCGGCGGCGCTGGAGCCGTGCCCCGTGCCGCGTCGGTGCGTGGCGCGTCCGCCACGGGCCGTGCCGGCACCGCCGGTCCGGGGAGCGGTGATCTGGATTATGGGGAAGTTGAGAAAATTAAGTTCTATGCGTTGATAAATTGAAAAAATCAAGGTAAAAATTGACCGCGAGCACGTCTCTGAGAGCAAGGAGCCGAGGGTGGACTGGCAGGAACTGACGGACCTGACGCGTGGACAGCCGTTCGTGGTCGAGCGGGTCCGCCTCACCGGCAGCGGCGTCGCGGTCGAGGGGCGGTTCGAACCGCCGCAGCTGGCCCAGCTCGGCATCGACGACCAGGTGTTCGTCGCCGCGTTCGTGCGGTCGCACGGCTCGATCAAGGAGATGGAGAGGATCTTCGGGGTGAGCTACCCGACGGTCAAGTCCCGGCTGAACCGGATCGCCGAGCACCTCGACCTCGTCGACACCGATCCGGCGCCCACCGGCGCCGACGTCGTCGACCGCCTGCGGCGGGGGGAGATCAGCGCCGAGGAGGCGCTGGCCGAGCTGGAGGCGGACCGGTGATCCCGCACCTGGTGACGGTGGGACACCGCCGTCCCGGCGGCCGCCGGCGGCGGCTGTACGTCCCCGTCGTGCCGGTGCTGCTGGTGCTGTCGCCGCTGCTGCCGCTCGCCGCGCTGGCCGGACTGGTCGCGTGCCTCGCCATCCGGGTGAGCCCGGCGGGCGCGCTGCGCGGCATCGGGCGCCTGCTGTGGGCGCTGCCCGGTACCCGGATCGAGATCGAACACGGTGGAACGGCCGTACTCGTAAGCGTCAGATGACTCGGAGAGCAGGAGCGACAATGAACGAGCAGCGCCGCCAGATCCTGGAGATGCTGGCCGAGGGCAAGGTCACCGCGGACGAGGCCGAGCGGCTGATCGACGCCCTCGAACGGCAGCGGCCCGAGTCCCCGCCGGGTGCCGCGCCCCTTCCGAAGGCCCGGCCCAAGTACCTGCGCGTCGTGGTGTTCTCGGCGGACCCCGGCGGCGACGGGCCGAGCCGGATCAACGTCCGGATCCCGCTCCAGCTGCTGCGCGCCGGGGTCCGGCTGACGAGTCTCGTCCCGCCGCAGGCGCTCACCAAGGTCAACGCGGAGCTGGACAGATCGGGGATACCGATCGACCTCACCGAGCTCAAGCCGCAGCACATCGAGGACCTCGTCGAGCAGCTCGACGACCTCACCGTCGACGTCGACGACCCCGACTCCCAGGTGCGGGTGTTCTGCGAGTAGCGGCGCCGCTGCGGCCCCGGCCCCGGCCCGGCGACCGACCCTGCCACGGGCCGGGCCGCCGCCGTCGAAGGGTCCCCGTATCCGCCCTAGACGCCCATCTGCTCGCGCATGGCGGCCAAGGCGCGGGCGGTGTGGTCGGGCAGGCGGGGGTCGTCGGGGTCGATCCCGTCGTCGATGTGGACCTGCCAGGTGATCTCGGTGCCGCCCGGCGCCCGCCGGGCGGCCAGGCGGATCCCGCGTCCGCTCGGCTCGTCGGGCAGCGGCACGTGCTGGGCCACCACGATCGACGCGGTCACCCGCTCGTAGACGGCCTCGGCCAGGCTCCCGGGCCGGTCGATGGTGAACACCCGCTGGCCGACGCCCTCCTCCGTGAAGCGCAGTCCGGTGTCGGTCCAGCGGGCGCGGTCGATGTGCTGCCACGGCACCGGGTGGCCGTCGGGCAGGTGGAGGGCGCGGGTGGTGGCCACCAGCGTGCCGTCGGTGGACAGGGCGTGGGCGAGGACGCGTTCGCCCCGCTCCAGCCGCAGGCGGTCGCGGACCTCGCGGGGGAGTGCGGTGCGGCGCAGGACCATGGGTCAGCGCCCGTCGGCGGGATCGGGGACGGGCCCGGTGCCGTTGATCCCCGTCCGGTGCAGCTCCTCGCTCTCCTCGGGGGTGGGTCCGGCCAGGAAGTCCTTGAGCGAGGCGACCGGGATCCGGTCGCTCACCTTGGCGTAGACGGCCTTGCCCGCGGTGCTCACCTGTGCGCCCACCAGCCCGGCGGTCTCCTGCACGGCGGGGCTGTCGGCGATGCGCCGGGCGGTGCGGACGATCTGGTCGTAGCGGGCCTTGCCGGCCTTGGCTCCGAGCACGTATCCGATGGCCAGTCCGGCGACGAACGTGATCCGGTAGCGCATGGGTCCCTTTCGGCGTCGACGGTACCGTCACCCCCGAAGGTACCCCGCGCACAGCGGAAAATGTCGTCACGAGCACGACCGCGGATGCGCTAGTCTATGACGTGTCGCCAGGGGAAACCGGGCGGCCGGAGCACCATCCCGCGTAGCTCAATTGGCAGAGCAGCCGGCTGTTAACCGGCAGGTTATTGGTTCGAGTCCAATCGCGGGAGCTTCTTCATTTCTCCATGCGCGCAGTTCAGGGGCACCTTCCGCTTTCGGCAGGTGCCCCTGATGCGTTCATGGGCCTCCACCGCCTCGGCGCGGCCGCGGCGGCCGCCCGGTGTGGATGTCGATGACCCGCGTGCCCACGAGCATCTTGCCGGGCGTGCGTCCCCAGGTCGTCGTCGTGCCGATCACGTAGAACGCCGCCACCAGGAGCAGGCACGTGACGGTGATCAGCGAGAGGACGTCCTCGGGCACCCCCATGGTGTAGCCGAGCATGGCCGTGCCGAAGAAGACGCCGTAGAACACCGCGGCGATCCCCAGCCCGTCCAGGAACAGGCCGAGCCACCTGAGCGTCAGAGTGGCCGTGCGCGTCCCCCACGGGTCGTGGCCGGCGGGGTGCCCGCCCGCGTACGCCGGGGGACGGCCGTGGTCCGGGGGCACCGCGGCGCCCGGAGCGGGCGGGTATCCCGGGTGGGCCGCGCCGGGCGGCCGTGCGGGGTGGGGGGCCGGGGGCGGCGGCGCGGGCGCCGCACGCCGCGGTCACTCCTTGTGGGCGACCCCGCCCGCGATGAGCCGCTGGTTGCGTTCCGGCATCAGGTAGGAGCCGCGGGCGGCCGAGCCCGGGGTGGGGCGCCATTCGTTGAGCGGGACCACGCCCGGGTCGAACATCGTCCAGTCGCCGAAGTAGCCGCGGATGTCCTCATGCGGCCGCCACACCCCCGTGCTCAGCTTGGCGAGGAACGCCTCCTCCAGCTTCACGGCGTGCTCGTGGTCGGTCGGGTGCTCCTCCGCCGGGGGGCGCAGGAAGTGGCTGACCGCAATGTGGCTTCCGGGCACCAGGGAATCGCGCAGCCGGGCGGTGAGGCCGCCCGGGTCCTGGTGATCGTGCAGGTGGTGCAGGATGCCGCCGAGGATGAGCCCGACCGGCCGGGCGAGGTCGATCAGCCCGCTCCCCTCGGCTTTCGCGAGGATGTCGGCGGGGTCGGTGAGATCGGCGGTGACGACGATGGTGGTGTGGTCGTCGGCGAGCAGCGCACGGGCGTGGGCGAGCACGATCGGGTCGTTGTCGACGTAGACGACGCGGGCGTCGCGTGCGCTCTCGTGGGCGATCTCGTGCACGTTGCCGTCGCTCGGCAGGCCCGAGCCGATGTCGAGGAACTGCCGGATGCCGCGCTCGCTCGCCAGGAAGCGGACGGCGCGCTGGACGAACGCCCGATTGCCCAAGGCGAGGTCGGTGACGCCGGGGACCGCGTCCTCGGCGTAGTCGGCCATGGCGCGATCGACCGCGAAATGATCCTTTCCGCCTAGAAGGTACGAATACACCCGCGAGATGCTGGCCTTCGTCATGTCGATCGGCGGGGTCGGGCGGAACTTCCCACCCATTCCCTTAAGGAATTCCGGGGAGTCGAAGTGCGACATAGGCGACAGAGCCGTTCTTTGTCAAAGATGGGGAAGGTCGGCTTGTTGCCATCGGATTGTATTCGTCCGGGCCCCGTCCGGTCACCACTTGGCGGCTTCCGTCCGCCGGATCGGGTCTTTGCGCCCTATCCGCGGCGGCCGATCGGTGCTAACCGCCCCCGCCGCCCCGCCCGCGGTCGGTGCCGCGGTCGGGGCCGGCCACTCCCTCAGACGCGCGGAAGGCCCGTGTAGTTCTCCGCGAGGTAGGTGGAGACGGCCCGGGAGTCCGCGATGTGCGTCAGATGGGACATCTGGAGCCGCCGGTCGAATTCCGTCCCCGAAGGGTCGGTGTGCAGCAGCGACGTCATCCAGGAGGAGAAGTGCTGCGCCCGCCACACCCGGCGCAGCGCCGTCGCCGAGTAGGCGTCCAGCAGGCCGGTCGCGCCGGTCGCGTGCCAGGCGCCCAGCGCCTCGGCCAGGAGCATGACGTCGTGCATGGCGAGGTTGAGGCCCTTGGCGCCGGTGGGCGGCACGATGTGGGCGGCGTCCCCGGCGAGGAAGAGGCTTCCGTGGCGCATCGGTTCGGCGACGAAACTGCGCATCGGCGTGATGCCCTTGTCGGTGATGGTGCCCCGGTTGACCGTCCCCCCGCCGCCGTCCAGCCGCGAACGGGCGTCCAGCTCGTCCCAGACGCGCTCGTCCGGCCAGTCGGCGGGGTCGGTGCCGTTGGGCACCTGGAGGTAGAGCCGGCTCACGGTCGGCGAGCGCATGCTGTGCAGGGCGAAGCCGTTCGGGTGGTGGGTGTAGATCAGCTCGTGGGAGGTCGGCGCGGCGTCGGCCAGGATGCCGAGCCAGGAGAACGGGTAGGTCTTCTCGAACGTGGTGACGGCGCCGGCCGGCAGCGAGGCCCGGCCGATGCCGTGGAACCCGTCGCAGGCGACCACGTGGTCGCACTCCAGCGTCCCTTCGGTGCCCCCGTGCGTGAAGCGGACGCGCGGCCGGCCGGTGCCGATGCCCTCGACGGCGGTCGCCTCGGCCTCGAAGAGCAGCCGCCCGCCGTCGGCCAGGCGCCGCGCGATGAGGTCCTTGACGATCTCGGTCTGGGCGTAGACGAGCACGTTGCGGCCGGCGAGACCGGGGAAGTCCACGCGGTGGCCGCGCCCGCCGAAGCGCAGCTCGATGCCGTCGTGCGCGAACCCCTCCCGGTCCATGCGCTCGCCGGCCCCCGAGGCGCGCAGCGCCTCGGCCACGCCGTGCTCCACCACCCCGGCGCGCTGGCGCCGTTCGCAGTAGGCGCGGTCGCGCCGCTCCAGCACGACCGACTCCACCCCCTTGCGGTGCAGCAGGTGCGACAGGAACAGGCCCGCCGGGCCCGCCCCGATGATGCCCACGGGGACGCGCATCAGCCCTCCGCCTCCCCGTCCTCCGCGAGGATCCGCTGCGCGATGCCGAACGCCTTGTTGGCGGCGGGCACACCGCAGTAGACGGCCGCCTGGAGGAGGACCTCGCCGATGTCGTCGGCGCTGAGCCCGTTGCGCTTCGCCGCGCGCACGTGCATGCCCAGTTCGTCCCAGTGGCCGAGGGCGACCATCGCCGTGAGCACCATGCAGCTGCGCGTGTGGCGGTCCAGGCCGGGGCGCGTCCAGACCTCGCCCCACGCGTAGCGGGTGATGAGATCTTGGAAAGGCTCGGTGAAGGGGGTCGCCGCCGCCCCGGCGCGGTCGACGTGGCGGTCGCCCAGCACCGCCCGGCGCACCGCGGTCCCGGCCGTGTGCCGCAGGGCGCCGAAGTGCCCGCGCAGCAGCTCGTTGACCGCCCCCGCCTGCTCCCACGAGGCGAGGTGGGCGGCCGGCCCGAGGACGTGCAGCCGCGCGCCGCCGATGCCGGCGGCGATCGCCCCGGCGTGCGGGGGCGGGGTGGAGGGGTCGTCGGCCCCCGCCACGACCAGGGTGGGCGCGGTGATGCGGCCGAGGTCGCCGCGCAGGTCCATGCGCTCGATCGCGCCGCAGCACGCGGCGTAGCCCTCGGCCGGGGTCGTGGCGACCATGCCCCGCATCCATTCCGCCACGGAGGGGCGCCGCCCGGCGTAACCGGGGGTGAGCCAGCGCGAGACGACGCCTTCGGCGACCGCCGCCGTACCCCCGGCGCGCACGGCCCGCGCCCGCTCGGCCCACCCCTCGGGGGGACCGAGCCGCGCCGAGGTGCACAGCAGGGCCAGGCGCGCGACCCGCTCGGGCGCGTTGGCGGCGAGCCACATCGCGGTCATGCCGCCCAGGGACAGCCCGGCGACGTGTGCCTGCTCGGCGCCGACCCGGTCCAGCAGCCGCAGCAGGTCGCCGCCCAGGTCGGCGAGCTCGTAGGGCCCCTCCGGGACGGGGGAGGCACCGTGCCCGCGCGCGTCGTAGCGGACCACCCGGAAGTCCCCGGCGAGCGCCGCGACCTGCGGCCGCCACATCTCCAGCGTGCTGCCCAGCGACCCGGCCAGCACCACCACGGGCGCCCCTTCGGGGCCGTCCACGGCGTAGTGCACGTCGATGCTCACGTCTGCGTCCGCCTCCTCGTCACGTCACGACCGCCGGATACGACGGCGCCGGCCCGCCATTGAACAGGACCGCCCGGCGGCCGCGGCCGAACCCGGACGGGCGGGGCTCCGGGCGGGAAGTGGGGGTCCATAGAGCCGTCCCCCTAGCGCCTGTGCGCCGTGCGGGTGTGGTGGGCGTGGATCGCGCGGTCGGTGAACGCCGCCGATCGGCCCAGGTAGCCCGACGGGTCGAGCAGGGCGGCGATCTCCTCGCGGGTGCGTCGCCCCGTCAAGCGGCCGGCCAGGACGTCGGGCAGGCCCCGCCTGCTCTCCGACGCCTCGGCGCACGCCTCGCGGACCAGGTCGTGGGCCGGCAGGCGGCCGAGTTCCGCCGCCAGGTCGGTGGCGACCCGCTCGGCCAGCGCGAAGCCGCCGGTCAGGTCGAGGTTGGCGCGCATGCGCCCCGGGTCCACGCGCAGCCGCTCCAGCGACGTGCCCAGCCAGGCGACCGCGCCGCCGGTCACCCGCAGCAGGTGCGTCAGGGCGGGCCACTCCGACTGCCAGGCCCCCGCGGCGCGCTGGTATTGCTGGACCTGCGCGCCGAGCAGGGTGGCCGCCAGCCCCGGAGCCTGCTCGGCGCAGGCCAGGGCCGACACCGCCGCCACTGGGTTGCGCTTGTGCGGCAGTGTGGACGACCCGCCCACCCCCGCGCCGCCCGCCTCGGCGACCTCGGCCACCTCGGTCTGGGCCAGCAGCACGATGTCGCCGGCCGCCTTGCCCGCGGCCCCGCTCACCCGCGCCAGCGCTCCGGCCAGGTCGGCGACGCGGCCGCGGTCGGTGTGCCAGGGCAGCAGCGGCTCGGCCAGCCCCAGCTCGGCGGCGAAGGCCGCGACCACCCGGGGTCCGTCGTCCCCGAGGGACGCCAGCGTGCCCGCCGCCCCGCCCAGCTGGACGGCGGCGCCTTCGGCGAGGACCGCGTCCAGCCGCTCCAGGGCGGTGCCGACCCCGTTCAGCCAGCCCGCCGCGGTCAGCCCGAACGTGACGGGCAGGGCGTGCTGGAGCAGCGTGCGCCCCGCCATCAGGGTGGCGCGGTGGTCGGCCGCGAGCTCCGCCAGCGCGTCGGTCGCGGCGGCGCCGTGGTCGAGGACCACGGCGCCCGCGCGCCGGGCCACCAGCATGGCCGCGGTGTCCATGATGTCCTGGCTGGTCGCCCCGGTGTGGACGTGCCGCCCGGCGTCGCCGCCCACGGCCCGGGTCACCTCCTTGACCAGGGGAATCACCGGGTTTCCGCCGTCGGCCGCGGCCCGGCCGATCGCGCCCGCGTCGACGGCGCCGGGCACGCAGGCGCGGGTGATGGCCTCGGCGTCGGCGGCACTGATCAGCCCGCAGGCTGCCTGGGCGCGCGCCAGCGCCGCCTCGGCGTCCAGCAGCGCCCGCAGCCAGGCGCCGTCGTCCACCTGGTGCTCGATGCCGCCGTGGCCGAACACCCCCGCGAACAAGCCCGTCACCGCTCCGCCCTTCCCATGGTCGGCCGGCTACCCGGTCAGATGTCGAAGAACACGGTCTCGCCGGCGCCCTGCAGCCGGATGTCGAAGCGGTAGCCGCCGCCGTCCGGGTCGGCCCGCGCGATGAGCGTCGCCCGCTCCGCGGGGTCGGCGATCGCGCCGAGGACCGGGTCGGCGGCGTTGGCCTCGGCCTCCTCGGGGAAGTACACGCGGGTGACCGTGCGGTGCAGCATGCCGCGGGCGAACACCGACACGTCGATGTGCGGGGCCTGGAGCGCCCCGCCCGTGCCCGGTACCGGTCCCGGTTTGAGGGTGTGGATCCCATAGGAGCCGTCGGCGCCGGTGGGGCAGCGCCCGAAGCCGCGGAACCCGGGGCGGGCGACGGCCCCGCGCGGGTCGTCGGGGTGGTCGAACCGGCCGTCGGGGTCGGCCTGCCAGGTCTCGATCAGCCCGTCGGCGACCGGCTGCCCGGCGCCGTCAGTGAGGACGCCGCGGATCCAGATCCCGCCGGGCGCCCCCTCGGCGAGGGCGAAGGGGCCGTCGGGCCAGGGCAGCCCGATGTGCAGGTAGGGGCCGACGGTCTGGGAGGGGGTGGTGGCCGGCATCAGTCGTCGTCCCCTTCCGTTTCGAAGACGGTGGCGTCGCGCCCGCGCAGGACGATGTCCCACTCGTAGGCCAGGGCCCATTCGGGCTCCGTGGCGGAGTGGTCGAACCGCGCCACGAGCCGCTGCCGGGCCTGCTCGTCGGGGATGGCGTTCCACATCGGGTCCTGGAAGAACAGCGGGTCGTCCGGGAAGTACATCTGGGTGACGAGCCGCTGGGTGAACGCCCGCCCGAACAGCGAGAAGTGGATGTGGGCGGGGCGCCAGGCGTTGTCGTGGTTGCGCCACGGGTAGGCGCCGGGCCGCACGGTGGTGAAGCGGTACCGCCCCTCGGCGTCGGTGAGCGTGCGCCCCACCCCGGTGAAGTTGGGGTCGAGCGGGCAGGGCCAGTTGTCGCCGGTGTGCCGGTAGCGGCCCCCCGCGTTGGCCTGCCAGATCTCGACCAGCGAATGGGGGACCGGGCGGCCGTCGCCGTCGAGCAGGCGGCCGTGCACGATGATGCGCTGCCCCTGCGGCTCTTCGTCGTGCTGGCGGGTCAGGTCGTTGTCGAGGGTGCCCAAGCGGTCCTCGCCCAGCATCGGGCCGGTGACCTCGGTGAGCAGGTGCGGCAGCAGCTTGAGCCGCCGTGAGGGGTGGCGCAGCGCGGTGCTGCGGTAGCCGGGGTAGTCCAGCGGCGGGTGGACCTCGTGGTCGCGGACGTACCCGGGCGCGTCCGCGGCTCGCCGCGCGGTGTCGTCGGTGGTCACGGCGTGGACTCCTCTCTCAGGCGTGCAGGACGACGGCCAGGCCCTGGCCGACCCCGATACAGATCGCGGCCAGCCCCCAGCCGCCGCCGCGCCGGCGCAGCTCGTGGGCGAGGGAACCGAGGATGCGGGCGCCCGAGGCGCCCAGCGGGTGGCCGATGGCCAGTGCGCCGCCGTTGGGGTTGACGACGGCCGGATCCAGATCGGGCCACAGCCGCAGGCAGGCGAGCGACTGCGCGGCGAACGCCTCGTTCAGCTCGACGACGCTGAGGTCGCCCCAGCCGATCCCGGCGCGGCGCAGCGCCGTCTCGGCGGCTTCGACCGGACCGATGCCGAACCGATGGGGCTCCACGGCGGCCGCACCGCGGCTGACGATGCGCGCCAGGGGGTCGCGGCCGGCGGCGCGGGCGGCTTCGGCGTCGCCGATGAGCAGCGCGGCGGCGCCGTCGTTGAGCGGGGAGGAGTTGCCGGCGGTGACGGTGCCATCGGGCCGGAAGGACGGTTTGAGGCGGGCCAGCAGCTCCATCGAGGTGGCGCGGATGCTCTCGTCGCGGTCGAGCGCGGTTCCGGGCACCGGCACGATCTCGTCGTCGAAGACGCCCTTGGCCCAGGCGTCGGCGGCGTTGGCGTGGCTGCGCAGCGCGAACTCGTCCTGTTCGGTGCGGCCGATCCCGTAGGCGTCGGCGATCTGCTCGGTGCACTCGCCGAGTGGGACCGTCCACTCCGCGGGCATGCGCGGGTTGACCATCCGCCAGCCCAGCGTCGTGGAGTGCAGGGTCTCGTGGCCGGTGGAGAAGCCCTTGGCGGGCTTGGTCACGACCCACGGTGCGCGGCTCATGGACTCCACGCCTCCGGCAAGGACCAGGGAGGCGTCGCCCACGGCGACGGCGCGGTTGGCGGAGACGACCGCCTCCAGCCCCGACCCGCACAGGCGGTTGACCGTGGCGCCGGGCACCGACGGCGGGAGCCCGGCCAGCAGCGCCGCCATGCGGGCGACGTTGCGGTTGTCCTCTCCGGCGCCGTTGGCGTCGCCGAAGTGGACGTCGTCGATGAGGGCGGGGTCCAGGCCGGGGGAGCGGCCGAGCAGCCCGCGCACGGCGTGCGCGGCGAGGTCGTCGGGGCGCACGCCGGCCAGTTCGCCGCCGAGGCGGCCGAAGGGCGTGCGGACCGCGTCGAGCACGAACACGTCGGTCATGGCGGATCTCCCATCCATCGGTCGGGCTAGCGGTCCGTGAGCGAGCGCAGGACCGCGAGCTCGCCGGCGGTCGGCGGCGCGGTGGTGCGCGGATCGCCGGCGACGGCGAGGTCCCAGCCGGTGGCCGCGCGCACATCGGACACGGTGGTCCCCGGGTGCACGCTCACGAGGGTGAGCTCGCGGGTCGCGGGGTCGGGTTCGAGGATCCCCAGGTCGGTGATGACCCGCGTGGGTCCGCCGCCGCGCAGGCCCAGGCGCTCGCGGCCGCCGGGCCCGCCGGCGTGGCCCACCGAGGTCACGAAGTCGACCGCCTCCACGAAGGTGCGGCGGCTCTGCCGGACGATCACGACGACCTCGCGGCAGGAGGCGGCGATCTCCGGCGCGCCGCCGGCGCCGGGCAGGCGCACCGCGGGGTCGGCGTAGTCGCCGATGACGGTGGTGTTGATGTTGGCGTAGCGGTCGATCTGGGCGGCGCCGAGGAAGCCGACGTCGATGCGGCCCGGCTGGAGCCAGTAGTTGAACACCTCCGGCACCGAGACGACGGCGTCGGCGGTCTCGGCGAGCACCCCGTCGCCGATGGACAGCGGGAGGGTGGCGGGATCGGCGCCGAGCGTGCCGGATTCGTAGACCATCCACAGGCCGGGGGCGTGGGTGCGCCGGGCGAGGTTGGCGGCGGTGCTGGGCAGGCCGATGCCCACGAAGCACGCCGTCTCGGAGGTGAGAGAGCGTGCGGCGGTGACCGTCATGATCTCGTCGGCGGTGTAGTCGGTCGCGGTCGCGGTCACGGCGCGTTCCCCTCCTCCAGCGCGGGCGCGCCCCCGTGGATCTCGGTGCGCAGCCAGGATCCGAACGCGGCGCGGTCGCGGCTGATCGCGTCCCACGCCTGGTAGGCGGAGTTGTCGCGTGCGTAGTAGCCGTGCGCGTAGGAGGGGCGTGCGCCGCCGGGGGCGACGGCGACCGCGGTCACCACGCGGGAGGGCAGGATCACCTGCCCGGGGACGGGGGGCAGTTCGTCGACGACCTCCTCCACCGTGACCAGGCTGCGCCGGGCGGCGAGCACCGCCTCCTTCTGCACGCCGGTGATGCCCCACAGCTGCACGTTGCCCGCGCGGTCGGCGCGCTGAGCGTGCACCACCGCCACATCGGGGTTGAGGGCCGGGACGGCGGTCAGCTTCTCGCCGGTGAACGGGCACTCGATGGTGGCGATCGTGCCGGTCCGCCCGGCCAGGTCGGTGCCCACGTACCCCCGGAGCACGGCGAAGGGCAGGCCCGATGCCCCCGCCACGTAGCGGTTGGCCATGCCGGCGTGGCTGTGCTCCTCGATCTCCAGCGGGACGGGCCACCCGGCCTGGATGGCGTCGCGGAAGCGGTGCAGCGACCCCACGCCGGGGTTGCCGCCCCAGGAGAAGACCAGCTTGCGGGCGCACCCGGCGCCGATCATCTGGTCGTAGACGATGTCGGGCGTCATGCGCACCAGGGTGAGGTCGCGCCGGCCCTGCCGGATGATCTCGTGGCCGGCGGCCACCGGGATCAGGTGCGTGAAGCCCTCCAGCGCGACCGTGTCCCCGTCGCGGACGAGTTCGCGGACGCCCTCGTCCAGCGGCACGATCATGCATTCACCCCTGTTCGGATGCCGAATGCATGTTCTCAAGGCGAACATGCTTGGTCGGAACGTATCCCCGGCGGCGGGAGCGGTCAAGGGGCCGGGACGCGGAAAGGGCCGCCGGGACGATCCCCGGCGGCCCCGTCGTGCGACGTCAGGACCTGCGCGCGCTACCCCGCGAGGCGATCTCCAGGTCCGCGCTGATGCGCTCGGCGGTCGCCAGCAGCGCGGGCAGCAGCTCCCGGCGCAGCTCGGCCACCGGGGTGCGGTTGGCCTGCACCGAGATGTTGACCGCCGCGACCACCCGGCCGTCGCGGTCGCGCACGGGCGCGGCGACCGACCGCAGGCCCTCCTCCAGCTCCTGGTCGACGATCGCCCACCCCCGCTCGCGGGCCCGCTCGATCTCGGCGCGCAGCTCCCCGGGCGAGGCGACGGTGTGCGGGGTCAGGCGTTCCAGGCGGATGCCGTCGAGGCGGGCGGCCAGGTCGGCCGGGGCCGTCCCGGCCAGCAGCACCCGCCCCATCGACGTCGCGAACGCCGGGAAGCGGGTCCCGACGCTGATCGCCACCGTCATGATCCGCGCGGCGGCGGCCCGGGCGACGTAGACCACGTCGTCGCCGTCGAGCACCGACACCGACGACGACTCGCGGACCTCGGCGGTGAGCCGTTGCAGGTGCGGCTGGGCGACCTCGGGCAGCCCGGCCGCCGACAGGTAGGCGTAGCCCAGCTCCAGGACCCGCGGGGTGAGCGCGAACCACCGGCCGTCGGTGCGCACGTAGCCCAGGTCGGCCAGGGTGAGCAGGAAGCGCCGGGCCGCGGCGCGGGTCAGCCCGGTCGCCCGCGCGACGTCGCTGAGCGTCATGGACGGCGTCTCGGCGGAGAACGCGCGGACGACGGCGAGACCGCGTTCGAGCGACTGCACGAAGTGCTCGCCCCGCTCGGCCTGCGGCTCCGCCGGTCGTCGCGGTGCCGGTCCGGCCGTCGGATCGTTCGCGGTCATGGGCTCCTTCTCTCTCAGGGCGTCCTCGGATCGGTCGGTGGAATGGGGGGTGAGGACGGGTTGACGCCGCCGAGGCGTGTGATCTACGTTCGCGTGCAGAACAGTCGTTCGCAAGACGCACATTCGATCCGAATCTACTCCTCCGGCGAACTCTTCACACGGGTCCGGGCGCGCGCCCCGAACGTGCCGCCGTTCCAGGCGGCCGCCCGCCCGCCGCGCCCTCCGGTCCCCCTCCCCCGAAGACCAGGAGACCTGCGATGCGTCGATCCATCCTCGCCGTGGCCGGTATAGCGGTGCTGGCCACCACGTCCGCCTGCGGGGGCGGTGAGCCCGAGGAGACCGCCGACGGCCTCACCCCCGTCACCGTCGGCGCCATCCCCATTGTCGACGTCGCCCCTCTGTATCTCGCCGTCGACCAGGGCTTCTTCGAGGATCAGGGCCTCGACGTCACCATCGAGAGCACCACCGGCGGCGCCCAGGCGGTCCCCAACGTCGTCAACGGGACCTACGACTTCGCCTTCGGCAACATCGCCTCGCTGATCACCGCGCGCGACCAGAACCTCCCGGTCGTCGCCGTCGCCAACGGTGTGACCACGACCGGAGAGCAGGGTAACGACTTCGGCGCCGTGGTCGTCCCCGAGGGCAGCGCCATCGAGGCCCCCGCCGACCTCGCCGGCGCGACCGTCGCCGTCAACAACCTCCGCAACATCGGCGACACCACCGTGCGCAACTCGGTCCGCCTCGACGGCGGCGACCCCTCCGGCATCGAGTTCGTCGAACTCGCCTTCCCCGACATGCCCGCCGCCCTCGCCGCCGGCGACGTCGACGCCGCCTGGGTGGTCGAGCCGTTCCTCACCACCTCCCTCGACGACGGCGCCACCGAGATCGCCTCCAACTTCGTGGACGCCCACGAACGCCTGTCGATCGCGTCCTACTTCACCACCGAGCAGGTCCTCGCCGAGGACCCCGAGCTCGTGGACTCCTTCACCGCCGCCATGCGCGACGCCCTCGCCTACGCCGACTCCCGGCCCGAGGAGGTCCGGCGGATCCTGGGCACCTACACCGAGATCGACGCGGCGGTCATCGAGGAGATCCGGCTGCCGGCCTACCCGGCCGAGACCGACCGGGACTCCGTCCAGGCCATCGCCGACCTGATGGTCGAGGACGGCGCGGTCGACAACGAACCCGACATCGGCGCGCTCCTGCGCGAGACGCGATGACCGGAACGCGCGCACCCGCGGTCGGGCCCGCGGCGGCCGCCCGCCGAGCGGCGGGGGCCCGCCGCGGCGCCGGCCGGCCGTCCCCGCTCCTGGGGGCCGCCGGGATCGCCGCCCTCCTGGCGGTCTGGGAGGCAGCCCCCCGCGCCGGGTGGGTCCCCGCCCGCTTCCTGCCGCCCGCCTCCGAGGTGCTGGCGACCCTGGGGCGGCGGCTCGCCCTGCCCGAGTTCTGGCGGGCCGTCGCCGACACCGTCGCCGCCTGGGGGCTGGGACTGGCGATCGCCTTCGCCGCCGCCACCGCGCTCGGATTCGCTGTGGGATCGGTGCCGGTGCTGCGCGCGTTCACCGCGTCGACCGTGGAGTTCCTGCGGCCGATCCCGTCGGTGGCCCTGATCCCCCTGGCCATCCTGATCTACGGCACCGATATCCGCTCCACCCTGCTCCTGGTCGTCTACGCGGCGTTCTGGCAGATCTACATCCAGGTCCTCTACGGGGTGGCCGACGTCGACCCCGTCGCCGAGCAGACCGCCCGCTCCTACGGGCTGGGCCGCTGGGCGAGGACCCGCCACGTCACGTGGCCCTCCGCCCTGCCCTACCTGCTCACCGGGGTGCGCCTCGGCGCCGCCGTCGCCCTCATCCTCACCATCACCGGGCAGCTCACCATCGGCACCCCCGGGCTGGGCCGCGAGATCGACGTCGCCCGCTCCAGCGGGGCCGTCGAGCTGGTCTACGCCCTGATCGTGGCCACCGGCGCCCTGGGCGTCGCCGTCAACACCGCCGTCCGCGCCCTGGAGCGCCGCCTGCTGCGATGGCACACCTCGGTCAGAGGGGAGACCCCGTTGTGAGCGCGACCCCGGCGCACGTTCCCGGGCGGGTGCGCGGCCGCACGGCGGCGGCCCTGGCCCGCCGGGCCGCCGCGCGCGCCCTCCAGGCGCTGCTGCTGCCCGTGCTGCTCATCCTCGCCTGGTGGTGGGGCAGCGCCGCATCCGGCAGCTTCTACCTGCCCACCCCCGCCGCCATCGCCACCACTTTCGGCGAGGTCTGGTTCGGCGAGCGCTTCACCGGCGACGCCCTGCCCAGCATCGGGCGGCTGCTCACCGGGTTCGCGCTCGCCGCGGTCATCGGTGTCGGCCTCGGCCTCCCGCTCGGCCTCTCGCCGCGGCTGCGCGCGCTGGCCGAACCGGTCCTGGAGTTCCTCCGCGCCATCCCGCCGCCCGTCCTGGTCCCGCTGCTGATGCTGCTCGTCGGCGTCAACACCCCCATGCGGCTGGCCGTCATCGTCTCCGGGTGCGTCTGGCCCATCCTGCTCAACACCGTCGAAGGGGTCCGCGCGGTCGACCCGGTGCTCGCCGACACCTGCCGCTGCTACGGCATACGCGGCCGGCGGCGGCTGACCACCCTGGTGCTGCGCTCGGCGAGCCCGCAGATCATGGCGGGGCTGCGCCAGGGCCTGTCCATCGCGATCATCCTGATGGTCATCAGCGAGATGTTCGCCAGCAACAGCGGGCTCGGCTACACCGTCCAGGAGTTCCAGCGCGGCTTCGCCATCCCCGAGATGTGGACCGGGATCGTCCTCCTGGGCCTGCTCGGCGTCGTGCTGTCGGCGCTCCTCGGCCTGGTGGAACGCCGGGTGCTCGCCTGGTACCACGGGCTGCGCGCCGCCGTCCGCGACGGCTGAGCCGCCCGCCCCCGCACGCCGCCCCGCCCACCGCCGTTCCACGAGGAGGCCGCCTTGCTCGACGTCACCGGATTGCGGAAGACCTACCGCGGCAGGGAGCGCGACGTCGAGGCCGTCCGCGACCTCACGTTCCGCATCGCGGAGGGCGAACTCGCCTGCCTGGTCGGCCCCTCGGGCTGCGGCAAGACCACCCTGCTCAAGTGCGTCGCCGGGCTGCTGGAGCCCACATCCGGCACCGTCCGGCTGGGCGGCCGGGCCGTCACCGGACCGCCGCCGGACATGGCCGTCGTCTTCCAGGAGTACGGCCGCAGCCTCTTCCCCTGGCTGACCGTCCGCGGCAACGTCGAGCTGCCCCTCAAGGAGAAGCGGCTGCCCCGGGACCGCCGCCGCGCCCTGGTCGCCGAGGCGCTGGAGGCGGTCGGCCTGGCCGGCGCCGGCGACCGCCACCCCTGGGAGCTGTCCGGCGGCATGCAGCAGCGCGTCGCCATCGCCCGCGCCATCGCCTACGAGCCGCGGGTGCTGCTCATGGACGAGCCGTTCGCCGCCGTCGACGCCCAGACCCGCGCCGACCTCGAAGACCTCATCCGCGCCCTGTGGCGGCGGTTCTCCATGACCGTCCTGTTCGTGACCCACGACATCGACGAAGCGGTCTACCTGGGACAGCGGGTGCTCGTGCTGTCGTCGTCGCCGACCGTCGTCCACGACGACATCGCCATCGACCTCCCCGGCGAGCGCGACCAGCTCACCACCCGCGCCGACCCCCGGTTCACCGAGCTGCGCGCCCGCATCTACGCCGACATCCGCCACGCCAAGCGCGGCCCAGCGCCCGGCGCCGCCACCGCCGGCGACGGGACGGCGCGCGCATGACGGCGGCCGGGGGGACGGGCCGCACCGTCCGCGACGCGACGCTCGACGTCCTGCGCGAATTCGGCCTCACCACCCTCTTCACCAACCCGGGCTCGACCGAGATCCCCTTCCTCACCGACCTCCCCGACGACATCCGGCCGGTCCTCGCCCTGCACGAGGGCTCGGTCGTGGGCATGGCGACCGGCTGGGCGATCGCCCGCGGCGGCCCCGCCCTCGTCCAGCTGCACACCACCGCGGGCCTGGGCAACGCGGTGGGCGCGCTGGCCACCGCGCGGGCGAACCGGGCGCCCCTGGTCGTGCTCGTCGGCCAGCAGGACCGCCGCCACCTCGCCACCGAGCCCTTCCTCGCCGGGCGCCTGCGCGGCCTGGCCGGCGACTACCCCGTGGGCACCGACGAGCCCGCCACCGCCCAGGACGTGCCCGGTGCCGTCGCCCGCGCCCACCACGCCGCCGTGCACGGCCGGGGCCCGGCGCTGGTGATCGTCCCGGTCGACGACTGGGCCCGGCCCGCCGCAGACGGCGCGGAGCGCGCGGCGGCGTCCCGGGTCGCGCGCGGCGCCGCCGCGGACCCCTCCGGCCCGGCGGAGATCGCCGCGCTCATCGACACCGCGGCCGCGCCCGCTCTGGTGACCGGCGCCGGGACCGACACCGGCGACGGCTGGGCCGCCCTCGTCGCGCTCGCGGAACGCATCGGCGCCCCGGTCCACCAGGAGAGCTTCGGCGCCCGCGCGGGGTTCCCCCAGGACCACCCGCTGTTCGCCGGCATCCTGCCCGCCGACCGGCCGGGGCTGCGCGCGGCGCTGGCCGGGCACGACGCCGTCGTGGCCGTGGGCGCTCCGGTGTTCCGCCAGTACATGTTCGCCGAAGGGCCGCTGGTGGAGCCGGGCACCCGGCTCGCGCTGCTCACCGACGACCCCGCCGAAGCCCACCGCAGCCCGGTCGAACTGGCGGTGCTCGGACCCCTCCCGGCGGCCCTGCGCGCCGTCACCGAGCGGGTCCGCGCGCGCGAGCCCCGGCCCTCGGCGGGGGAGGACCGGCCGGGGGCCCAGGCGGCCGCCGCCCCGCCCGCAGGGGGCGGCGGGCCGCTGCCGCCCGCGCACGTCTTCGCCGAGCTGGCCCGGCGGGCGCGCCCCGACACCGTGATCGTCGAGGAGACCCCCTCCAGCCGCCCCGACCTGCACCGCCACCTCCCCGCCCGGCGCCCCCTGGGCTTCCTCTCCGCGGCCATGGGCGGGCTGGGGTTCGCGCTGCCCGGCGCCATCGGCGTGCGCATGGCCCGTCCCGACCGCCCCGTCATCGCCGTCGTGGGCGACGGATCCTGCCTCTACCAGGTCCAGGCGCTGTGGAGCGCCGCCCACTACCGCGCCGGCGTGCTCGTCGCCGTCCTGTCCAACGGGTGCTACGCCGTCATGGACCGCCTGGCCGAGCGTGCGGGCGGCAAACCGTCCTGGCCGCCGTTCGAGGAGGTGTCGGTGGCCGCTCTCGCCCGGGGGCTGGGCTGCACCGCGCGACGCGTGACGACCCACGCCGAACTGACCGACGCGCTCGACGCGATCCTGCCCGCCCTGCACGACCGCCGCGACCCGGTGCTCCTGGACATCGCCGTCGCGACCGACGCCTCCTTCCAGCCGTGAACCCCCGAAGAACCCCGTGACGCCGGCCGCCCGCCCCCGGCGGGCGGCCGGGAGACGATCCGCCGCGCCCGGCCACGGCCGGACCGCACAGCGAACGACCTACGGAGCACTCCATGGCCCTGCTGAACGACGAATGGAACGGCGCGGTCTTCACCGGCGCCTGGACGCCCGCCCGGGGCGGGGACGCGGCGGTGACCGCCCCCGCGACCGGCGCGGAGATC
Source organism: Nocardiopsis mangrovi (assembly GCF_042653925.1). Classification (NCBI taxonomy): domain Bacteria; kingdom Bacillati; phylum Actinomycetota; class Actinomycetes; order Streptosporangiales; family Nocardiopsidaceae; genus Nocardiopsis; species Nocardiopsis mangrovi. The sequence goes on from NZ_JBHSFQ010000002.1 coordinate 375,759, forward strand.
GGCCGCATCGGGTCCGCCGGCGCCGAGGACGTCGCCGCCTCGTCCGGGGCGGCCGCCGCCGCCCAGCGCGCGTGGGCGGCGGCCTCCTTCGAGGAGCGGGCGGCCGTCCTGCGCCGCGCCGGGGCACTGCTGGAGGAGCACCGCGACGAGATCGCCGGCTGGCTGGTGCGCGAGGCCGGGTCCGCCCGGGGCAAGGCGGGGTTCGAAGCGCACCTGGCCGCCACCGAGGCCTACGAGTCGGCCGCCCTCGCCTCCCAGCCGGCCGGCGAGGTCCTGCGCTCCGGCAAACCGCGGCTCAGCCTCGCCCGCCGGGTGCCGGCCGGCGTGGTCGGCGTCATCGCCCCGTTCAACTTCCCGCTCATCCTGGGCCTGCGCTCGACCGCCCCCGCCCTGGCGCTGGGCAACGCCGTGGTCCTCAAGCCCGACCCGCGCACCGCGGTCAGCGGCGGAGCGGTCATCGCCGAGGTCTTCCGCGCGGCGGGGCTGCCCGACGGCGTGCTGCACGTCCTGCCCGGCGGCGCCGAGGCCGGCGAGCGCCTGGTCGCCGACCCGCGCGTGCGGATCATCTCCTTCACGGGCTCCACCGCGGCCGGGCGCCGGGTCGCGGAGGCCGCCGGCCGCCATCTCAAGCGCGTCCACCTGGAACTGGGCGGGAACTCCCCGCTCATCGTGCTGGACGACGCCGACCCCGACCGCGCCGCCTCCGCCGGCGCTTGGGGATCGTTCCTGCACCAGGGCCAGATCTGCATGACCACCGGGCGCCACATCGTCCACGAGTCCATCGCCGACGCCTACATCGAGCGGCTCGCGGCCAGGGCCGAGGCCCTGCCGGTCGGCGACCCCGAGCGCGACGAGGTCGCCCTCGGGCCGGTCATCGACACCGGCCAGCGCGACCGGATCCACGCGCTCGTGACCGCCAGCGTCGGGGCGGGCGCCGAGGTCCGCGCGGGCGGCACGTTCGACGGGCTGTTCTACCGGCCCACCGTGCTCGACAGGGTCACCCCCGACGCCCCGGCGTTCGGCGACGAGGTCTTCGGCCCCGTCGCCCCGGTCATCCGCTTCGCCACCCTCGACGAGGCGGCCGCGATCGCCTCGGCCTCCGACTACGGGCTGTCCCTGGGCATCCTCACCGGCAACCCGATGCGCGGCCTGGAACTGGCCGACCGCATCCCCTCGGGCATCGTGCACATCAACGACCAGACCGTCGACGACGAGGCCGTGGCCCCCTTCGGCGGCGTCGGCGCGTCGGGAACCGGCGCCCGGTTCGGCGGCACCAGAGCCAACATCGAGGCGTTCACCGAGACCCAGTGGGTGACCATGCAGAGCGAGATCGAACGCTACCCGTTCTGACCGCGACCGCTCGGGGGCCGTCCGGCAGACGGCCGGCCGAGACCCGGACGCCTCGGCCCCGTGCCCAGTGCGGGGCACGGGGGCGGCACGGCGCCCAGCGGTGTGGGCGGGGCGGCGGGGGCGGCCGCGTGCGTGCGCATCGTTCATCGGCGGTCGCTCAGGAGCGGTTCGCCAGGCGGCCCGCTGCCGGACCGGGCGCGCCGGTCCGGCAGGGCCGTGCGGGGGCCGGAGTCCGGCCGGGGCGGGCACGCCGGCGGCCGGCGGCCGCGTGCGCGTGCGCGGCTCACCGCCGGGACGGACCGCGCCGCCTCCGGCGCACCGACGGGGCGCGGGCGGCCGACGCCCTTCGGCGCCGGGGCGGACGGGCGTCAGTCGAGGTCGGCCTGGACCTCGCGCGCCGCATCGGCCATGGCGGACGCGACCTCGGCGGGGTCGGCGCCGTCGATGAGCGGGCCGACCTCGCGGGAGAGTGTGTCACGCACGGCCAGCGTGCCCGCGAACACCGCGTGCTCGGTGCCGAACCCCCAGCGGTCGATGGACTGGGCGCCGTCGGCGAGGCCCCGCACGGCCGCCTCGTCGTAGAGGTCCGTCAGCGGGACGCGCGTACCCGCGGCCTCACCGGTGCGCAGCTCGGACCAGCCCTCCGCGAACGCGGCGGGCTCCCGCGGCGTCCCCGCGCGCATGGGGACCCTGCCCTCGGGCGAGACCGCCAGCGATTCCAGGTAGCCGTCGCCGAGCAGGAACTCGATGAACGCGCGCGCGTCGGCGGTGTCGGCCCCGCGCGGAACCCCGAGGTTGAGGGTCTGCCCGTACCGGGCCCCCGGTGCGGCACCGGGGCCATCGGCGCCCTGGGCGTCCTCCGTACCCTCGGGGCTCTCCGCACCGGCCGCGCCTTCGGTGCCCTCGGAGCCCCCGGCGCCTTCGGGACCCGCCGCGGCGCCGCGCTCTTCGGAGCCGCCGATGACCGCGGTGAACCCGGAGTTCTCGGCCAGGAACGCGGGGTCGTCGGCGCACTCGTCGCACGTCGTGGGGGAGCCGGGGACCAGATCGGCCAGCTCGTCGACGATGTCGGGCCCGCCGAGCAGCATCGCGCTCTCCCCGGCCAGATACGCGTCCCGCGCGGTGCGCGCGTCCTGTTCCGCGCCGGCCGACACCGCCGCCATCCGCTGGTAGTCGCCGAGCGCGCCCACACACCCCCGGGCGTCCAGCGCGACGGCGCCGTCGCGGCCGACCAGCGGGCAGTCGCGGGCCAGCAGCAGCGCCTCCAGGGTCTGGGTGGTGAACGGATCCCCCGGCCGGGTGCCGAGCGCGATCCCGGTGACGCCGTCGGTGTCGATGCGCTCGGCGGCGTCGGCGATCTCCGTGGTCGTGGCGGCCGCGCCCGGCGGTCGCACCCCGGCCGCCTCGAACATGTCGGTCCGGTACACGAGCACCTGGCCCCAGCCGTCGCTGGGCACCGCGACCGGGCCGTCATCGCCCGCGGTCACCATCTCCAGAGCGCGCTCATTGAAGGTCTCGGGGCCGAGCTCGTCCAGCACGGCGCCCGCCGCGGCCGGGTCCAGGAGGCCCGGGCGCATCCAGGCCGCCGCCTGCTCCGCGGTCGCCAGCACGACGTCGGGCACGTCCCCGGCCTCGGCGCCGACCTCCAGCGCCGGGCCCTGGTCGGCCGCCTCCATCGGGACCACGTCGACCTCGATACCGGTCTCCTCGGTGAACCGCGCCGCGGTCTCCTCCTGCTGGGCGAGCCGGTCCGGTGTGACGTGCGGGGTCCAGAACGTCAGGACGTCGGCCCTCCTCTCGCCGTCGTCGGGCGTGCACGCCGTCAGGGACAGCAGAAGCGCGGCCGCCAGCGCCGGCGCGGCGCGGCTCGCGGTGGACTCGAACACCGTCACGGTCACCTCGGGGATCACTGGGTGGGGGGTGCGCCCGCTGCCGGGGACACGGCGGGGGCGCGGCGCGCGACCGGCAGAGGGGACGAACCGGACGCGTTCGATGCATCATGCCGGGTTCCCGCGCGCGCGGCCAATCGGCGGGGCGGCGCCGCCGGGGGCACCGGGGGTGGCGCCGTGGTCGGTGCCGCGGACGGTGCCGGGGCCGCGCCGGGCGCGCGCCGGCAGCGTGCGGATCAGCCTAGGAGGTGGGCGTTGACGTCGCGGACCGGACCGGCCAGCTCGGGGACCTCGACCACGGTGCGGCCGGCCGCCCGCAGCCGTTCGGCGCCGTCGCAGTCCACGAAGAGCACGGGCTCCCGCCAGGCGAACACCACGCGCGGGATCGGTGTGGTCAGGATCAGGTCGGTGCACGTGAGGGGGCGCGACGCGCGCTTGCCGCAGGGTTCCAGCGAGCTGTAGACGGTGGCGGTGCGCAGGCGCGGATCGGCGCCGTCCAGGGTGCGCAGCGCCGCCTCCTCGGCGTGGTCGTGCGGGTCGTCGCGGCGCGAGTAGCCATCGGCGAGGACGGTTCCGTCGGCGCCCACCACGATCGCCCCCACGCAGAACGCGCTCGGAGAGGGCGTGCAGGCGCGCGACAGGTCGACGGCGGCGCGCAGCCAATCGAGGTCGGCGGGGGCCGCCTGCGCACCCGTTCCCGGGGCGGTGCGGGGACCGCCTCCGGCGGTCACGCGGCGTCCGCGCGCAGGTAGCGGAGGACGGCGATATCGCCGACGGCGCGCGTCTGCGCGAGCCGCAGCGGCGCGCCGGGCCCGTTGGCGAACGCGCCGGGGCCGGTGAACCGGGGGGCGCCGGGCTCCCCGATGAAGAACGGGGCGATGGCGAGGCGCAACTCGTCGGCCAGGCCCGCGGTCAGGAAGAGCGTGTGCACCCGGGTGCCGCCCTCCACCAGGAGGCGCCGGACGCCGCGGAGGGCGAGGTCGGCGAGGATCCGCTCGGGGCGGAGCGGATCGCCGGCGTCGGCCACCTCGGTGCCGGGCAGGGCGGACAGTCGGGTCCGGGCCTTCTCCAGAGCGGAGCCGCCCGTGTAGACGACCTTGCCGGCGTCGCCGGTGGTGAAGAACCGGGCATCGGGGTCGAGGTCCCCGCTCGCGCTGAGCACCACCTTGACCAGGTCGCCGGTGCGCCCTTCGGCGATACGCCGGCGGCGGCGCTCGGCGGAGCGCACGAGCAGCCGGGGGTCGTCGCTGCGCAGCGTTCCCGCTCCGACGAGGATGGCGTCGCAGTCGGCGCGGAGCGCGTCGACCTCGTCGAAGTCGGCGGTGTTCGACAGCCGCAGCCGGTCGGGCCCGGTGTCGTCGATACAGCCGTCGAGCGACATCGCGCAGCTCAGGATGGTGTAGGGCCGGTCCATGCCCGCCACCCTAGCGCCGCGGCCCGGTAGGCGCGCCGCGCCTGCGCCGCCGGCGGGCGGGATGCGGCGAGGCGACACGCGCGATTGGTATGACACGCACCCGACTAGCCCAGTGCGATCGCGCATGTACTGACCCGGCTATCCGGCCCCGCGCCCCTATCGTGCCATAGACGCGGTGTCCCGACCGTTCTCTGGCGTATTCGCCGGATCGGGGCCATCGGCGGGCCTCGATCGGCCGGGAGCCGATGTGTGATCCTGGCGGGGCACACGCGCGGCGGCGCCCGGGAGTCCCGCGCGGGCCCGTCCACGAGGAGCGGCACCATGCGCCTGGTCTACGTGCTCGACACCAACGACCTGAGACTGGCGGGGGAGTTCTGGACCGCGGCACTCGGCTTCGAGCCCGTCGACGTGCCGAACCGGCCCTACCTGGAACTGAAGGATCCGAACGGCCGCTGGCCGGACCTCCTCCTCCAAGAGGTGCCCGAGCCCAAGACCGGCAAGAACCGGATGCACCTCGACATGGTGGTCCCCGACCTCCACGCCGAGGTCCCCCGCCTCCTGGCCCTGGGCGCGGTCCACCGCGAGGGCCCGGTCGAAGAGGCGCACCACCGCGTGGTCGTCCTGGCCGACCCTGAGGGCAACGAGTTCTGCGTCATCGACCACCTGACCGGCGGCGGGACCGCCCGCTGACGGGACCGGACCACCCGCTGACGCGGTCGGCCCGGCCGCGCGGCGCCAGGGCGGTGCGTTCCTAGAGGCGGTTCACGTCCACCACGTGCACCACCGCGTGGCCGGACTCGTCGGAGGCGGCGAGGTCGATCTCGGCGCTGATGCCCCAGTCGTGGTCGTCGTCGGGGTCGTCGAAGACCTGGCGGACCTCCCACACGCCCTGCCGCTCCTCGATGAGCAGCATCTTCGGGCCGCGCGCGTCGGGGCCGATGCCGAGGTCGTCGTGCTCGGCGAAGTACTCGTCCATCGCCTCGGACCACGCCTCCGCGTCCCAGCCCTCCTCGCCGTCGAGCGCGCCCAGGTCGGCGTAGCGGCGCAGCGCGGCCAGCTCCACCCGGCGGAACATCTCGTTGCGCACCAGCACCCGGAACGCCCGCTGGTTGGCGGTGACCGGCTTGGGGCGCTCCTCGATCTGCTCCGCGCTCGCGGTGTCCTGCTTGGGGTTGGTCAGCTCCTCCCACTCGTCGAGCAGGCTGGAGTCGACCTGGCGGACCAGCTCGCCCAGCCATTCGGTGAGGTCGCGCAGCTCCTCGGTCTTGGCGTCCTCGGGCACGGTCTGGCTGAGCGCCTTGTAGGCGCCGGCCAGGTAGCGCAGCACCAGGCCCTCCGACCGCGCCAGCTCGTAGAAGCCGACGTAGTCGGTGAACGTCATCGCCCGCTCGAACAGGTCCCGGGCCACCGACTTCGGGCGCAGCGGGTGGTCGCCCACCCACGGGTGGCCGCGCCGGTAGACCTCGTAGGCGTGGTCGAGGAGGTCGACCATCGGCTTGGGGTAGTCGATCTCCTCCAGCCGCTCCATCCGCTCGTCGTACTCGATGCCGTCGGCCTTCATCTGCGCCACCGCCTCGCCGCGCGCCTTGTTCAGCTGCGCCCCGAGGATCTGGCGGGGGTCGTCGAGCGTCGACTCGACGACGGTCAGCACGTCCAGCGCATAGGTGGGCGACGCCGGGTCGAGCAGTTCGAGCGCCGCCAGCGCGAACGTCGACAGCGGCTGGTTCAGCGCGAAATCGGGCTGGAGGTCGACCGTCAGGCGGCCGGTGCGCCCGTTGGCGTCGGGCTCGGCCAGCCGCTCCACGATCCCGCCGTCGATCAGGGACCGGTAGATCGCGATCGCCTCGCGGATGTGCCGCCGCTGCGTGGGCCGGTCGTCGTGGTTGTCGGTGAGCAGGTGGCGCATCGCCGCGAAGCAGTCGCCCGGGCGGGCGATCACGCTGAGCAGCATCGCGTTGCTCACCCGGAAGCGCGACGTCAGCGGCTCGGGTTCGGCGGCGATCAGCTTCTCGAAGGTCGCCTGGTCCCAGCCCACGAACCCCTCGGGCGCCTTCTTGCGCACCACCTTGCGCCGCTTCTTGGGGTCGTCGCCCGCCTTGGCGAGCGCCTTCTCGTTCTCGACCACGTGCTCGGGCGCCTGCACCACCACGTTGCCGACGGTGTCGAACCCGGCGCGGCCGGCCCGCCCCGCGATCTGGTGGAACTCGCGCGCGCTCAGCCGGCGCACCCGCACCCCGTCGTACTTGCTCAGCGCGGTGAACAGCACCGTACGGATCGGGACGTTGACGCCCACGCCCAGGGTGTCGGTGCCGCAGATGACCTTCAGCAGGCCGGCCTGCGCCAGCCGCTCCACCAGGCGCCGGTACTTGGGCAGCATGCCCGCATGGTGGACGCCGATCCCGTGCCGTACGTAGCGGGAGAGATTGCGGCCGAACTTGGTGGTGAACCGGAAGTTCCCGATCTCGGCGGCGATGGCGTCCTTCTCCGCGCGCGTGCACATGTTGATGCTGGTCAGCGACTGTGCCCGCTCCACCGCCTGCGCCTGGGTGAAGTGCACGATGTAGACGGGGGACTCGTGCGTGGAGAGCAGCTCCTCCAGCGTCTCGTGCAGCGGCGTGGTCCGGTAGGAGTAGAACAGCGGCACCGGCCGCTCGGCGGAGCTCACCACCGACGTCTCCCGCCCGGTGCGCCGGGTCAGGTCGTCCTCGAACCGGGCGACGTCCCCCAGCGTCGCCGACATCAGCAGGAACTGCACCTGCGGCAGCTCCAGCAGCGGCACCTGCCACGCCCAGCCGCGGTCGGGCTCGGCGTAGAAGTGGAACTCGTCCATGACGACCGTGCCGATGTCGGCGTCGGCGCCGTCGCGCAGCGCGATGTTGGCCAGCACCTCCGCCGTGCAGCACACGATCGGGGCGTCGGCGTTGACGCTGGCGTCGCCGGTCATCATGCCGACGTTGTCGGTGCCGAACACCGCGCACAGGTCGAAGAACTTCTCCGACACCAGCGCCTTGATCGGGGCAGTGTAGAACGCGCACTCGTCGCGGGCGAGGGCGGCGAACAGCGCGCCGGCCGCGACCAGGCTCTTGCCCGACCCGGTGGGGGTGCTCAGGATGACGTTGGACCCCGACACCACCTCGATCAGGGCCTCCTCTTGGTGCGGATAGAGGGAGAGGCCCCGCTCCTCGGCCCACGAAGCGAACGCCTCGAAAAGGGAATCGGGTTCGGGTCGGGCCGGAAGCTGATCGATGAGACTCACGCAACCCATACTGCCCCGTCCGCGGCAGTGACCCCAACACGGCGAAGGGACGCACCCTGAACAGGGTGCGTCCCCGGGTACCGCCCGAAACGCCCGGTCGGACCTGCGAGCGCCTGCTGCGCCTGGACCAGGCCGAGCCGGCGGTCGGCCCTGCGGGCGCTTGCTGCGCCTAGATCAGGCCGAGCTTGCGGACGGTGTCGCGCTCGTCCGCCAGTTCCTGGACGGAGGCGTCGATGCGCTCTCGGGAGAACGCGTCGATGTCCAGCCCCTGCACGATCTCCCAGGCGCCGTTGCGCGAGACCACAGGGAAGGACGAGATCAGGCCCTCGGGCACCCCGTAGGAGCCGTCCGAGGGGATGGCCGCCGAGGTCCAGTCGCCCTCGGGGGTGCCGTTGACCCAGTCGTGAACGTGGTCGATCGCGGCGTTGGCGGCCGAGGCGGCCGACGACGCGCCCCGCGCCTCGATGATCGCGGCGCCGCGCTTGGCGACGGTCGGGATGAAGTCGTCGCGCAGCCACGCGTCGTCGTTCACGGCCTGGGCACCGGTGGTCCCGTTGACCTCGGCGTGGAAGATGTCGGGGTACTGGGTGGCCGAGTGGTTGCCCCAGATCGTCAGCTTCTTGATGTCGGTGACCGAGACGCCGAGCTTCTGCGCGAGCTGCGTGAGCGCGCGGTTGTGGTCGAGGCGGGTCATGGCGGTGAAGCGCTCCGCCGGGACATCGGGGGCGTGCGCCTGCGCGATGAGCGCGTTGGTGTTGGCGGGGTTGCCCACCACCAGCACGCGGATGTCGTCGGCGGCGCCGGCGTTGATGGCCTCGCCCTGGGGCTTGAAGATGCCGCCGTTGGCCTCCAGCAGGTCGCCGCGCTCCATGCCCTTGGCACGCGGGCGGGCGCCGACCAGCAGCGCGACGTTGGACCCGTCGAACGCCTGGCGGGCGTCGTCGAAGATGTCGATGCCCTGCAACAGCGGGAACGCGCAGTCGTCGAGCTCCATGGCGGTGCCCTCCGCGGCCTTCACGGCCTGCGGGATCTCGAGCAGCCGCAGCTTGACGGGCGTGTCGGCACCCAGCAGCTGGCCGGAGGCGATCCGGAACAGCAGCGCGTAGCCGATCTGACCGGCCGCGCCGGTTACGGTGACGTTGACGGGTGCTTGGGCCATTGACCTTCTTCTCCTGATGACGTGTGTGCGACCGGCGATGCCCTCCCCGGCCTGCGGATGCGCCGCCCCGGCCCGTGGCGCTCCCGCACCACCCGGAGACGGCCCTCCCGCGCCTCCCCGGAGCCGCTGCCACCCGCCACCCCGGCTACGGGGACGGCGAGAACGGACTCGACCTCCGGAGACGACGCATCCCGCAGAAGCAGGCGGCGGCGCCGCGGACATCCACCCTAGTCGGGCCGTCCCCCACCCCCACGCCCGGCCACCCATCCACACCCGAAACCAAGGGAGCCATGGCCCAGGATGCCGAAGCCGTGCGCGGGACCCTATGGCCAGGAGGGCCGACGCCCGCGCCGCGACCGCAATGCGGACAGAACGGCCGCTCAGCGGTATTGCGGCCCCAAAGGGCCCACCAGGACCGGATTCCGGCCCATGTCAGAAGGGCCCACCCTGTTAAGATGTCCCATCCCGGCGCCACACCCCGGCCGGGAAACCGTGAGCGCACCCCCTGGGTGCCGCGCAGCGGGCCGGTAGCTCAGCTGGTCAGAGCAGGGGACTCATAATCCCTGGGTCGCGGGTTCGAGCCCCGCCCGGCCTACTCTTCGCACGAGAAAAACCCCAGGTCGTCGGCTATTTCCTACCGTGACGCTGGGGTTTCGTGCTTCCCGGATGTGCTCCAGGTGTGCTCTTTAGGCCGTGTCTGGGAAGTCAGAGCCATTCGTTGATGACCGCGATCAGGACGGTGGCCTCGTAGCTTGAGGCGAGCTTGTCGTAGCGGGTCGCGACCGCCCGGTTGCGCTTGAGCCGGTTGATCCCGCGCTCCACCGTGTTGCGGTGGCGGTAGTCGGCCTTGTCGAAGGCGGGCGGGCGGCCGCCCCGGCTCCCCTTGCGCTTGCGGGCGGCGATCCGGTCGGCCGGCTCGGGGATGGTCGCCTTGATCCTGCGCCTGCGCAGGTAGGAGCGGATCGCGCGGGAGCTGTAGGCCTTGTCCGCGCGGGCCCGCACCGGGCGGGTGCGCGCCGGCCCCGGCCTTCCGTGCGCGGCCACCCGGATGCGGTCCATGACCGCCTCGAACTGCGGGGCGTCCCCGCAGTGCCCTGCCGTGATCACCACGGCCAGGGGCTTCATCGCCTGCTCGCAGGCCAGGTGGATTTTGGTGGTGAGCCCGCCGCGGGAGCGGCCCAGCGCGTGGTCGGCGGGCTCCGCCGCCGTTCCGTGATCTTCGCCCTCCCCCTTTTCGGGGCGCCGGCGGCGTGCTGGTGGGCGCGTATGACGGTGGAATCGACGCCGACGTCCCAGGTGATCAGGCCTTGGGCGTCGGCGTGTGATTGGAGGCCGGCGAGAATACGCGCCCAGGTGCCGTCCTGTCTCCAGCGGCGGAACAGGTCGTAGACCGTCTGCCAGGGCCCATAGCCTGCGGGCAGGTCGCGCCAGGGCGCCCCCGTACGGGTTCGCCACCGGATCGCGTCGATGAGGGTCCGCTTGCGGCGCACCTGCGGCCGGCCGCATGCCGCAGGGCCGGGAAGCAGGGGGTGCAGCAGGGCCCACTGCGCATCGGTGAGGTCACCGCGCCCAGGGCCCGGTAGGGTCGGCACGAAGCCTCCGGTGGGCAAGGTCTTCTTGGTCGTTGACCCGTCTACCGGAGGCTTCGCTCATCTGCGGGGCGACACGCCCGACTATGCCGTTGTGATGCCGTTCATCCCTACATGACCCGGTTTCCAAACACGTCCTAGTCATGCCCCCGCCGCCGGGGCCGCCCGGGGGAGCTGGGCGGCGGGGACGCGCCCGGTCAGTCGAGGGTGGCGATCCCGCCCGGCGTACCGCGCGAATTCTCCAGCCCCACCACGCGCCCGGCGAGCCCTGCGTGCTGGGTCTCCAGGCTGGTCACCCGGGCCGGGGTGTCGGCCGGGGCCAGATGCACGCGGCCGACACCGGGAATGGTGCCGTCTGGGGAGCCGATGAGGAACAGGTGCGGGACGTCGGCGGGGTCGATCCATCCGGGCAGGGAGATGTACCCCCACGCGTCGCACTCCAGCAGCCCGCCGGGGATCAGGGCGCCGTCGAGGGTGCGCAGGTCGGTCACCTGCTGCCCGCCCTCGGCGGCGTCCCAGACGGACGCCTGGGCGTCGGGGATCGGGCGGCCGTCTTGGGTTCCGGCTCGCCAGGTGCCGCGCAGGTAGGTCCGCGCCATCAGGCATCACCACCGGGGGCGGCGTCGGCCGGGGCGCCCTTCGAGGCGCCGCTGTACCCACGCGGCGAGCGCGGTCCCGGCCGCCGCGGCGAGGGTCGGCCAGTCGATGACCGTGCCGGGGGTGACCTGGTCGAGGATGACGGCGCGACGGCGACCAGGACGGCGGACACGGCGCCCTGAAGGGCGGTGCGCAGGGCGCGGGTGCGGGCGTCGGCGCGGGTCTGTGGGGTGGTGTGCATGCTGTCCTCCTGCTGGGCATGAGAAAGCCCCGGCCGTGTGTCGGCCGGGGCGGAATCTTTCGGGTGATCTTGGTATACGGGCAGGTCACAACCCCTTTCGAGGGTGCGTCCGGGGTGGTGTGGTCTGCCGGTGGGCGATGAAATGAGTCCGCTGGTTCCACGACTCCACGTGATGGGAGCGCTATGAAGCGTTTCGCTGTTCTCCTCGCTGCCGCCGGGCTCGTCCTGACCTCCGCTGTCCCCGCCTACGCCGCCACCGGCACGCTCGTCCTCAGCGGGCAAACGATTGAGAACCCCAGCGGCTGCTACAACGCCCAGCGGTGGCCGCTCATAGTCCAGAACGACACCGACGAGCCCGCGCTCATCTTCAACGCCCCCAACTGCACGGGAGCGGTCATCCAGGTGGTTCCGCCCGGCGGGAGCGCGACCTCCGAATTCGGCGTCAGCGTTTACATCGCGTAAGCCACCGTCCGGTCCCCGCGAGGTGTGCGGGGACCGGACACCGGGCCCCGGCGCAGAGCGCACAGGAACAGCCCGGCCGGGGCGGCAAGCGCGTGGTGGCCTACAGGTGGGCCTTGATGAACTGGGACATGATCTGCTTGGCGGCGGCGCAGGTACTTCAGGGCGGGGTGCCCGCCGGCGCGGAGCTGTTCGGCGACCTCGGCCATGTCAGCCCCGGCGTCGGGGTCGTGGGTGATGTCGATCGCGCACACCACCCCGGCCGCGTTCGGGTTGTGGTCGGACGCCGATGCGCGGTGGGCGGCGTCGCCGATCGATCCGTCCGACCGCTTCGAGCGGTCCGGCGCGGCCGTGTTGATCTCGGCGCGCAGCGTCGCCAGGCTGCGCGCGAGCCTCCAGGACATAGAGCCTCCAGACATGGGGGAGCCCCGGCGGAAGGCCGGGGCAGGTGAACGGGGTTTTCGGGGGTGTCCTCCCGCGGGTTCGGGGCCGAGGCTGAACCGGGGCGGCGGAGATGGCGATTCCGGGGCGAACCGTGGCGGGCGGGGCGGCCGACTGGAAGACTGACCTCTGGCCGGACAGCCCCTCAACAAGATCTTCATCGGTCTTCTACCGTCGTCGTGATCTCCACCGGCGGCTCGGCCTACTCGTCCACCCAGTGCGCACAACTCGGCGTGTCGGCCTGCCCGGCGTAGGATGCCGCTACCGCTCGCCCTGGCACTGTCCGACGGGGCCTTGGTGACCCTGCGTGCGGTCGCGCGCCGGGTCGGGATCACGCCACCCTCGATCCACCGCCACTTCGCCGACCCGGCCACCGTCATGCTGGTCGTCATCCAGCGGGGCTTCGAGGAGTTGGACTCGATACCGGACGCAGCGCTGGACGCGGCCCCTGGCGATCCGCGCTCGCGCCTGTTCACGATCTGCTCGACGTACCTGGAGTTCGCGGACAGGTACCCCGGGCGCTACCGCACGATGTTCGGCGGCATCTGGAAGCGGGAACTGCGATCCTCGTCGGTGACCCAGCACGACCTGCACGCGATCGGTCAAGCGAGCAAGGAGCTGCTCGCCGACGCCGTCGGCCGCTGCGCGGCCGCGGGCATCTCGACCAGCACCGATCCGTGGGCCGATTCGGCGGCATTGTGGATGGGACTGCACGGGCTGGCCCACCAACGCTCCGCGGTGACGGGCAATTACTGGTGGCCGCCGGACATCGCCGAGCGCCTCGTCGTCTCGCTTGCGCGACTGACAGAGGACCGAGGCCCACCGCCGGGCCGGTCCCGTCGTGTGGCGATCGACGGTCCGCTGCGGGTCTGCGGGGGACGGTGTCGACGTTACGGATCGGGGCCTGTCGGCGAATCGGGCGTGCAATCGGTCGCCGGCCCGGACGCGCAACGGCGCGTCCTGCCGCGGGGCGCCTCCACGCCCCGCGTTGCTCTCATCCCGGCTCGGAGTCGGCGTAGACGAGGCTCAGTCCGGCCCGGGTGTTGATGCCCAGCTTGGCGTAGACGTTGCCGAGGTGGTGGCCCACGGTGCGGTGGCTGATCCGCAGCTTCGCGGCGATCTCGCGGTTGGTCAGCTGCTCCGCGGCCAACCGGGCGATGCGCTGTTCCTGGGCGGTGAGCCCACCGGTCTCCCCGGCCTCGGGGCTCCCACGGCGCCCCGGGGGGCCGGTGAGGTCCCACTCGCGCCGGGCGCGTCTGCGCAACGGCTCGGCCCCGAGGCGGTCGAACACCTCCAGGGCACCCCCGAGGTGGACGCGCGCGTCGGTGCGGCGACGGCCGCGCCGCAACCACTCGCCGTAGAACAGCTGGACACGGGCGTGCAGGAGGGGCTGCGAGCGGGCGCCGGGCACCTCCAACGCGGTGCGGAAGGCACTCTCGGCACCCGGGCCACCGAGGAGCGCCTCGGCGGCGTGCGCGGCGGAGCGCGCCCACGGCGCTGCGGTGCGCCGCGCCCAGGCGTGGAGTCGGTGTACCCGCTCTTCTGCGACGTCGTGCCGTCCCACGTGCACGGCCGCCTCGGCGGTGTCGAGTGCCGCCAGGAGCGCGAAGGTCGGGTGCGCCGCGCCGTGGCCCGGCTCGGCCAGGCGCATCAGCATCTCCAGTGCTTCCTCGGGGCGCTCGTGGAACAGGCTCGCCATACCGCGGATCCAGTAGGCCGCCGCACTCACCGCGCGCACACCCTGAGGGAGCGAGGTCCGCAAAACGTCGGCGGTGACCTCGGTGACCGTGCGCTCGTCGCCGCGCGCGGCGGCGAGCCAGCCCAGGCAGTTGCGGCAGTGGGCGGCGACCTGGTCGGCGCCCACGTCCTGTGCCAGCCGCAGCCCTTCGGCCGCCGCGGACTCCGCATCCGTCCAGCGGCCCGCGAAGCTGTCCAGCGTCGCGGTATGGGCCAGCACGCCGGCGAGGTCGGCGGGCTCCACACGCAGCCGAAGGCGCCGCGTCCGGCGGTGCAGGGCCTGCCCCATCGGCTCGTCGATGCCCCAGGCCAACGCCAGCGGTGACGGTGGAAGCAACCCCAGCGCCGTCGCCCGGGCCCGCACGACGACATCGTCGAAACCGGACCCACCCCCCGCCACACCGTCAGCCGGGTCGTCGCTCCAGCAGGCAAGGAGGGCGCCCAGCCCGGCGCGGTCGTCGGCGTCGAGTTCGAGGAGCGAGCCCAGAGCCGTGGCCCACAGGTCGTCGCGTCCCGCCGACCAGCCGGCGCGCATGGCGGTCGTGCCCAGCTCCAGTGCCGTAGGCGGGTCCGAGACCAGGTTCATGTCGGTGGTCAGATAGTGGTGGGCCAGCTCGGGTGTGCCGCGGGCGAACTCGATGACCCCCCGCAGGCCGTGGCTGCGCCGGGCGATGTGGGCCCCCGGGGCCAGCCGCTCGGCGTCGTCGAGGAGGCGCTGGGCGGTGGCCGCCCGGCCGGCGTCCCACGCCGCCCGGGCCGCGCCGGCCAGCCGCTGTGAGGCGTCGATCGGCGCGGGCGAGAGCTCGGCGGCCCGCCATAGCGCCCGTGCCGCCGCCATCGCGTCCCCGCGGAGGCGGGAGCGGGCCGCGGCCCGCTCGAGCAACGCCGCGACGTCCTCGTCGTGGTCGTAGGTCGCGGCGGCGAGGTGCCAGGCGCGGTCCTCTGCCTCCTCCGCCAGCACGGCGGCCAAGGCGCGGTGTGCCCGTCGCCGCGCCGCCGCACCGGCCCCCTCGTAGACGGCTCCGCGCACGATGGGGTGGCGGAACCCCACGCTGTCGTCCATCACGTGGAGCAGGCCCGCGTTGACGGTCTCCTCCCAGGCGGTGTCGTCGACCCCTGACGCGTTGCCGGCGCGCTGTAGTGTGCGTCGGTCGCCGTGTTCCTCGGCCGCGGCGAGCACGGTCAGCAGCTGCGCCGGGGGGCTGAGCGCCTCGATGGCGGCACGGAAGGCGCGCCGCAGGCGCGGGCCGACGGGTGGCCGCGCCCGGTCCGCGTGGTGGTGCTCGGCGTCAGCGGAGTCGCCGCCGGTAACGGCCGGCTCCAGCAGCGCCAGTGGGTTGCCGCCCGCCTGATCGACGGTGTTGCGCACGGTGGCCTCGTCGGCGTCGGGGGCCATGGTCGCCACCAGGTGGCGCGCGCTCGCCTCGGTGAGGCCCTCGACGCGCATGCCGGGCGTGCCTTCCCAGGGCCGGGCGGCCGGGTCACTGTGGTCGGCGACGGCGACCACCACGGGGTGGGCCCGCACGCGCCGCGCGACGATGCCCAGGCACAGCGCGGTGGCATCGTCGAGCCGCTGCGCGTCGTCCAGTGCGACGAGGACGGGCTGCTGCTGGGCGAGTTCGCAGAGCAGTGACAGCAGGGCCGCCCCGACCGCCAGCGGGTTGGCCGGCCCACCGCTGGACGCGAACGCGTCGCGCAGAGCCGGGAACCGGGTGCCGGCCGGGGACTCGATGCGGTCGGCCACCGGCCGCAGCAGTGCGTGCAGGCCCGCGTAGGGCAGGGTCGACTCGGTCCGTGCGGCCTGGTGGCTGAGCCGGAGGAAGTCCGCGGCCTGATCACGGAGGTGGTGCAGCAGAGCGGTCTTGCCGATACCCGGTTCGCCCCAGAGCACGAGCGCGCCACCGGCCCCGCTGCGGGCGCGCGAGACAAGCCCGTCGAGCACCGAGGTCTCCTCGCGACGACCGAACAACTCCACCGACGCCGTCATCGTCTGGTCACACCCGCCCGGAGTGTGGCTCCGCGGGGGTCAGGGCCGGTCCCGATCCGCGCGTGCGCCACCACACCACCGCCGTGACGGCGACGACGCCGGCGCAGAGCACGAGCAGGGCGGCCGACCCGGTACCCGCCGAGCGGTCGAGCGCGGGGGTCGGGTCGGCGTGCAGGACCGTGGCGACAAGGGCGGCGAGCGTGTTGTGCAGAGCGTGGACGACGACCGCGACCTCGATGCCGCCGGTGCGCCAGGTGATGACGGCCAGGCTGACGGAGAGCGTGAAGGTCCAGAGCATGAACCACGGATCGGTCGAGAGGTGGACGCCCGTGAACATCAGCCCGGAGACGACCGCACCCAGGGCCAGCGCCGTGCGCGGCCCGCGCGCCCAGCTCCCGGCGACCCGGAACACGAGCCCGCGGAAACCGTACTCCTCACCCGCCGCCTGGAGAGGCGTCAGCAGGAGGCCGGCGGCGAAGACCGTGAGGAGCGTGGCGGTGGACCAGTCGACGTCCCGCAAGGGCATGACGGCCGGGCCGATGAGCGAGAGGAACAGCCAGAAGGGGCCGACGTAGAGGATCGCCCGGCCGAACAGGTCGAACCGGAATTGCGACACCACGGAGTGCAGCGAAGGGCCGCGCACGCCGTAGAGCCACCGTTGGATGAGGATGCTCCACGGGATGAGCAGGGCGATCGAGACCAGGTTCGCGGAGAGGAAGAGCGGTGTGTAGTCGGTGCCGCCGAAGGTCGGGTTGGTGTTGCCCATCTGCGCGTCGATGAAGGCGGCACCCACGGCGAGAACGAGCTGGGAGGCGAACAGCCCGGCCACCAGGAGTGCGATCGCGAGGACGCCGCGTCCGATGCGGCGCTTCTCACCGGCGAGGACGCGGTGGTACTCGACACCGGGCGGGATCCGGGGAGCCGACCGGCCGGCGGGCTGTGCGGGGGGCGATGCGGAGAAGGTCAGGCCGTCGCTGTTCATGCCTCGAACCTAGGTAGGGGGCGGAGCGTGACAGAGTGTCACCGATCACGGGTTTTCTCGCGCTTCCGCACGAGGCGGCCATGACATCTGTCATGCCGCCGGGCTCCACCGACCGGGACCGCCCTGCGTGTGGCGATGGCCGTGGGCACCACCGCCTCGCGCATCCCGGGCAGCACGGTGTCGGATGTGCGGATCGGACGTGCGGCTCAGCCGTTGCCGCGCCTCCGCCATCGGGTGGCGTCGGGCGAAGTCGCGGACGAGGGTGCGGCTTGGCGATCCGCTCGTGGTACGACGAGCAGGTCCGGCCCCGGTTGCTCGACCATGCCCGCTTGCCGCACCGGCTGGGCCGGTCCGCGGCCGGCGCCCGTGGTCAGGCGCAGCCTGAGTCTCATCGGGTGTCCGCGGTTCACCGTGCCCCGCCACAGGTCGGTGTGCGTTCATGGCTCAAGGCTGGACGACGACACACCTTGGGCAAAGAGGAAATGACCTCCTCTGCAACCATGACACGCTCTGTTATCCTGACCGAATGTCCGGCTTTCGACCTATCGACGGATCCGCCGCTCCATCCGGCCAGAGCCCCCCGGACGTCGACTATGAACACATCGACGACGACGTGTGCCGCAGCTTCCAGCGCTCGATCGAGGTCGTCGGCAAGAAATGGACCGCTTCGGTACTCCTGGCGGCGATGCGGGGAGCACGCAGGTTCGTCGAGTACCGCTCGCGGATCACCGGAATCTCGAACCAGCTGCTGTCCCAGCGACTTCGGGAACTGGAGGGCCACCGACTGATCGAGCGGGTCGTGGTGCCGACGGCGCCCGTGCAGATCCTCTACCGGCCCACCGAACGAGGCGCCGGCTTGATGCGTGTTCTGCACCCACTCGTCGAGTGGAGCGCCGAGAACGACGGCTGAAGCTTCGCCTCGGCGAGGGATCGCCGTAAGATGCCGGATTCCCGGAAGACCCGGTCCGTCGATCCGGCTCACCCGTGGGCGCGGTTGGCCGCGCACGCCGCCGAGGCGCTGCCGCACCTTGTTGCGGCAGTGAGCGGTGTGGCGGACCCGCCTGGTCCACCACACCGCTCATCTGGTCATACCGCTCAGGACGGCATCAGGTCTGGAAGGCCGGGGGGTTCTCCCCGCGCAAGCGGTAATCGGGGCGGGGCCTTTCCAGCCGGATCGACTCCAGCACGGTGTACGCGTGGTATTTGGTCTGGGTGGTGGCACCTGCGAGCCGCTCCCACCAGAGCCGGCCGTCGCCGGTCCTCTTCTCCAGGACGTGCCGGGTGGTGTAGTTCGCCATGGAGCTGATCCAGTTCTCGGTGCCGACGAAGACCCGGTTCTGGCCGACCTCGCCCAGGATGTCGACGAGCGCGTCCGAGCGGCTGAACCGCTCGACCGCCGCGGTCGCCCCCTCGAGCACGTCGGCGAAGTACTCCACGCACAGTTTCACCTGCTCGTAGGTGCCGTAGTGCATGTGGTGCCCGCCGACGAAGAAGTCGAAGTCGTAGCCGAGGATCTGCTCATGCGCCTCGTACCAGCCGGAGATGTTCTGCGAGGCGTCGCAGTGCATGAACGTGACGGAACCCGGGCTCAGGATGTCCACGGCGGTGAGCACCTTCTGCTGCGGTGCGTAGATGAAGATGTTGCCCGGGCAGTGGTTCTCGCCCTTGTAGGACAGATGCAGGCGCACCCCGCCCACGTCGAGGACGTACTCGTCGTCGAACGTCAGTGTCGGCACGGGGCGCTTGGGGTCGGGGAACCGCTCCAGGAGTTCCTTGGTGATGCGGTGGGCGACGATCTCGACGGCGGGACCGTAGACGGAGGCCGCGCCGATGTGGTCGGCGTGCCAGTGGCTGTAGATCACGTGGGTCACCGGCCGGTCGGTGACCTCCTCGATCGCCGCCAGCATGTTCTCGCCCAGCGTCGGCGGTGCGTCGATCGCGACCACGCCGTCATCGGTCACCACGAAGGCGGCGTCATAGCCGGCGCTGGTGACCCAGTAGAAGCCGTCGCGCAATTCCTCGACGTGATAGCCGTACGTCTGAAAGCGCTCACTCTGCAGGTAAGGCGGGTAGTATCCCTCAGGGTCCGGCGGGTCCTCCGCCCCGACCCGGGGAAACCCGTAGTGGTCGATTCCGAAGAAACCGGGAGTGTTCTCGACGCTGATGGGTTTTTGAACGTTAGGGCACATCGACGGGCTACCTGTTCTTTTCTGTCCGATATCGTGTTTCGCGGGTTCGGTCGCGTCGATCGGGCTTACCCCGTGAATCTGAGGACCGCCTTGGTGGTGCGGCCCGCGCTTGAATCCTCGAACGCGGTGTTGATGTCGGAGAATTCGTAGAAGGACAGCAGGCGGTCGATCGGGAATCGGCCCGCTCGGTAGAGCCGGGCGAGTTCGTTGATCAGCAGCGGCGAGACGGCGTCTCCCTGGATGATGCCCTGCAACGATTGGCCCACGGTGAGCCTGCCTGCGTCGACCACCGCACCCGCGCCTTCATGGAACGCCACGAAGCCGAACTTGCCCATCGGCGCCAGGGCGCCCACCCCCGCGTCGAGGTTCTCCTTCCGGCCGCTGGTGTCGAGCACGTACTCCAGGCCGCGCCCCTCGATCGCGCGAAGCGCGCCGGTCGGATCCTCGACCCGGGTGGGGTCGACGGTGTGCGTCGCTCCCAGGTCGCGTGCGAGTTCGAGCCGATCGGCGTCGATGTCGACGGCGACGATGGTGGTCGCGCCCGCGACGCGCGCCGCCATGACCGCCGCCATGCCCACGGCGCCCACGCCGAACACCGCGAAGGACGCCCCCGCCGGAACGGCGAGGGCCTTGAGCACGGCCCCCGCGCCCGTCTGCAGCCCGCAGCCCAACGGAGCCATGACTTCGAGGGGCAGGTCCGGCGGGACCCTGATCGTGTTGCGCTGGTGAGTGAGGGCGTAGGTGGAGAAGGAGGACTGGCCGAAGAAGTGGCCGTGGGGCCCGGGACCGCCGGCGACGCGCAGGCCGTTCGAGCCGTCCAGGCGGGCACCCGCGAAATTCGCCGCCCAGACGTCGTCGCAGTAGGCCGCGTGCCCGGAGGAGCACGGCTTGCAGCGGCCGCACGAGTGGTAGGACAGGACGACGTGGTCACCGGGCTTCACGGAGGTGACGGCGCTCCCCGCGCGTTCGACGATTCCCGCGCCCTCGTGCCCCAGCACGACCGGCAACGGGGTCGCCATTCGCTGCGACCGCACGTGGGCGTCGGTCGCGCAGATTCCGGTCGCGACCATGCGGACGAGTACCTCGTCGGGTCGGGGGTCTTCGATCTCGATGTCGCGGAACTCGAACGGCCCGTCTTTCTTTTCGACGACAGCGGCCCGCGCGGACGTGGTCATGCGGCATCGGCCTCACGCGAGGCGCCGCCGGCGAAACAAAGACGACCGAGGACGGAGGACATCAACGGCTCCCAGATCGGGGGTTTCGGGCACGTAGGGCCCTCGAGCGGGTCCGAACCTACGGCAGCCGACCGCGTCCGCGGATCGGTAGCCATATCGGTCACGGCAGGGAAGCCGCCGCAAGGACTCCACCCGCGGTCGGCCCGATCCGGACACCCGCCTTCGCCGGCAACCCGCCGTCAGCGGGTAGGGATAGGCACCCACCCTGGGAGGTGCCTTGCAGTGGGCCTGGGAATACTCCTGATCCTCTTCGGTATCGGATGCTTCGCCTACGCCTTCAAAGACGAGCTCGCCGAGTTCCTGGCGGACGACGGTCCGTTGAGCCTCCTGGTACACGCCCTGGCGGGCGCTGCCATAGGGGGCCTGGCCACAATGGGCGTCATCACCTTCCTTGAGACGCCGGAGGGCCAGGAATTCCTGGCTGCCCTTGCAGAGCTCGTGGAAATCGTCTTCACCGTGGTCATCTACATCGTCGTGGCGGGGGTCGTCATCGGCATTCTCATAGCGATAAATGACGACGGTTCGAGCCCACCGAGGCGCGGTGGGAGCGAGGGCACGGGGTACTACCGCAGGTCCTCCGATGACGGAGGATGGGCCGGCGACGGGGGTGACGGCGGCGACGGTGGGGGCGGAGACGGCGGAGGATGAGGACTTCCGACCGGTTCTCCCCGAGGCTTTGGAGGTGCGCAAAGGGATATTCGGCAAGGGCCGGCACGACGCGTTGCCGGCCGCCATCCAATTGCCGCGAATGTCGCGTGGAGATCACGGTCAAGCAGGACACTAGCCCTGCGCCTGGCGAAGCTTCTCCCTGAGCCAGTCGGAGATCGCGTCGTCGTCCCGGGGGAACTTCCCTAGCTCGAAGGCATGGTTTTCCGGCGACGGAGAAATCGGGTGGACCCCCAACTCCTTTTCGTAATGGAATTCCGCCTTGAAATCTCCCGGCCTGGTCACCGAAATCGACATGGCGAGCCACGCCCCCTTGCCCTCCTGGTACATCTCAACCTTGAGGAGCTTGGCCTTCTTGTCGACAGAGCGCGGGTGGCGCTTCCGCTCCGTCTCTCTCACCACGGTTCCCATCTTTCTCGACGAGATCCGCGCTCTTGGCCCAGGATCCGTGGTCCTGATACTCGGCAGTGGGATCTCGGCTCAGCGGGGATTCAGGATCTCGACGACCCGCATGAACCCGTCGGCGTCGTGCCCGAGTCCGATGGCGCGGCGGGACAGCCCTTCGGCGGCGCGCATCACGCTCGCGTCGATTCCGTGGCCCTCCGAGGCGTGGATGATATGGGCCATGGTCGACACCGTCGATGTGATCGGGTTGGTGTCGCCGGGGTATCGGCCCTCGTCCACGTCCTCCATGCCCTGCCCGAAGAGCGGTGGCAGGATCGCGGCGATGCCCTGGGCGAACGGCGCCAACTCCTGGGCGCTGATGCCTTCCGCCCGTGCCACGGCCAGTGCGTGGGCGTAGCCGGCCATCGCCGTCCAGAAGACGTCGAGCAGAGCGATGTCGTACGCGGCCGCGCGGCCGATCTCGGCTCCGAGGTGGGTGTGGGTGCCGCCCAGGGTGTCCAGTACCGGGCGGTCGAAGGGGCGGCGATGACGCGCGGCCGTGCTCAGGACCCGAACGTTTGCGGAGTGACCGCCGCGGTCGCCGTGATCGACGGCAAGTGGAAGACGCTGGTGCTGTGGCTCCTGGAGGAGAGGCCGTACCGCCCCGGCGAGCTGCGCCGCCGGGTGCCGGGCCTCACCGAGAAGGTGCTGACCCAGACACTGCGGGAGATGGGGGACGACGGACTCGTCCGGCGGGAGGTGCACGTCGGGGGGTGGGTCAAGGCGGTTTCGTGAGGAGACCAGGGGATCGGGCGACGCCGCGGAGGTGAACGGGTCTGATAGGGGGCGTGTCCCACTGTGAAGACCGCCGCGCGGTTGTCGGGGGTCGACGCGGTCCTCCACCTCGGCTCCGCGTGAGGCGGATCCATTCTAGGTATCGATCCATACCAAAACAGTGTTGGACGTGCATCGTTTCAGGTCCTTACGGTGGTCCCAGTCACAGTCGGGCCAGTTCGTAACCAGTAGGAGGGGAAACGCCCATGCCGACCTTCACTTCGACCGAGCTCGCCGAGCGTCTCGGCTCCGGGCCGCTTTCATTCCCGGTGACTCACTCCATCCGTGACCCGGCGTCGATCCGGCGCTGCGAACCGAGGTCGTCGGCACGACATCACCGCTCATCGGGTGCGCGGCCTTCGCTGAGTTGACAGCTGCTGTCAGCGTGCTGAAAGGTCGGCTCACCGCGACCGTTCACGCTGATGCGGCCGATCACCTACTCGCCGCGAAGCCGCTGCCGCTCTTGGACGAACGGACGGGCCCGATCCTGTTCGGTGGCCGGCACACCGGCCGCGAGGCCGACTCGCCATAGTGCACCGCGGCCCGTTCCCGACCACGTCCGATCCCCGCTCGGCACCTCGTGCGGGACGCGCGCGATCGAGCGCTTGTCGCGACCCACCTTCCATCAGGACGCGCCGACGGCGCTGGTGCCGGTGAGGCGCGCGACGACATCTCCATCAACGTGTGGCGCCGACTCGGCGGTGAACCCGGCCGAGACGCGCCCATCGTCGACCGAGCAGTGCCGGCCGGCCACAGCGGGCCCCTTCGGTCGAACCCAGCCCTCGCCGGCGACGCCACGTGACCGGGCGTGCCCGGCCGCGACCTTCCCAATCCCGTCAGGACCCCATGACACCGCGATCACCTTCGTTATCACCGCCGTTGCGCCGGGCCACGGCTGCGTCACCGCTCTCCGCCACGCGATCCCGCCGGCATCCACCTCTGACAGTCCGTAGTTGTCGATCATCGTCCCGCGGCCCAGTCCGCGCACGGCGCGTCTTCGATGGGAGCTCCCGCGATGGCCATTCCTGAAGTCAAGCCGGACGACCTGCGCCGGTCGTCCCCTGAGCCGGCGCCCGGTGGACCGGCGAGGCCGCGTTCGCGGGGGCTCAGCCGCGACTCCATCATGGCCGGGGTGAAGGGGGTCGTGGGGATCGGCGGGCTCTTCGTCGTCTGGCAGCTAGTGGTCGTCATCACCGATCCGCCGGAGTACCTGCTCGTCGGGCCGATCTCCGCTTTCGCCGAGTTGATCGAGCGGCCCGGGTACTTCGCGAGTAATACCTTCGTCACCCTGCAGGAGGCACTCGCGGGGTTCGCGCTCGGTACCGCACTGGGGGTCCTGTGTGGCGCGGCCCTGCACTACTCGACGACGGTGCGCAGTTTTCTCTACCCCGCGCTGATCGCGATCGACACGATCCCCAAGGTCGCGCTCGCACCGCTGTTCATCGTGTGGTTCGGGTTCGGCTTCGAGTCGAAGGCGTTCGTCGCCATGGCCATCGCGTTCTTCCCACTCGTGATCAACACCTATGACGGCCTGCGCTCCGTGCCCCGGGAATTGCAGGAACTCGCCCGGATCAACAAGGCGTCGCAGTGGAAGAAGATGACGAAGATCGAGTTCATCTACGCGATCCCGTCGATCTTCTCGGGAGCGAAGATCTCCATCTCGCTGGCTGTGGGCGGGGCGGTCGTCGGTGAGTTCATCGCCGGCTCGAAGGGATTGGGCTACGTCATCCTCCTCGCCAACAGCCAGGTCGACCTCCCATCGATGTTCGCGGCCTTCATCGTGCTCGCGGCCATCGCGCTGGCGTTGTTCTTCCTCGTCGACTTCGCGGGACGAAAGCTGGTCCCGTGGAAGAACCACCTGAAGTGACCACGGAGATCGGAGACTCGGATGCGCAACGCGACTCCTAGAACCGCCGCGATCGCCGCGGCGATGCTGCTCGTGGTCCTGTCGGGGTGCGCCGACGGCGGCGGGAAGAATTCCATGACCCTCATGCTCGACGTGGGGTACCTGCCGAAGCACGCCCCCTTCATCTCGGCTGTCGAGCAGGGCTTCTTCGAGGCGGAGGGTATCGACCTCACCGTCATGCCGGGTTCGGGGTCGACCAACACGGTCACCTCGGTCGATACCGGCAAGGTCGACGTCGGCTGGGCGGACTTCGGCGCCACGGTCACCAGCCAGGGCAGGGGCGCCGACGTCAGACAGGTCAACCTCGTACAGGCCAGGTCCGCCTACGCGGTCGTCGCCCTCGCGGACACCGGGATCGATGACTGGGACGACCTCCAGGGCAGGACGGTCGCCACCGAGGGCGCGGGCGCGATGACCGCGATGTGGCCGTACGCGATGAGCACGCTGGGTTTCGACGAGGGCGATGTCAACGTCGTCCACGCATCGAGCGAATCGAAGATCCCCGGGCTGCTGTCGGGGCAGTGGGACGCCAACCTCGCCCTGTACGTCTCCGACCAGCCGGCCATCGACGCACTCGGCCGGGAGGCCGTTGTGCTGAAGTGGTCCGACCTGGGCATCGACCTCTACGGCAACGGGATCATCTTCTCCAACGAGAGACTCGAAAGCGATCCCGAGCAGGTGCGGAAGTTCAACCGGGCGATGCAGAAGGGCTACCTGTGGGCGTGTGCGCACCCGGATGAGGCCGCGCAGGACTTCCAGCAGCAGGTCGCAGGCTTCGAGACCGCGACCATCACCCTCGCGATCAACGAGCAGTGCGGCCTCAACTGGGGCTCCGGAGAGTCGGCGGATGAGTACGGCGTCATGGACGACGCCGGCGCGCAGGAAATGCTCGACGTCGCCCACGAGTTCCTCGGCCTGAACCCGGAGAGCGACCTCGCCCCCGAGGACGTGTACAGCAACGCCTACCTCGAGCCGCTGGACCGCAACGCGACCGTCCAGGCGCCGTGACAGCCGAACGGGAGAGCCACATGAACAACGAGCACGCCATCTCGGTCAACAACGTCGGAATGACCTTCCGGTCCCGGGACGGCGAGGACACCACGGTGCTCAAAGGGCTGGACTTCCACGTCGAGCCGGGACAGTTCGTCTCGATCGTCGGACAGTCGGGAAGCGGGAAGACGACGCTGCTCAAGACGATCTCCGGCCTGCTGGAGCCCACGGAGGGCCACGTCCTGGTCAAGGGCCGGCCGATCAGCGAAGGCCTCAAGGACATCGCGATGGTCTTCCAGGGCCCCGTGCTTCTGCCGTGGCGCAACAACATCGACAACGTGCTCCTGCCTCTGGAGTTCCGTGGCGCCCGCACGAACGAATCTCGCGGCTACGCCCGGGAACTGCTCGAGATGGTGGGGCTGGGCGACAAGGCCGAGCGCTACTCCTACGAGCTCAGTGGCGGGATGCAGCAACGGGTCGCCATCTGCCGCGCACTGGTCTCCCACCCCGAACTGCTGCTCATGGACGAGCCCTTCGGCGCGCTCGACGCCATGACCCGCGATTCGATGAACTTCGAGATCCAGCGCATCTGGCAGACCACCGGGTGCAGCATCCTCTTCGTGACCCACAGCATCTCCGAGGCCGTCTGGCTCGCGGACCGTGTGGTCGTCGTCGGCGACCGCCCCGGCCGGATCGTCGCCGACATCGTGATCGACCTGCCGCGGCCCCGGGGCAAGGAGCACCGCTTCTCCGCGGCCTTCTCCGACTACGCGACGGAGATCGAATCCCACATCGGAGTCACGACCGGGATCAGCTGATCGGCCACCCGCCGACGACCGAACCGATACAGACACAGAGGGGACACTCATGCTGAGTCTCACCGCGAACGCCTCGCAGGTCGAACAGGCGTACGGGCTCAACGCGCGCAAGAGCCTGCTGTTCTCCGCGATCCGGCTCGACTCCTACCCGCTCGTCGCACCACTGATCGCACAGACCGACAAGGGACGGTTCCTGCTCGTCCGCCAGCAGGAGCAGGGCAACGCCCTCTCGGCCGGAGTCCCCAAGGAGCAGATCAGGTTCTACGCTCCCTGGGTCACGATCGACCCCCGGATCGTTGCCGGCACCCCCGCCTCGGAGTCGCTGACGAGCCTGGTGAAGGAACTCGCCGGCGGCGGGGAGGTCCGCCTCTCGGCCGACGTCGTCTACAGCCACTACCGCACGCTGTCCGGGGCCGTCGAACTCGTCGCCGCCGATCAGGAGCCCACCCCGGTCACCGCGTACGAGCTCGACCCCGAGGAGGTCCTGGCCCGGTTCGCGACCTGGCGGGAGACGGGCGTCCACACCGCGCGGCGGCTGATCGAGGATGTCGCACACCTCTCCGGCCTGGCCGAAGAGTTCACCGCCGGCAAGGACACCCGGTTCTCGGCATTGCGGGCGCTCGCCGCCGACCGCTCTCTCGACGCGCTCCTCCTGGCCGCGCCGCCCAACTTCACGGAGGCGACCGGGCTCGCCCAGCCGGACGGAGCGGTCGCCCTCTGGCTCGCCGGCTCGGACAGACTGGTCGTACTGGCGGCCGGCGACGCCTCCGGAGTCCCCGGGACACCCGGCGACCGGTTCCCGTCCATCGGCGCCGCGGTCCGCGCCTTCGCCCGCGGACCGCGGATCGGGGTCGAGGACGAGTGGATCAGCGTCGGCCTGGCCCGCGAACTCGAGCGCGAGCAGGGGGAACCGGTCCCGGTCTCGACGGACCTCGCCCACTGGCGGGACGTTCGCGACCACGAGGACCTCGCATTCCAGGTCGTCGCCGCCCGGGCGAGCGTGTTCGCCATCGAGGAGGCGCTGGCCTGGGCCGAGGACGGCCTCGACGCCGGCCGCTCGTTCTCCGAACTCGACATCAACGCCGTGTACGTCGACAAGCTCGCCGAGTTCCGCGCGGTGAACGAGATCCCGTTCGGAGTCGAGCCCTACTTCACCAACCTCCATTCGTCCAACCGGATGCTCTTTCCCGGCCCGCCCGTCGACTACCCGATCAACGACGAGACGACCTGCATCCAGCTCGACGCCGGGGTGCGCGTCGTCGTCGACGGGGTCACCGTCGCCACCTCCGACATGGCCCGCTCGCTGCCGCGCACCGCAGCGGCGAAGGAGGCCTACGGCTTCTTCTTCGACGTGGTGCGCGAAGGCATCATCGGGCAGCTCAAGCCCGGTGTGGTGTGCGAGGACGTGCACGAGGGGACCCTGCGCTACCTGGCGCCCCACCTCGACCGGATGGTCCAGATCGGGATGCTGGGAACGGACGTCGACTTCAACACCGAATACCGCAAGCGCAATGTCGGCCACCTCATGGGCAAGCAGGAGTCGTTCGCGAACGAACTCCGGCCGGGATACAAACACGTGCTCGATGCCGGCTCCTACGGTGCCGCCGAGATCCCGTGGCGCTACGACAACGTGGCGATCGGCACCGAGGACCTCTGGTACATCGGACGCGACCGAACCTACATCGTGTCCAAGCGGTGACGGCCGGACCGCGCGCGATTCACCTCGGCCGTGCGGGGCGCGTCCGGCAGGCCGCCGGAAACGCGCCATCCGCTCGCCCTCGCTCGTCCGACGAATCGAATCGGGTGGAACATGACTGACGTGCACGAGCGTCTCAAAGCGCTGTCCATCGAGCTTCCGGTGCTCGGCGCACCCCGCTATGCATATGAGGCGACCGCGCGCTGGGGCGACCTCCTCTATGTCTCCGGCCAGATCTCGCGGACCGCCTCGGGCGAGGTCCTGCGAGGCTGCCTGGGAGACGGTGCTGACGTGGCCGACGGGGTCGATGCCGCGAGGACCTCTGCGCTGAACCTCCTGGCGCGCATGGATGACGCGGTCGGCCTCGGTAACGTGCGTCAGGTGCTGAAGCTCAACGCCTGGGTCGCGAGCTCACGCGACTTCGTGGACCATCCGTCGGTGGTCGATGGGGCTTCGCAACTGTTGCTCGACGTCCTGGGCGACGCGGGTCGCCACGCTCGAACCGCGTTGCCGGCCCATGTGCTGCCTCAAGGCGCGCTCGTGGAACTCGACGCCACGATCGCGATTCGCAGCTGATCTCGAGGCGTGCCGGTATACCGGTGCGCGGATCGGGTGAAAGGTTGCCGGAACGGTTTCGGTGGGGCGGATCGCCAATGGTGATCCGCCCCGGCGTCGTACCGGGGTGTGGGGTGCGCATGGGCGGAAGGGGGCGCCGCCCTGGAACGCGTGCTCGGGAAGCAACGGCGCCACGACCTCACCGGGCTTCTCCTGCCGGCGTTGTCCGAAGCCGCTCCAGGGAGGGACCGAGCCGGGGGCGATCCCCCCGATTCGAAGCGCGAGACGGGGTTCGATGGAGGGAGCCCCTCGATGAAACCCGTCGCTCGACATGCGGGGACGCGTCCGCCACTCCGTCCGGACGACGCGACCCTCACCGATGACACCTGGTGCGACATCTTCGATCCCTTCGAGAGCCGCACCACGCTCGCCGACGGGCGACTCGTGTTCGAACCCCCCGCGGGCGCGGGGAATCCATCATCAGTCTGCGATCACGGTGAACACCGAATGGGGTAATGGCCGTCCCGTCGCCCCGCCCCCTCGCCGCCCCGCCGTCCCGGCCCGCGGTGCCCGGGGTTCAGCCGGGGAGGCGGGTGAACTCGTTACTCAGGTCGCTGATCAGGCCGTGCTCGTCGATCGTCGCGTGCTCCACCCCGGCCACCGTGATGAGGCCGCCGTCCGCCATCCGGGCCGCGGCCGCCCACTCGGCCCGCAGCGTGCCGTCGTCGAGGGCCGTGGTGTTCCAGTAGTGCCGGGAGTCGGCGAAGGTGGCGAAGTGGGCGCGGTAGGCACCTTGAGGACCTGGTCGCGACCCACGTGACGTTCAGCGGTGAGTGGCGCTTCACCTCGGCGCACCGGACGTTCACCGCGGGGGCGGGGCGGCTGTGCGTCCGCAGGAACGACGAGCCGTGGGACTTCGAGGTCGATCGGGGCACCCGGGGGATCGCGCTGGCCGTGCCCGCGCGGGACATCCGCTTCCCGGCGAACACCCGGGCCGTCACGGCCGAGCTGGCATCGACCACGCTGACCGTGTCCGAACTCGCCGCCCGCTGGCACTTCACCGACAGGAGCCACTTCATCAGGGCCTACAGGAAGCGCTTCGGCGAGACACCTGCCGCACACCGGCGGACCTGACGCCGGCTGCGGGATCGGCCTCGTCCAGGCAGGCGGCGACTCTGTCACCAGCCGTGGACGGGTTCTGCGAGGGCGGGCGCGAGGTGGCTCACCGACGTGGTCTCTGCTGGTCCAGCCATCCCTGGAGCACGTCGCACAGCGGCGCGAGATCCGCGTCGAGGTCGAGGAGCAGTTCGGAAGCGGGCTTCGAGGAGGTCCGCCAGTCGCGGAGGGTGGCGAGGTAGGCGGCCTGGACGGCGCCGCCGATGCTCGCCGGAACCAGGGCGCGCTCGCTCACTCCCAGACGGCGTGCCACGTATTCGCCGACCGCGTCGGCCCAGCTGATCCACTGGGCGGACTCCTCCGCCCTGAGTTCGGGGGAGCCGTCGAGGATGATGAAGCGCTTCATCCAGATCCCGCGCTCATCGATGGAGGCACGCAAGGCGTCGACGACGCACGTCCGGACCACCGTCATGGCCGGCTCGGGCGCGTCCGCCTCCGCCAGCAGCCGGCGCAGGTGGCGCGTGTGGTCGTCGAAGGCGTACCAGATGATCTCCGACTTCGACGCGAAGTAGCGGAAGAACGTCGTCTTGCTGACGCCGCACGCCTCGATGATCGCCGCGAGGCCGGTCCCGCTGTAGCCGTGTTCCAGGAAGAGCTCGATCGCCACCGCCTCGATCTTCTCGCGCGAGGACAGCGGCGGTCGTCCCCGGGGGCGCCCGGCTTGGGCCATGTCAGCACGTCCTCACCATGCGAATCAATTTCGGAACCGAGTACTATTATTGCCTGACCAGGGCGGAGGCCCGGGTGGTGCCGTCACGCCCGGCGGTCTTCCGCCGTCCGGCGGGGAACGCGCGCATGGCACGGGACCGACCGGAACGGGTAGCCGGGCCAGTACACGGTCCACCGGTCCTCGGCGGTCGGACCGCCACCGGGGACCAGGGGACGAGAAGGGAACGAACATGAAGGCGTGGCAGTTCACGGAGGTCGGGAAACCCCTCGTGCGCAACGACGTCCCGGAACCCGAAGCGGGCACGGGGGAGATCGTGGTCGACGTGAAGGCGGCCGGGCTGTGCCACAGCGACGTCGGGTTCCTCGACGGAACCCTGACCTCTCTGCTGCCCTTCCGGCCGATCACCCTCGGCCACGAGATCGCGGGCGTCGTCGCCTCCACCGGTCCCGGCGCCGGTCGCTTTTCCGTCGGTGACAGAGTCGCCGTGCCCGCCGCGATCGAAGGCCCGGGGACCTCGTCGAACGGCGGCTTCCAGCCCAAGGTCGCGGTACGCGAGGATCTGGTGATCCCGCTGCCCGACGGCATCGCGTGGGATCAGGCGGCCGCCGCGACCGACGCGGGGCTCACCTCCTACCACGCCATGATCGTGCAGGGAGCCGTGACGGCCGGTACCAAGGTCGGTGTCATCGGGTTCGGCGGGCTGGGCTCGCTGGGCGCCCAGATCGCCCTCGCTGTGGGTGCCGAGGTCTTCGTGGCCGAGAAGAACGAGAAGGTGCACGCGTTCGCCCGTGAAAGCGGTGTCACCCACGTCGCGGCGGACATCGCCGCCTTCGCCGACGAGAAGCTCGACGTCATCGTGGACTTCGCCGGATTCGGGACCACGACCGACGCGGCTGTGGAAGCCGTGCGGCGGGACGGACGCGTCGTACTGGTGGGCCTGGGCGTCGGCGAAGGCACCATCAACCTCCAGGCGCTCACCCTCAACCAGGTCATGCTCATCGGCTCCCAGGCGGGTACCCCCGAGGACTGCCGGGCGGTCCTCCGGCTGATCGCCGACGGCAAGGTCGCGTCGCGCATCACCCGCATCGGGTCCGACCGGATCGGCGATGGCATCGGAGCGCTCGAACGCGGGGAGGTCATCGGCCGGCTCGTCGCCCTCTACGACTGAGCGCCGCACGCTCCCGTCCCGGACTTCGGCCGCGCCCCTCGCGGCGGCGGCCTGCTCTGCGGGGGTGCCGGCCTCCGGCGGTCGAAATGATTTCTCCGGTGACCCGCATCCGCCTTTTCGGGGTGTCTCGGCGCACATCACCGGAATCAGGGAACGCCTTATCGTGTGATTCCCCGAAGTGGAGCCGACGTCGTGGTCCGGTTCCGCCGGGCGGTGTGCGGTGTCTCGGGTCCGCGGGGCGGACCGTCCGTGACGAGGGCGGATGGGGCCGTCGCGGCGTCCGGACCCCGGCGTTTCGGGGTGCTGCGCGAGGGCGGCCGCTGATCGACCGGTGGCGGGTTTCCTGCCGATAGTAAGGATTCCCGTATTCGTCCGGAGACGGTACAGGGCTCCCCCGAGGGGAGTGTCCATGACAAGTTCCAGCCATCCGGCGGTGTTCGGTCCACAAGAAGTTGCACTCGGGATTGCCATTTATCCGGAGTGCGACGGATTCCTATCCTCAGGTCTATTCGCCACCCCCTGAATCGCGTTCGAGCGCGCAGCGGCGGGCCGGGCGCACCAGATCGGAGGGAACGTGTGAGGGACCTCTTACAGCACTCCGGACAACGTATTTCCGAACGGCCGACGGCAACGGCGGGGAATGGACGCCGGCCGCACCGCTCCGGCCCGCCCCGGGCCCGGGGCGGGCCCGCCGGCGCCGCATCGCCCTTCTCCTACAGCGAGCAGGAGCTGAGCCGTCTCGCCGACGTGGTCTTCGCGTCGCTGCCGCGCAGCGACCAGCGCCGAAAGGGCCGCGACTACCTTCACGGGCTCCTGTCGACGCCCGGCCGCAAGTCGGTCCGCAGGATCGCCGCGCAGATCGGCGGCTCCGGGACCGGGCAGAGCCTCCACCACTTCATCTGCAGCTCCACATGGGACTGGACGCCCGTGCGCCGCGCGCTGGCCCAGCACGTGATGCACGCGGCCCGGCCGCGGGCCTGGGTGGTGCGTCCGCTGCCCATCTCCAAGAGCGACCGGCGCCCCGCCGGTGCCGGGCACGACCCCGCCTACGCCGGGCACGACCCCGCCGGCGCGGACGGGTTCCGCACCGCGCAACGCGCCGTCGGTGTCTGGCTGGCGTCGGAATCGGCCAGTGTTCCGGTCGACTGGCACCTGCACCTGCCCGAGGGGGAGGCCGGCGGCACGCTGGCCGACCGGGCCGCCGACGCGTGCCTGGCGCTGCGGTCGGAGTGGGACCTGCCCGCCCGCCCGATCGTCATGGACCTGCGGGACTCCCACCCCGTCGGTGCGCTGCGGCGGATGCGGGCCGCCGGAACGCACCCGGTCGCCCGCGTCTCCCCGGAACTGGAGCTGACCGTCACCGACCCCGCCCTCACCGGCCACGTCGGCCGCGTGCTCATGGCGGCGGACATCATGCGGGCGGCCCGCGCGCTGCGCCGGCCGGTCGGTGAGCACGGCGGCCCGGCCCGCGGCCGGGCGCTTCGCCCCGGGCGCCGCCCGGAACTGGTCGCGGCGGTCGGCGTCGGCTCGCCCGGCGCCGCCTTCGCGCTGGTCGGCATCGGGCCGTCGGCCATGGACTGGCCGGGCGAGCTGTGGCTGACGACGCTGCCCCCGGAGCAGGCCGCAGCGGGCGTCGCGCCCGTTCGGGGCCTGCTCCGGACCACGGAACTGGCGCAGTACGCCATCGGCGACCACGTCGGCATCCGCGACTACGCGGGGCGCTCCTTCAGCGGGTGGCACCGCCACATCACCCTGGCGTCCACCGCCCACGCCGCCGCCGCGCTCGCCCGGTCGGACGACCGCCCAGGCGAGCGGCATACCTGACGAACTCCGCCGGCTCCCATGGCCCGGCCGCCGTCCCCGCCCCAGGATGGGGTCTTCGCGCACGAGCCGATCCGGCCGCCGCGCTCAGATAGCCGACCCCTCTCTCAGCGCGAGCCCCGGCACGTGGAGGAGCCTGTGCACACCGATCCCCTCGACACCCCCGCGCCCGCAGCGCCGCAGCAGCCCGACTGGGCCGACGACCCCGCGCTCCCCGCCGTGCGCCGGTGGCTGACCAACGCGCCGCCGCTGGTGCGCGTCGGCGACACCGACCGCCTGCGGGAGCTGCTGGCCCGGGTCGCGGCGGGCGAGGCGCAGGTGGTCCTCGCCGGCGACTGCTCCGAGGACCCCGCCGAGTCCGGGGCCCGCGACGTCGCGGCGAAAGCGGCGCTGCTGGACCTGCTCGCCGGCACGCTCGGGCTCACCACCCGCAAACCGGTGATCCGCGCCGGGCGGATCGCCGGCCAGTTCGCCAAACCGCGTTCGCGCTCCTTCGAGGTGGTCAACGGGCGCCGCCTCCCGTCCTATCGCGGGCACATGGTCAACTCCCCCGAGCCCGACCCGCGGGAGCGGCGCCCCGACCCGCACCGGATGCGCTCGGGCTATCTCGCGGCGCGGTCGGTCATGCAGCACCTGGGCTGGACGGACGGTACCGCCGGAGGCCACGGCGCGCCCGTGTGGACCGCGCACGAGGCCCTGCTGCTGGACTACGAGCTCCCGATGCTGCGGCGCACCGGCGGGCGGACGCTGCTGGCCTCGACGCACTGGCCCTGGCTGGGCGAACGCACCCGCGACGCCGACGGGGAGCACGCGGCGCTGCTGGCGCGCGCCGCCAACCCGGTCGCGTGCAAGATCGGCCCGTCGACCCGGCCGGAGGAGGTGCGGGGGCTCTGCCGGCGGCTCGACCCGGACCGGGTCCCCGGGCGGCTCACCCTGGTGGCGCGGATGGGCGCCGGGACCGTCACCGAACGGCTTCCGCCGCTGGTCGAGGCGGTCCGCCGGCTCGGCCACGACGTCGTCTGGCTGTGCGATCCCATGCACGGGAACACGGTGTCCACGCCCTCGGGGCTGAAGACCCGGTTCATCCAGGACATCACCCGGGAGGTCCGCGAGTTCCAGTCCTCGGTCCGCTGCGCCGGCGGCGTGCCCGGGGGCCTGCACCTGGAGACCACGCCCGAGTGGGTGACCGAGTGCGTGCCCGACCGGTGCCACGTGGACCAGGTCACCGGCAAGTACACATCCCATTGCGACCCGCGGCTCAACCCGGAGCAGGCGGCGGCCGTCGCGGCCGCCTGGTCCGCGTGACCCGCTCCGGACCGCCGAAGCGAGGAGGAGCAGGATGCAGGCAAGCGCAGCCGTCGTCACCGGAGCCGGGGGAGGGGTCGGGCGGGCCGTCGCCGCGGCCCTGGCCGCGAAAGGGGTGCCGGTCGCCGTGGCCGACAGCGACCCCGCGACGCTGGCGGTGACCGCTGACAAGCTGGCCGCCGACGGCGCCCGGGTGCTGCCGGTGCCGACCGATGTGCGGTCGCCCGCCCAGGCGCGCGCGCTCATCGACGCGGCGGAGGAGCACCTGGGCCCGGTCGCGCAGCTGGTCAACGCCGCCGGCGTCCTGCACGTGGGAGAGGCGTGCCGGCTGAGCGACGCCCAGTGGGAGGAGTGCATCGCGGTCAACGCCACCGGCGTCTTCGCGGTGTCCCGCGCCGCCGCCGAGCGGATGGTGCCGCGCCGCTCGGGGAGCATCGTCACGATCGCGTCGAACGCGGCCGGAACCGCCCGCACCGGAATGGGCGCCTACGCGGCCTCCAAGGCCGCCGCCGCGATGTTCACGAAATGCCTCGGCCTGGAACTGGCCGAGCGCGGTATCCGGTGCAACGTGGTCGCCCCGGGCTCCACGGACACGCCCATGCTGCGCTCCATGTGGAGCAGTGACGCGGACCGGCGGGCCACGCTCGACGGCTCCCCGGGCGCCTACCGCGTCGGCATCCCGCTGCGCAGGGTCGCATCGCCGGACGACGTCGCCGCGGCGGCGCTGTTCCTGCTCTCCGACGCGGCGGCGCACATCACCATGCACACGCTCACCGTCGACGGCGGGGCGACGCTCGGCGTCTGACCCCCCGTCGGCACCGGACGGCCGATGACGAACAGAGGACGGACATGCCCGCGATCCCAGCCATCTCGCCCTACCCGATGCCCACCGCCGGAGAACTGCCGCGCAACACGGCCGACTGGACCCCGGACGCCCGCCGCGCGGTGCTCCTCGTCCACGACATGCAGCGCTTCTTCCTGCGGCCCTTCGAGCGCGCCCCCGGACTGCGGACCGCGCTGATCGGCAACTGCGCGCGGCTGCGGGCCAGGTGCGCCGCGCGCGGCGTGCCCGTCGGCTTCACCGCGCAGCCCGGCTCGATGACGCCCGACCAGCGGGGGCTGCTCAAGGACTTCTGGGGGCCGGGGATGACCGCGACGCCCCAGGACCGCGCTGTCGTGGACGAGCTCGCGCCGACAGCGGACGACTGGGCGTTCACCAAGTGGCGCTACAGCGCCTTCCACGCGTCCGGCCTGCTGGCCCGGATGCGCGCCGAAGGGCGCGACCAGCTCATCGTGTGCGGGGTGTACGCGCACGTGGGGGTGCTCATGACGGCCGTCGAGGCGTTCACCAACGACATCCAGGTGTTCCTGCCGGCCGACGCGGTCGCCGACTTCACCCCGGGGTTCCACCGCCTCACGCTCGACTACACCGCGCAGCGCTGCGGGATGGTGCTGATGACCGACGACGTGCTCGGCGCCGTGGGCGCACCGGTCCGGCCGGGAGGGCGTCTCAAGGAGGCGCGGACGTGAGCGGCGCGTCCGCGCGGACGGGGGAGCGGGACCTGCTCGGCCGGGTGATCGCCGGAGACGTGGCGGCGTTCGCGCTCCTGCACCGGCCCGAATCGCGGCCGGGGACGGCGCCGGTGGAGGTCCTGGCCGGTCCGGTGTCGGAGCGCCCGGACCTGGCATCGCTGCCGCTGCCGGCCGAGGGCGCCGGCGGCGGCGCGGCGGGCGACCGCCACGACCTGCTCGCCGTGGTGCCCTACCGGCAGATCGGCGAACGCGGGTTCGCGCACGTCGACGACGGCGCTCCGCTGCTGGCCCTGGAGGTGGCCGAGCACTCCGCGGTGCCGCTGAGCGAGGCCCTGGAGCGTCTCCCCGACATCGGCATCGGCATGACCGGCGGGGCGTTCGACATCCCCGACGCGGCCTACGCGGCGACCGCCCGGCGCATCATCGACGACGAGATCGGGCGGGGCGAGGGCGCGAACTTCGTCCTCAAGCGCACGTTCACCGCCTCCCTCGGCGGGCCGGTGCCGCGCAGCGCGCTGACCCTGTTCCGGCGGCTCCTGGAGCGGGAGAACGGCGTCTACTGGACGTTCGTCGTGCACACGCCGGGGCGCACCTTCGTCGGCGCCTCGCCCGAGCGCCACATCAGCCTGCGCGGGGGCGGCGCGGTGATGAACCCGATCAGCGGCACCTACCGGTACCCGCCCGAGGGTCCGAGCCTCGACGGTGTGCTGGCGTTCCTGGCCGACGGCAAGGAGACCGACGAGCTCTACATGGTCGTCGACGAGGAACTGAAGATGATGGCGCGGATCTGCGACGCCGCGCCCCGGGTGGTCGGACCCAGGCTGAAGGAGATGGCGCGCCTCGCCCACACCGAGTACCTCATCGAGGGCAGCAGCGGCCGCGACCCGCGGGACATCCTGCGGGAGACGCTGTTCGCGCCGACCGTGACGGGCAGCCCGCTGGAGAGCGCGTGCCGCGTGATCGCCCGGCACGAGCCGGAGGGGCGCGGCCACTACAGCGGCGCCCTCGCGCTCATCGGCCGCGACGCGGCCGGCCGGCGCACCCTGGACTCGGCGATCCTCATCCGCACCGCCGACATCTCCCCCGGCGGCCGGCTGCGCGTCGGCGTCGGGTCGACCCTCGTGCGCCACTCCGACCCCCTCTCGGAGGTCAAGGAGACGGCGGCCAAGGCCGCCGGGCTGATCGCCGCTCTGGAGGACGATCCCGCCGCGTCCCTCTCCGCCGACCGCGGGGTGCGGACGGCCCTCGCGCGGCGCAACGAGGGTGTATCGGGCTTCTGGCTCGGCGACGGCGCACCGGCCGCGTCCCCCCGGCTGCACGGCCTGCGGATCCTGGTGGTGGACGCCGAGGACAGCTTCACCTCGATGCTCGCGCACCAGCTCCGGGCGCTGGGCCCCCGCGTCGAGGTGCGCGCCCACGATGAGCCCCATGCCCTGGACCGGCACGACGTGGTCGTCATGGGGCCGGGCCCCGGGGACCCGGGCGACCTCGGCGACCCCCGCATCGCCGCGGTGGCCGGGACGGTGCGCACCCTGTTCGCCTCCGGCCGGCCGTTCCTGGCGATCTGCCTCAGCCACCAGCTGCTCTGCGGGCTGCTGGGGCTGGACGTGGTGCGCCGCGACGCCCCCAACCAGGGGGACCGGCACGTCATCGACCTGTTCGGCCGGCGCGAGCGCGTCGGGTTCTACAACACCTACGAGGCCCGCTGCGCCGACGACAAGTTCGA
This sequence comes from Nocardiopsis mangrovi, assembly GCF_042653925.1. NCBI lineage: Bacteria > Bacillati > Actinomycetota > Actinomycetes > Streptosporangiales > Nocardiopsidaceae > Nocardiopsis > Nocardiopsis mangrovi. The sequence continues at coordinate 413,532 of NZ_JBHSFQ010000002.1, forward strand.
CGCCCCCGGTCCGCGGCCCGGCCCCGTCGAGGTGAGCCGCCACGGCCCGGCCGGCGGGGTGCACGCCCTGCGCGGCCCCGGCTTCATGTCGCTGCAGTTCCACCCGGAATCCCTGCTCACCTGCGACGGGCCCGGCATACTCGCCCGCTGCCTGGAACACGTCCTTGCGAGCGGGCCGCACCTGCCGGGCGTGAGCGGAGCGGGGGCGGACCGGTGAAGGGCATCATCCTCGCGGGCGGCAGCGGCACCCGGCTGCACCCGATCACCCGCGGCGTCTCCAAGCAGCTCCTGCCGGTCTACAACAAGCCGCTGGTCTACTACCCGCTGTCCGTGCTCATGCTCAGCGGGATCCGGGACATCCTGGTGATCGCCACCCCGGAGGACCTCCCCTCCTTCCGGCGGCTGCTGGGCGACGGCGCGGAGCTGGGGCTGTCCATCGGCTACGCCGAGCAGGCCGAGCCGCGCGGGCTCGCCGACGCGTTCCGGATCGGTGCCCGCCATGTGGCCGGCGAGCCGGCGGCGCTGGTGCTGGGCGACAACATCTTCCACGGCCCGCGCCTGTCGTCGCTGCTGCTCCGGCACGCCCGGGAGGTCGACGGCTGCACGCTGTTCGGCTACCCGGTCTCCGATCCGCACCGCTACGGGGTCGGCGAGGCCGACGCCGCGGGGCGCCTGGTGTCCCTTGAGGAGAAGCCGTCCCGGCCCCGGTCCAACCGCGCGATCACGGGACTGTACTTCTACGACGAGCAGGTGGTGGAGATCGCGCGCGGCCTGGTGCCGTCGGCGCGCGGCGAGCTGGAGATCACCGATGTCAACCGCGTCTACCTCGCGCAGGGCCGGGCGCGCCTCGTCGACCTGGGGCGCGGCTTCACCTGGCTGGACGCCGGGACCCACGACACGCTGCTCCAGGCCGGCGAGTTCGTGCAGATCATGGAGCAGCGCCAAGGCGTGAGCATCGCCTGCGTCGAGGAGGTCGCCCTGCGCATGGGCTTCATCGACGCCGACCAGTGCCACCGGCTGGGGGAGCGCTTCGCCGGAACCGCCTACGGCCGCTACATCATGGACGTCGCGGCCGACCGCGCCGCCACCCTCGGCTTCGACGCGGAGGCCGCCCTCAGCCCCCCGTTCCGCGACCCGCTCGACGGGCCGCGCGACGCGGCGGCACGGGCCCCCGCCTCGCCCTGATCCTCATCCGCCCCGAACACGAATGGAGATTGCCATGTCAGCAGAGCCGCTGCGGCTGGCCGTGGTCACCGCGAGCGTCCGAGAACGGCGCTTCGGCCCCACCGTCACCCGCTGGATCACCGCCGAGGCCCGCGCGTACGGCCGGTTCGACCTCGACGAGCTGGATCTGGCCGAGGCGGCCCTGCCGTCCTGGATCACCGAGGAGTGCCCGCCCCAGGTCGACGCGCTGCGCCCCCGCCTCGCCGCCGCCGACGCCTTCCTGGTGGTGACGCCCGAGTACAACCGGGGCTACCCGGCGTCGCTCAAGACCCTGATCGACTGGTACATCGAGGAGTGGCAGGCCAAGCCGTTCGGCTTCGTGTCCTACGGCGGGCGGTCGGGGGCGCTGCGCTCGGTCGACCACCTGGGCTCGGTGCTCTGCGACCTGCACGCCGTGCCGCTGCGCGACGTCGTCAGCTTCCACGACGCCTGGGAGGAGTTCGACGAGAACGGGCGGTGCCGCGAACCCGAGGGGGCGGGTGCGGCGGCGAAGGTGCTGCTGGACCGGCTCACCTGGTGGGGGACCGCGTTGCGCACCGCGCGCAGGGAGCGCCCCTACAACCGCTGATCGCCGCGGTACCCGTGGCCGGCGGCGGAGGGGGCGCGCGGCCCCCCTCCGCCGCCGGGGCGGTACCGGCCTACGTCGCGGCCCGGCCGACCACGGGGTAGAGGTCGCCGGCGACGAGGTCGCCCGGCTCGAACCCGAGTTCCTCCTCGCAGTACCCCTCCTCAGGGGCGAACCGGGTCTCGGCGTCGATGTAGACGGTGCCGAGCGACAGCCGGTCCATATCGGTCTGGTTGGCACCGGCCATGTGCGCGACGCGCTCGTTGTGGAAGGTGCAGCCGCCGGCGCGCACCGGGACGGTGACCCGCGGGCGCCACGCCAGTTCCGGGCGGGTCTCGAAGATGGCCCAGTCCTCCGCGGCCGGCGGCGGGGACATCAGGTTGGAGCCGGGGACGAACGACATGCAGCCGCGCTCCACCGGAACGTCGACCAGGGCGACCCAGGCCGTCATGGACACGCCGCCCTTCCAGGGCCAGTACGGCTCGTCGATGTGGGGCGGCGTCACCGACGACTTCCGGCTGGGCTTGCGCACCACCTCCGAGCGGAACATCCGCATCGTGCGGCCGGTCAGCAGTTCGGCGATCCCGGTGACCCGGGGGTGCAGGGCCAGCATGCGCAGGGCCGTGCTGTGCAGGTCGGCTCCCGCGACCCAGTTCATCACCGTGCCCTCGGAGACGTGGTCGTCCACGCTGGCGTCCCAGTCCTCCGACTCGCGCTCCGCGATGAGCTTCTCCGCGGCGACGAAGCACTGGTCGACCTCGTCATCGGTGAGGATCCGGGGGATGTGCAGGTATCCCTCGTCCCGGTAGCGCTGGATCCATTCCGCAGGGAGGTTCTCCGGCGTGGTGATCTCCGCAGGATTGCTCATTCCTGGGCTCCTTTCACGGGTTGCGTCTCCGGTTGATCTCGGGGCACGCCGCGTACGGGTGCAGGGATCACCCGTCCGTTCTAGGAGCATCGGCGGGACTTTTCCCGGATTCGGGGGTGCGTATGTCAGGTCCCGGAGACGCGCGCGCCGGGACGCCCGGAGAACCTGACACACCGTTTCGGGCCGCCTTGTCGCCCGGGCCGGGCGCACGCATGCTCATTCACGGCCCGGCCCGCCGTTTCTCGGCGCGACCCGCGATCGGAGGACCGATGCGTATTCTCTTCATCCCCGGAAACAGTCCCTCACCCATTTTCTCGCATGCCTCGCTCGCACATGCCGCACGCAGCTGCGGCCACGAGGTCATCGTCGGCGGCATCGAATGGGTGCTGCCGGACATCGCCGCCATCGGCCTGCCCGCCGTCAAGATCGCCGATGTCACCGAGGCGGACGCGGCCGAGTTCATGGGCAGCGCTCCCCCCGATCCGGCCGAGCAGGCGGCGGCGGTCGGCCGCATCTACTCCCAGATCGCCCTGCAGAGCCAGGAGCCGCTGCTGCGCATGGCCGAGCGCTGGCGGCCCGATCTGATCGTGGGCGGCTCCATGTTCTACGCGGCGCCGCTGCTCGCCCACCGGCTCGGCGTGCCCGCGGTGCGCTTGGAATGGGACCGGGTGGACGCGGCCATGTACGCGCCCGGTGCCCGTGAGGTGCTCGCCCCGGCGCTGGCGGAGCGCGGGCTCGACGCGCTGCCCGACCCCGCCCTGTGGATCGACATCTGCCCGCCGGGCCTGCGGGAGCCCGGACAGGACCGCGGGCGCCGGCCGATGCGCTGGCTGCCGGTGAACCCCCAGCGCACCCTGGAACCGTGGATGTACGGCAAGGGGGACAGGCCGCGCGTGTACATCACCGCGGGCGCGCGCCTGTTCGGCGGTGAACCGCTGAGCCACATGGCGCGCGCCGTCGCCGACCTCGGCGTCGAAGTGGTGATCGGCGCCCCGGAGCGGGTGGCCGCCGACCTGCGCGCGGAGCTGCCCGGGATCGACATCGGCTGGGTCCCGCTGGACGTGCTCGCCCCCACCTGCGACCTGATCCTGCACCACGGCGGCGGCGTGACCGACATGACGGCGCTGCACTTCGGCGTGCCCCAGCTCATCGTCAACCAGGACATCTCCGGCGACGCGATGGGGCGCCTCGCCGACTACGGTGCCGCGATGATGCTCGAACCCGGCCGGCACGGCGCCGCCGACATCGCCAAGGCGTGCGGCCGCATGCTCGGCGACCCGCGGTTCCGGGAACGCGCCGGGACCCTCGCCGCGGAGATGGCCGCGCTGCCCTCCCCGGTGGAAGTCGTCGGCCTTCTGGAGGGGCTCGCGGGCGGATGACCCCCGCGGCCCCGCAGGCACCCCGGCCGCCCGCCCACCCCTTCCCGACCCCTGTGAAAGGGCACAGCCATGACCACACGCGTATGGGACTACCTGCCGGAGTACGAGAAGGAGCGGGACGACCTGCTGGACGCGGTCGAGACGGTGTTCGCGTCCGGCCGGCTGGTCCTGGGCCCGAGCGTGCAGGGCTTCGAGCGCGAGTTCGCCGACTACCACGGCATCGGGTGGTGCACCGGTGTGGACAACGGCACCAACGCGGTCAAGCTCGGCCTCCAGGCGCTGGGTGTCGGCCCGGGCGACGAGGTCATCACGGTGTCGAACACGGCGGCCCCGACCGTCGTCGCGATCGACGGCGCCGGTGCCGTGCCCGTCTTCGTGGACGTGCGCGAGGACGACTTCCTCATGGACACCGGCCGGCTGCGCGAAGCGGTCACCCCGCGCACCAAGGCGGTGCTGCCCGTGCACCTGTACGGGCAGTGCGTGGCGATGGACGAGGTCCGCCGATTCGCGGACGACCACGGCCTGGCGGTCCTGGAGGACTGCGCCCAGGCGCACGGCGCGCGCCACAACGGCCGCCTCGCGGGCACGATGGGCGACGCCGCCGCCTTCTCGTTCTACCCGACCAAGGTTCTCGGGGCCTACGGCGACGGGGGCGCGGTGCTGACCGGGGACGCGGCCGTCGACGCGAACCTCCGGCGGCTGCGCTACTACGGCATGGAGAAGGAGTACTACGTCGTCGAGACCCCCGGCCACAACAGCCGCCTCGACGAGGTGCAGGCGGAGATCCTGCGGCGCAAGCTGACCCGCCTCGACTCCTACACGGCGGGCCGGCGGGCCGTGGCCGACCGGTACGCCGCCGGGCTCGCCGACCTCACCGGCCCCGGAGGGCTCGTGCTGCCCGCGACCACGGACGGAAACGAGCACGTCTACTACGTCTACGTCGTGCGGCACCCGATGCGCGACACCGTCATCGAACGGCTGAAGGCCCACGACATCCACCTCAACATCAGCTATCCGTGGCCGGTGCACACCATGGCGGGCTTCCGCCACCTGGGCGTGGACCGCGGAGCGCTGCCGGTGACCGAGCGCCTCGCCGGCGAGATCTTCTCCCTGCCGATGTACCCCTCGCTGCCCGAGACCCTCCAGAACCGGGTCATCGACGCGCTGCGCGACGTCCTGGACCGGCTGTGACCCGATCGGCCGCGCCCTCCCGCGCACCCGAACCGAAGGAGCAGACCATGACACGACCGGTGCGCGACGCCGGGGCGGTGGCCGAGTGCCGTATATGCACCGGCAGCGTCGAGGAATTCCTCGACCTGGGCCGCCAGCCGCTCTCCGACGCCTTCCGCCGGCCCGATGACACCGCGGAGGAGTTCTTCTACCGGCTCGCCGTGGGGCGGTGCGCGGACTGCGCCATGGTCCAGCTCGTCGAAGAGGTGCCGCGGGAACGGATGTTCCACGAGCACTACCCCTACCACTCGTCCGGGTCGTCGGTGATGCGCGAGCACTTCGCGCGGACGGCGCGCGGCTTCGCGGCGGCCGTCTCGGGCGCGCCGGATCCGTTCATCGTGGAGATCGGCTGCAACGACGGGGTGCTGCTGCGCACCGTGCGCGAGGCCGGCGTGCGCCATCTCGGCTTCGAGCCGTCCGCCGGGGTCGCCCGGCTGGCCGCGGGGGACGGCGTGCGCGTCAAGGTCGAGTTCTTCGAGGCCGCGACGGCCGCCGCGGTGCGCGCAGCCGAGGGCCCGGCCGACGTGATCTACGCCGCCAACACCCTCTGCCACATCCCCTACCTGGACTCCGTCTTCAAGGGCATCGACGCGCTCCTCGCGCCCGACGGCGTGTTCGTCTTCGAGGACCCCTACCTCGGCGACATCGTCGCGAAGACGTCCTTCGACCAGATCTACGACGAGCACTTCTACTTCTTCACCGCCGCGTCCGTACGGGCGATGGCGCGCAGGTTCGGCCTGGAGCTGGTCGACACGGAGCGGCTGCCGGTGCACGGCGGCGAGGTCCGCTACACGCTGGCGCGGGCGGGGGCCCGGCGGCCGTCTCCCGCGGTGGACGCGCTCATCGCGGAAGAGGAGGCCGCGCGCCTCGGCGACCCGGCGACGCTCGCCGGATTCACCGCGTCCGTCCACCGCGTCCGGCGCGACCTGTCGGCCCTTCTGGAGCGGCTGCGCGGCGAAGGGCGCACGGTGGCCGCCTACGGGGCGACCGCCAAGAGCGCGACGGTCACGAACTTCTGCGGCATCGGCCCGGACCTGGTGGCCCACGTGTCCGACAGCACCCCCGCCAAGCAGGGGCGGCTGACCCCGGGAGCCCACCTGCCCGTCGTGCCGCCGGAGCGGTTCGCCGACCCCTACCCCGACTACGCGGTGCTGTTCGCCTGGAACCACGCCGACGAGATTATGGCCAAGGAGCAGGCGTTCCGCGACGCCGGGGGCAAATGGGTGCTGTACGTGCCCGAGGTCCGGATCGTCTGAGGACCGTCCCCGATGAAGGCGCCGCCCCGAAGCGGCGGCGCTCCGTGAGCGCGCCGCACCGCGGCGGCCGGCCCGGCGGAAGGCTCATCCGCCGGGCCGGCCGCGGCCGGGGGCCGTCGGGAGCCGCCGGCGGCCGGCGGCGGCGACCCAGCAGAGACCCAGGAGAAAGGTAAGGGAGTCATGAGCGACGACGGCGCCCGCGTCTCGGGCATCTACCGGCGGGCCGACCTCTACGCGGACATCTACGCCGGGCGCGGCAAGGACTACGCCGGGGACGCCGAGCGGATCACCGCCCTGGTCCGCGGCCGCGGCGGCGGCACCGCGTCCCTTCTCGACGTGGCCTGCGGAACGGGGTCGCACCTGGCGCATTTCCGGGATTCCTTCGCGCACGTCGAGGGCGTCGACCTGGCCGAGGACATGGTCCGCGTCGCCCGGCGCGACCTGCCCGGGGTTCCGGTGCACACGGGCGACATGCGCGACTTCCGGCTCGGCCGCCGCTTCTCCGCGATCACCTGCCTGTTCAGCTCCATCGGATACCTGCCGGGGCCGGCGGCGGTCGAGGCGGCGGTGGCGTGCTTCGCCCGGCACCTGGAACCGGGGGGAGTGATCGTGCTGGAGCCCTGGTACTTCCCGCAGACGGCCCTGGAGCGGCACGTCGTGGGAGACGTCGTCGCCGTGGGCGGGCGGACCATCGCGCGGGTCTCCCGCAATGTCAGGGAGGGCGCCGCGCACCGGATGACCGTGCACTACATCGTCGCCCACCCGGACGAGGGCGTGCAGCACTTCACCGACGAGCACGTGCTGGCCGTCATCGAGCGGGAGCGCTATGAGAAGGCCTTCACCGCGGCCGGCTGCACCGTGGAGTACCTGCCCGGCGCCGGCCCGGGGCTGTTCGTCGGCGTACGGGAGGCGGGATGAGCGCGGGCGTCCGCGAACTGTCGATCCCGGGCGTCCTCGCCTTCACCCCCCGGGTGTTCCCCGACGAGCGCGGCGTCTTCGTCTCGCCCGTGCAGGAGTCCGCGTTCACCGCCGCGACCGGCGCACCGCTGTTCCACGTCGCGCAGACCAGCTACAGCGTCTCCCGGCGCGGGACGGTGCGGGGCGTCCACTACACCGCGGCCCCTCCGGGGATGGCCAAGCTGGTGCACTGCCCGCAGGGCCGGGCGCTGGACATCGTCGTGGACGTCCGGGCCGGATCGCCCGCCTTCGGCCGCTGGGAGTCGGTCGTCCTGGACCGCGTGAACGCCGTGACGCTCTACCTGCCGGTGGGCGTGGGACACATGTTCGCCGCGGAGGAGGACGACACCATCATGGCCTACACGATGAGCGCCGAATACGACCCGGACCGCGAACGCGCCGTCTCCGTGTTCGACTCCGGCCTCGCCCTGCCGGTCCCCGCCGACCCGGCGCCGATCCTGTCCGCGCGCGATCGGCGGGCGCCGCCCCTGGCCCAGGCGCTCGCGGACGGGCTGCTGCCCGACTACGCCGCCTGCCTGGCGGCCGCACCGGCGCCGTGAACGGCGGACGGGTCGCCGTCCTCGGCGGGACCGGGTGGGTCGGCCGGCACGTGTGCGCGGCGTTCGCCCGCGAGGGGCGCGAGGTGGTCGTCGCGGCGCGCGCACCGGCCCCGCACACGGCCGCGCACCGGTTCCACCGCGTCGACCTCGCCACGGCCGGAGCCGACGACGTGGCCCGCCTGCTGCGGTGCGAGGACATCGGGCTGATCGTCAACGCGACCGACGCCGCCAACGCCCGGGACGGCTGGGCCGGCGGCGCCGCGCGCATGGCGGCGGTGAACGTCGACGCGGTGCACGCGGTGGTCGCCGCGGCCGCGCGGGCCCCGCGCCGTCCCCGCCTGGTCCACCTGGGCACCCTGCACGAGTACGGGCCGCGCCCGCCGGGCACGGCGGTGGACGAGGACACCGAGCCCCGCCCGGCCAACGACTACGCCCGCAGCAAGCTCGCGGGTTCACTCGCGGTGCTGGAGGCGGCCCGTTCCGGGGCGGTGGACGGCCTGGTCCTGCGGCTGGCGAACGTGTGCGGTCCGCATCCGTCCCCGGTGTCCTTCCCGGGCCTGCTCCTGCGCCTCTTCCGTGCGGCGGCGGCGGGGGAGCGGCCGGAGCTGCGGGTCGCCCGCGCGCGCCGCGACTTCGTGGATGTGGCCGACACGGCCGAGGCGGTGCTGCTGGCCGGCCTGTCGCCGCCGGCGCCGGGGCGCGTCCTGAACATCGGCGGCGGCCGGGCGGTGCCCATCGCCGAGATGGTCGACCTCATGGCCGAGGTCACGGGGGTGCCGCGCGGCGCCTTCCGCGAAGGGCCGGCCCCGGCCGGGGGCATCGGCGGCGACTGGTCGCTCGCCGACACCCGCCGGGCGGAACGGGTGCTGGGCTGGCGGGCGCGTACCGGGGTACGCGCCTCGCTGCACGCGATGTGGACCGCCTGACCGGGCCCGTTCAGCGCGCGGCGGCCAGGTCGCGGACGGCCCGCAGCCCCGAGCGCATCGCGGCCTCGGTCGTGGGCGAGCTGAAGTGGTCGCCGGCGAAGGCGATCGGCGGCCGCTGGCGCCGGGTCGCGGTGACCGAGGCGCGGTAGCGGCCCGGCGCGGGGATGGGGAATCCGAACGGCCGCTCCGCGATGTGGAACGGCTCGGGGTCGGTCGGGAAATCGGGCCACATGCTCGTGAGCAGGGGGGTGACGGCGGCGAACTGGCGTTCGGCGCCGAGGCCCAGCAGGTCGCGGGTGATGGCGCGGCCGGGATAGGCGAAGACCAGGAGCGCGTCCTCCTCGGTCCCGTCCGCGCGGCGTACCCGCCGCGGGTAGGCCATCATGTTGCGGATCTTCGGATCGTCGCCGCCCCCGGCCATCACGTGGGTGCGGGGCGGCATCGTGCCGGGGGCGACCAGGTAGGAGACGGACAGGGCCGGCTCGTACTCCTGGGTCTCCAGGAAGTCGCGCATGAGCGGGTCCACGGTGCCCGGGGGCAGCGCGGCGGTGAGCTTGGCGGCGACGGGAGCGGGCACGGCGATGACGACGTCGTCGAACTCGCCGGTGTCCTCGGCGCCATCGGCGGCGCGCGCGGTCACCCGGATCCGCCCGCCCTCCAGGCGCAGATCGGTGACCTCGTGCTCCAGCCGCACGTCCGCGCGCGCGGCGTTGCGTTCCGCGAGCACCTCCATACCCCGGCGGAAGACCGAGAACGAGGCGCCGCCCATCTGCGCCAGCATGGCGCGGGCGTGTGAGGCGGAGACGCCGTCGCAGTCGAAGTTCCAGAACCCCTCGATCTGGGACCGCAGGATGTAGTCGAATCCGCGGCGGGACAGGAACCGGCGGCCGAATCCGGTGGCGGTGGTGCCGTCGTCGAATCCGGCCAGCTTCTCGGGTTCGAAGAGGTCGATCCGCCGGCCGTTCACCGCCATCTCCCGCATCGAGGCCGCCAGGAAGGAGATCCGGTCGGTGAACCGCGCGTGCGGGTAGCGCAGGAGTGTGGGGATGGAGTCCGAGGGCAGGGGGGCGGGTACGCCGCGGTCGGTCACCAGCAGGTCGCTGGAGATGCCCATCAGCTCGTCTTCGAGGCCGTGCTCGCGGATCATCTCCCACATGGTCGTGTAGATGCTGGCGCACATGAGGTTGATGCCGACGTCGGGCTCGATCTCCGGCCGGTGCCAGGAGCGCGCCCGGCCGCCGAGTCCGGCCGACGATTCATAGACGACGGCCGCGCCGCCGTTCTTCGCTATCGCATAAGCGGCGGCGCATCCCGCCATTCCCCCTCCGATGACGGCGGTCTTTTTCACTGGGGGCATCAGTGCACCTTTCGAAGGAAAGCGAATGAGATCGTCTTCGAATTCCAGGCTAAACTCACCGGCCTCGTCGATGAATAGCAGGAAATTGCCGGAGCCGATCCGGATGGATTCCGCGGAAAAGGCGAGGGCCCCGCGCGCGGCGCGGGGCCCTGAACGTCCCGGAGGGGCCGGGCGGGACTCAGCCGTCCGCGGGCGCCCCCTCTCCGCGGCCTCCGGCCGATGCCGGCGCCTGCGCCTGTGCGTCCCCGGCCTCGCCGTCCCCGGTCGCCGGGGCGTCGGTGCCGCCGTCCTCGTCCGGGTTCCCGCCGTCGCCGAGGAAGACGGCCGTGACGATCGCCAGGAGGATCATCACGCCCACGCTGAGCAGGCCGACCGAGGTCAGGCCGGTCAGGAACGCGCTCTTGGCCGCGTTGAGCATGTCGGCCGCCGCGCCGCCCTGGAGCTGGTCCACGACGGAGGTGGCGCCGGCGAGGCTGTCCTGCGCCGCGTCCCGCACCGGGCCGGGCAGGCCCGCGGGCAGGCTGCCGTCGATGAGGCCGCGGTAGACGGCCGTGCCCACGGCGCCCAGTGTCGCCACGCCCAGGGCCATGCCCATCTCGCTGCACGTCTCCGACATCGACGAGGCCGAGCCGCTCTTCTCCTTGGGCGCCGACGAGATGACCAGGTCGATGACCAGGACCATCAGCGGGCTCAGGCCGAAGGTGATGAGCACACTGCCCGCGACGCCCAGCATCAGGCCCGAATCCGGTCCGACCTGGGAGAACATCGCGTACCCGACGGCCGCGATCACGAGGCCCAGGGCGATGGCGCGGGACGTCGGCATCCGCGCGGCGAGCGCGGGGGCGACCATGGCGCCCACGATGTTGGCGACCGCGTAGGGCACCATCCACAGGCCCGCCTGGGCGGGGGAGAGCTCCAGCACCATCTGGAGGTACTGCGCGAACAGGAGCACGAACGCGCCGAGCGTCAGCGTGCCGAGCAGCAGGCTGCCCAGCCCGATGCTGAACGCCCGGTAGCGGAACAGGCCCATGTCCATCAGAGGACTGGACAGCCATCTCTGGCGGCGGACGAAGACCCAGCCCATCAGCAGCCCCGCGACGAGCGCTCCCAGGTGGAGCGCGCCCCACCCGTCCTTGGCGGCCTCCTTGACCGCCCAGATGATCGGCAGGATCGCGGCGAGCGAGAGGGCGACGCTGAACAGGTCGAGCCGGCCCGGCTGGGGGTCCTTGTATTCGGGCAGCAGGAAGGGGGCGGTGACCAGCAGCAGCGCCATGACCGGGACGCCCATCAGGAAGACCGAGCCCCACCAGAACCACTCCAGCAGCACCCCGCCGACCATCGGGCCGATGGCCCCGCCCGCGGAGAAGCAGCTCAGCCACACGGCGACCGCGACCCCGCGCTGCTTGGGGTCGTGGAACATGTTGGTGATCAGCGCCAGGGTGGAGGGCATGAGCGTGGCCCCCGCGATCCCGAGCAGCGCCCGGGTCACGATGAGCATCTCCGCCGAGGTCGCGTACGCCGCCGCCAGTGACGCCGCCCCGAAGCAGACGGCGCCGATCATGAGCAGGCGTCGGCGGCCGATCCGGTCGCCCAGGGTGCCCATGGTGATGAGGAAGCCGGCGATCATGAAGCCGTAGATGTCGAGGATCCACAGCTGCTGGGTGCTGCTCGGGTCGAGTTCGACGGCGAGGTGCGGGAGCGCCAGGTGCAGCACGGTGAAGTCGAGTGCGAGCAGGATCGTCGGCAGTGCCAGGACCGCCAGTCCGATCCATTCGCGCGCGCCGGCGCGCGAGGGCGCCGGTGTCGCGGCGTCGGTGGACATGGGTGGTGCTCCTTAGGGTGTCCGCCCGGCGGGCCGGGTATCGGCGGGGGAGGGTCGGTCGGGACCGGGATAGGGTGCGTGGCCGCGGTGGGCGCTCAGCGCCTCGGCCCACCAGACGAGGCGGCTCAGGACGAGGCCGGCCTGCCTTTCGTGGGCGGACAGGCCGGAAGCGGGGTCCTCCGCCGTTGCGGCCGGCCCGTCCAGGCAGACCGCGTCGCGGATGGCGACCGCGTCCACCTCGGTGAAGACCGGGCGCAGCTGGTCCACCGCGTGGCGGCCGGAGCCCGCTCCGCCGTAGGCGACGAAGGCGACGGGCTTGGTGCGCCATTCGGCGCCGAACCAGTCGATGGCGTTCTTCAGCGAGCCCGGGAAGCTGTGGTTGAGCTCGGGGGTGACGACGACGAACGCGTCCGCTCCGGAGAGCCACGTGGACAGCTCGCAGACGGCAAGGGGCGGCGGTCCCGTCGGCAGCAGCGGGGCCTCCGGCAGCCACGCCTGGGCCAGGTCGACCACGTCGACCTCCAGATCGTCGCGGCGCCGTGCCAGCGCGGCGAACCACTCGCCCGCGGACCGGGCGAAGCGCCGCTCGCCGGCGCCGATGAGGACAGCAAGCCGAAGCCGCCGCACCGCCATGTGCCCGCTCCCCTCTCCCGCGCCGACCGGTCCGCCGATCATGCGGCCATGCTCTGTGCAGGGGGTTCCGGAAAGGCTCCGGAACCGTTGCGCGGCGGGCCGGGCGGGGACGCTGGGCTACCTTGGTGCCATGCGCTTCGGGGTACTGGGACCGCTGGAGGTGTGGCGGAGCGACGGCGGGCCGCTGCGCGTCCCGGAGGTCAAGGTGCGCACGCTGCTGGGCGTCCTGCTCGTGCACGAGGGCCGCCCCGCCGCCGCCGACGCCCTCATCGACGTCCTGTGGGGCGACGCGCTTCCGGCCAACCCCGCGCGCGTGCTCCGTTCGAAGCTGTCCCAGCTGCGCGCGGTGCTGGAGCAGGCGGAACCCGGCGGGCGCTCCCGCGTGGTGCGCGGCCCGGCCGGCTACCGGCTCGCCGTGGGCCCCGACGACGTGGACGCCGCGCGGTTCCGGGCGCTGGCCGAGCGTGCCCGCGCGACCGCCGACCCGCGCGAGCGGGCCACGCTGCTCGGCGAGGGGCTGGCGCTGTGGCGCGGCCCGGCGCTGGCCGATTTCGCCGACGCCCCCTTCGCCGCCGCCACGGCCGCCCGCCTGGAGGAGGAACGGCTCACCGCCCACGAACAGCAGGCCGAGGCCCGGCTCGGGCTGGGCGAGCACCACCTGCTCGCCGACGAGCTCGGCGACCTGGCCGCGGCCCATCCCCTGCGCGAGCGGCTGCGCGGCCTCCAGATGCGCGCCCTCTACCGTTCGGGGCGCCAGGCCGAGGCGCTGGAGGCGTTCGGCGGCCTGCGCGCCGCGCTCGCCGACGAACTGGGGGTCGACCCCGGCCCCGAGGTGGCGCGCCTGCACACGTCGATCCTGCGCCAGGACTCCGGCCTGGCGCCGGAGTACGCGGCGGAGGCGCCGGCCCCGCACCCGCGGTCGAACCTGCCGACGGCGCTCACCCCCGTCATCGGGCGCGAGGCCCACACCCGGGAGGTGCGGGCGCTGCTGCGCGCGGGGCGCCTGGTGACCCTGACCGGACCCGGCGGGGTCGGCAAGACCAGGCTCGCCGTGGAGGCGGCCGACGGCCCCGGGGCCGGGACCGACGCCCACGACGGGGTGTGGCTGGTGGAGCTGGGCGCGCTGCGGCCGGGCTCCGAGGACGGCGCCACGGCGCCGGCCCGCGTGGCCGAGGCGGTCGCCTCGGTCATCGGGGTCCGGGACCACGGCGACAGCGGTCCGGCCGACGCCGCCGGGCTGGGCCGGGCGCTGCGCGATTCGCGCATGCTGCTGATCCTGGACAACTGCGAGCACATCGTGGGAGCGGCGGCGGAGCTGGCCCGGACGCTCCTGCGGGGCGCGCCGCGGCTCCGGGTGCTGGCCACCGGCCGCCAGCCCCTCGGCATCCCCGGCGAGCACGTGTACGAAGTGCCGCCGCTGGCCGCCCCTCCCGAGGACGCGCCGCTCGATACCGCGCACGACTACGAGGAGTACAGCGCGGTGCGGCTGTTCACCGCCCGCGCGCGGGCCGCCGCACCCAACTTCACCCTCGACCGGCGCACGGCCCCGGCGGTCGCCGACCTGTGCCGCCGCCTCGACGGCCTGCCCCTGGCCCTGGAGCTCGCCGCCAACCGGGTCCGGGCGCTGGGCGTGCGCGAGCTCGCGGCCCGGCTGGACGACCGCTTCGCCCTGCTGTCCGCGGAGCACGCGGCGGCCCCGGCCCGGCAGCGGACGCTGCGCGCGGTGATCGACTGGAGCTGGGACCTGCTCACCGAGCCCGAGCGCGTCGTCCTGCGCCGCATGGCGCCGCACTCCGAAGGGTTCACGCTCGACGCCGCCGAGGCGGTCGCCGCGGGCGGGCCCCTCGCCTCCGGCGACGTCGTCGCCGCACTGTCGCGGCTGGTCGAGCGGTCCCTCGTGGGTGCGGTCGACGGCCCCGGCGGCGTCCGCTACCGGCTGCTGGAGTCGATCACCGCCTATGCCGCGGCCCGCTTGGAGGAGGCCGGCGAGACCGGCTCCGCCGCGGCCCGGCACCTGCACCACTACCGCTCCCTCGCCGAGCGGGCCGACCCGCTGCTGCGCGGTCGCGACCAGCAGCGCTGGCTCGGGCGGCTCGATGCCGAGAGCGCCAACCTGCGGACGGCGCTGGACACGGCCCTGCGGCGCGGCGCGGCCGAGGACGCGCTGCGGCTGTCCCTCGCGTCGCTGTGGCACCGCTACCTGCGCGGCAGGCTGGGCGAGGCGCACCGCGCGCTGACCGCGGCCCTCGCCGTTCCCGGCGGCCCGCCGGCCCTGCGCGCGGAGGCCGCCGCCTGGCAGACCGGCCTGGACCTGATGATGCGGGAGCCCCAGGACCCGGTCGCCATCGCGCGGGCCGCGCTGGACGGCTTCTGTGACGGCGACCCGGGCCGGCGGGCACGGGTGCGGTGGTTCCTGGGCACGGCGCTGCTGGAGTTCGGCGAGCTGACGGCCAGCGAGGAACTCGTGGCCGATGCGCTGGAGGTCTTCGGCGACCGCGACGACCGCTGGGGCGTGGCCGCGGCGCTGTGCACCCGCGCGTGGCTGGAGCAGGCGCGGGGCAGGCTCGTCCGGTTCGAGATCGACGCCGAACGGGGCCTTGAGCTGTTCCGCTCACTCGGCGACCAGTGGGGGCAGCTACAGGCACTGCCGATGCTCGGCCACCGGTCCCAGATCGCCGGGGACTACGCCGAGGCCGCCCGCCGCCACCGCGAGGGCCTGCGCATCGCCGAGCGCCTGGGACTGTGGTCGGAGGTGTCCTACCGGCTGTCCGAGCTGGGCCGGGTGGCGCTGCTGACCGGCGATCACGAGGGCGCCGCGCGCTTCCACGAGCGGGCCCGCCGGCTCGCCGCCGACCGCAACGACCGGTTCGGCGAGCGGTTCGCCGAACTCGGGCTGGGGCTGGGCGCGCGCCGCGCGGGCCGCTTCGACGAGGCCGAGCGGCACCTGTCCGGCTGGTTGGAGCGGACCGGTGACTCTCCGGGGCCCGCCGCCGTGGCGCTGGTGCTGGCCGAACTCGGATTCGCCGCCGAGCAGCGGGGCGACGCGGAGACGGCGCTGCGCCGGCACCGGGAGGGCATGGCGGCGGCCCGCTCCACCGGCGACCCCCGCGCGATCGCGCTGGCCCTCGAAGGGCTCGCCGGGGCGCAGGCGCTGCTCGGCGACGCCGTCGAGGGCGCGCGGCTGCTGGGCGCCGCGGACGCCGCCCGGGCCTCGGTCGGCGCCCCCTTGCCGGCCGCGGAGCAGGACGACGTCCGCAGGGTGCGGGACGCGGCCCGCGCGGCCCTCGGCGGCGACGCGTTCTCCGCCGAGTTCGAGCACGGCCGCGCCGCCGGGGATCAGTGGATCAAGTGGTCGGGCCCCACATCGGGGAACTCGTAGTCCCCTTCCGGAAAGCGCGCGGTGGGCATGACGTCCGGCATGGCCGACTCGGTGCGCGGGCGGGTGCGCCGCACATAGGCGGAGCGCAGCCGCAGCGCCGCCGTGACCGCCCCCGTCAGGGCCCGCGAGGGGGCGGCCAGCCCGAACGCCCGGCACAGTTCGGGGCCCAGCAGCGCCGGCATGATGCGGCGGGCGATCGGGGACGCGAGCGGGTGCAGCCGGGGCGGCAGCCAGCCGATGAGCACCTCGGTGAACATCCCGGAGGTGGCCTGCCACAGAGCCGCGGCGTCCGCGCTGTAGGCGACCTCGTCGGCGAGGTAGGCGTCGTGGAAGCGCGCGAAGCCGTCGAAGGTCTCCGGCATGTCCGTGATCCCCATATGCGCGCCCATGTCGCGGAAGTGCAGGCAGGCGGCCCGGCGTTCGGCGTCGCTGAAGCGGCGCCAGCCGTAGCGGTCAACGGCCCGGACCATGTTCACCATGATCGCCGACAGGACGAACAGGTACTCGTCGTTGGTGATGCTCCACGTTCCGCCGTCCTTGTTGGCGTGCCGCACGGCATTGCGGTGGATGCGGTTCATCTGCCGCACCGCCGCCTTGCCGCGCGGCCCCGAGAAGCCGTTGCGGAACATCTCCCACATCAGGATGTTGGTGTCGTCGATGCGGCGGGCGGTGTCGCCGGTGAGCTCGCGCGTGTGCGCGAGCAGGGCCGCCATCCTGGGCGGCGCCAGGCTGCAGTAGAAGCCGACGCTCCCGCCGACCTGCATGTCCCATGGGAACTCATAGGCCATGTCCAGCAGCCAGACCGTGCTGTAGTCCCGGTCGATGTCGCGGCTCTCGATCTCCCGCAGCCGGTCGTAGCGGCCGGCCCGCGTCTGTGAGGCCATCGGCTTCCTCCCCGGTGGGCGTGACGGGCACCCCGCGATTGTCGGCGGACGGAGCGTCCGGGGCCCCCTCCGGAGACCGCGTGTGTCAGGTCGGTCGCGGGCGCGGTGCGCGTCCGGCCGGTGACTTGACAGACCCGGGCCGCCCGCGTTGCCCGTGCCGGAGCCACCGCAGAGCCTGAGCGCGATGCCGACGCTCTGCGAGGAGGCCCCAAGTGGCGTACGAGACGGACCGCGACCCCGCGTCCGCGGCGCCGGATTCACCGGTCCGGCGCGCGCGGCGCCCCGCGTGGCCGTGGGCGCTGGCGCTCGCGGCGGTGGTCGCCGCGTTCCTGCTGTATGCGCTCCCGCGCTACACGACCCTCGACCCGGCACTCGCCGGCGTGCCCCTGCATCCCGGATTCCCGGCGCACTACCCGCTGCTCGTCGTGCACATCGCCTCCGGAACGATCGCGATGCTCGCGGTGTGCGTGCAGGTCTGGCCGCGGATCCGGCGCCGGTGGCCGGCGGTGCACCGGGCGAGCGGGCGGATCTACGTGTTCGGGGGCGTCCTCCCCAGCGCGGTGGCGAGCCTGGTCCTGGTGCCGTGGGCCTTCGAGGGCCAGCCGGTGGGCGGCATCGGCAACACCCTGGTGGCGGTCGTGTGGGCCGTGGTCGCGGTGCTCGGCGTGGTCGAGGCGCGCCGCAGGCGCTTCGACCGGCACCGGATGTGGATGGTGTACGGAATCGCCCTCACGCTGCACATCGTGTGGGGTCGGGCGCTGCCGTTCGTCTTCGAATGGGTCGGGATCGTGGTGCCGGGCCAGGTGATCAAGGAGGGCGCCGGATGGTTCGGCGCGGCGGTCAACCTCCTCATCGCGCACTGGTGGCTGCGGCGCACCGCGCGGCCCGCCAGGAGCGGAGCGGCGCGATGAGGATCCTGGTCACCGGGGCCGCCGGCTTCATCGGCTCGCACTATGTGCGCACCCTCCTGGAGGGCCGGCTGCCCGGCGCCGAGCACGCCCATGTCACGGCCCTCGACCTGCTCACCTACGCGGGCGACCGGGCCGCCCTGCCCGCCGCGCACCCGCGGATGCACTTCGTGCACGGCGATGTCGCCGACGCCCGGCTGCTCGCCTCCCTGCTGCCGGGGCACGACGCGGTGGTGCACTTCGCCGCCGAAACGCACGTGGACCGCTCGATCGCCGGGGGCGCGGAGTTCGTCCGGACCAACGTCCTGGGCACCCAGGTGCTGCTGGAGGCCGTCCGCGGCGCCGGCGTCGGCCGCATGGTGCACGTGTCCACCGACGAGGTGTACGGTTCGATCGCGGCGGGCGCCTGGGACGAGGAGCGGCCGCCGGCCCCGAACTCGCCCTACGCCGCGTCCAAGGCGGCGTCCGACCTGCTCGCGCTGGCGTTCTGGCGGACCCACGGCACGTCGGTGTCGGTCACGCGGTGCTCGAACAACTACGGGCCGGGCCAGCACCCGGAGAAGCTGATCCCGCGGTTCACCACCGGGCTGTTGGCGGGGGAGCCGGTCCCGCTCTACGGCGACGGGCTCAACGTCCGCGAGTGGCTGCACGTGGACGACCACTGCCGCGCCGTCCACCTGGTCCTCACCCGCGGCGCGGGCGGCGAGGTGTACAACATCGGCGGCGGCACCGAACTCACCAACCGGGAGGTCGCCGCGCGGCTGGCCGCACTGTGCGGTGCCGACCCGGCCGCGATCCGCCCCGCGGCGGACCGGCCCGGCCACGACCGCCGCTATGCGCTGGACGACGCCAAGATCCGCCGGACGCTCGGGTACCGGCCGCGCGTCCCCTTCGAGACGGGGCTCGCCGCCACGGTCGCCTGGTACCGCGACCACCCCCACCGGTGGCGGTCCGCGGACGGCGCCGTGCCGGCGCGTACCCGCGAGGCGTCCCGTGCCCGCCGCTGATCTCGCCGCCGCGCGGCTGAGCCCGCGGCACGGCGGCCGGGACGCGGCGCGGGTGGCGGCCTCCGCGACGGCGCCGGTGGACGCCGGCCGCATCGACGCGGTGCGGGCCCGGCTGGCGCACGCCGCCGGTGATCCCGGGTTCCGGGTCGACCGGGTCCCCTTCTCCGACCTGGCGGGCTGGGGGTTCACCGGCGCGGCCGGCGCCCTGGTCCACGACAGCGGCCGGTTCTTCTCCGTGGCGGGGCTGCGCGTGCGCACGGACACGGGGGCGGTGAACGAGTGGAGCCAGCCGATCATCCACCAGCCCGAGGTGGGGATCCTGGGGATCCTCGCCAAGCGGGTGGACGGGGTCCTCCGCCTGCTGATGCAGGTCAAGATGGAGCCGGGCAACCCGAACCTGGTGCAGCTGTCGCCGACGGTGCAGGCGACCCACAGCAACTACACCCGCGCCCACCGCGGCCGCCCGGTGCGGTTCCTGGAGTACTTCATCCGGCCGCGCCGCGTCCTGGCCGACGTGCTGCAGTCGGAACACGGCTCCTGGTTCTACGGCAAGCGCAACCGCAACATGATCGTCGAGGTCACCGGGGACGTTCCCGGGCACCCCGACTTCCACTGGCTGACGGTCGCCGAGATCGGCGCGCTGCTGCGGCACGACAACCTGGTCAACATGGACGCCCGGACGGTGCTCGCCTGCGCGCCCCTGCCGCCCCGGCACGGGCGGGCCGCGCACTCCGATGTCGAACTGCTGTCCTGGTTCACCGGGGAGCGGACCCGGCGCCGCGTGCACACCGAACCCCTCCCGCTCGGCCGCACCCCCGGCTGGGAGCGGACCGCGGACTGCATCCGCCACGAGGCCGGGCGCTACTTCCGTGTGGTCGGGGTCGACGTACGGGCCGCCACCCGAGAGGTGCACCGCTGGACCCAGCCGCTGATCGAGCCCGTCGGGCGCGGCGTGGTCGCGTTCCTGACCCGCGAGATCGACGGCGTCGCGCACGTGCTGGCGCACGCCCGGACCGAAGGCGGCTTCCGCGACACCGTGGAGCTGGGGCCCACCGTCCAGTGCGACCCGGGCTCCCACCGCCATCTGCCCCCCGCCGCCCGCCCGGCCTACCTCGACGCGGTGCTCAACGCCCCGCCCGAGCGGGTCCGCTACCGCGCCGTACACGCCGAGGAAGGGGGCCGCCTGCTCAACGCGGAGAACAGCTACCTCGTGGTGGAGGCGTCCGGGCCCGACGCCCGGCGCCCGCCGCCGCCGGACTTCCGCTGGGTGACCCCGGATCAGCTCGGAATGCTGGTCCGGCACGGCCAGTACGTCAACGTCCAGGCCCGCACCCTCCTCGCCTGCATCAATACCGGCGCCGCACGGCTGACCGGAACCTGACAGACCACCCGGGAGCCGATTGTGCGATCCAGGCCCCTCACACAGGCTTGAGATCCCCGGCAGGCGCACCGCGCCGCTCCCGCCCGATACAGATGGGAGACGCCCCGATGCCCAACCGTAAGAAGGTCGTCCTCGCCGAACCGAGGAGTTTCTGCGCCGGTGTGCGGCGGGCGATCTCCATCATCGAACTGGCGCTGGAGCGCCACGGCCCGCCGGTCTACGTCCGCAAGGAGATCGTCCACAACCACCACGTGGTGCGGACACTGCGGGAGAGGGGCGCCGTCTTCGTCGACTCCGAGAGCGAGGTCCCCGAGGGGGCGGTGTGCGTCTTCTCCGCCCACGGGGTCGCCCCCGAGGTGCGCGACAACGCGCGCGCCCGGCGGCTGGACGTCATCGACGCGACCTGCCCGCTGGTGTCCAAGGTCCACCAGGAGGCGGTGCGCTTCGCGCGTGGCGGGCGCACGCTCCTGCTCATCGGGCACGCCGAGCACGAAGAGGTCGAAGGCACCTTCGGCCACGCGCCGGACCGCACCATCGTCGTCGAGGACGTGGCCGGTGCCGAACGGCTCGACCTGCCCGCCGACACCCCCGTCGCCTACCTCACCCAGACCACGCTGTCGGTGGACGAGACCCGCGACATCATCGCCGTTCTGGAGCGCCGGTTCACCGATCTGCTGGGGCCCGGGACCGATGACATCTGTTACGCGAGCCAGAACCGCCAGGACGCGGTGAAGGCGATCGTCCCGCGCAGCGACCTGGTGCTCGTGGTCGGCTCGCGCAATTCCAGCAACTCCATCCGCATGGTGGAGGTCGCCCGCCGGCTGGGCACCCCCGCCCACCTGGTCCCCGACGCCGGGGAGCTCGACCCGGCGTGGCTGGAGGGGGTGGGCACGGTGGGGCTGAGCGCCGGGGCGAGCGCGCCCGAGGAGCTGGTCCGCGGGGTACTGGTCGTGCTCGCCGAGCACGGCTACGCCCACACCGAACTCGAAAGAGTGGCCGAAGAGGACATCGTGTTCACCCCGCCGGCCCGGCTCACCCGGCCGGCCCCGGCCCCCTGATCCCGCCCGAGCGACCCCAGAGAGGAAGGCCCATGACGGTGTCCGAGCTCGACGGCGCCCGCGTCCGGCATGCCCGGCTGCTGGCGCGGGTCGAGGAGCGATTGGACCGGACCCTCACCGGTGAGCGCGACCGGTGGGCCGCCGTGGATCCGCGCGGCGGCGCTCCCGCCGCCGCCATCGCGGCACTCGTCGGCGCCGGAGGCAAGCGGCTGCGGCCCGCCTTCTGCGTCGCCGGCCACCTCGCGGCGGGCGGCGACCCGGACGACCCCGTGATCGCCGACTGCGCTGCGGCGCTGGAACTGATCCACGCCGGGGCGCTCCTGCACGACGACGTGTTCGACGACGCGGAGACGCGGCGCGGCCGGCCCTCGGCGCACGCGCGGCACGCCGCCGAGCACACCGCCCGCGGCTGGCGCGGGGAGTCCCGGCGCTACGGCGAGAGCGTGGCCGTGCTGGCGGGCGACCTCGCCGACATCCTCGCCGACCGGCTCACCGCGGCCCTGCCCGTGCCCGCCCGCCGTGTGTGGAACGAGCTGCTGACGGAGATCGTCATCGGCCAGCACCTCGACGTGGCGGTGGCCGCGGAGTCGGTCGTGGACCCCGACCTGTCCCAGTGGATCGCGATCTGCAAATCCGGCCGGTACAGCATCCAGCGGCCCTTGCAGCTCGGCGCCGCCATCGCGGGCCGTGCGGAGCTCGGCCCCGTGTTCGCCGCCTACGGCGAGGCGCTGGGCGAGGCGTTCCAGCTCAGAGACGACCTGATCGACGCCTTCGGCGACGCGGAGGCCGCCGGCAAGCCCGTCGGCCTGGACCTGGAGCAGCACAAGATGACGCTGCTGCTGGCGCTGGCGACCCGCCGGGACGCGCGCGTCCGCGAACTGGTCGGCGAGCCCGAATGGGACCTGCCCGCGCTGCGCGCCCGCCTCCGCGAGATCGCCATCGGCGCCGAGATCGAGGCGCGCATCGGCTCGCTGACCGAACGCGCCGTGGCCGCCCTGCACGGCGGCGGGCTGGACCCGGCCTGGTGCGAGGAGCTGACCGCCATGGCGCACCGGGTCGCCTACCGGGAGCGGTAGGCGACCCGCCCGCACGGCCCCTGTACCGCCTCCCCGAGGAGATGACGATGACCCTGCTGGACACGGTGGACGGACCCGCGCGGCTGCGCGGGATGACCGCCGATGAACTCACCGAGCTCGCGGCCGAGATCCGGGCGCTGCTGATCGACCGGGTGTCGCGCACCGGCGGGCACCTCGGCCCCAACCTGGGGGTGGTCGAGCTGACCATCGCCCTGCACACGGTCTTCGACTCCCCGCGGGACCGGGTGCTGTGGGACACCGGACACCAGTCCTATGTGCACAAGGTGCTCACCGGGCGGCGGGCGGGGTTCGAGCGGCTGCGCAAGACCGGCGGCATGTCCGGCTACCCCTCGCGCGCGGAGTCCGAACACGACCTGGTCGAGAACTCGCACGCGTCGACCGCGCTGTCCTACGCCGACGGGCTGAGCCGGGCCGACGCCTACGCGGGCCGGGGCGACCGCGCCGTGGTGGCCGTGATCGGCGACGGCGCCATGACCGGGGGGATGGCCTGGGAGGCGGTGAACAACATCGGCGGAGGCCCCGACCGGCCGCTGGTGATCGTGCTGAACGACAATGAGCGCTCCTACGCCCCCACACAGGGCGGGGTCGCCGACCACCTCGCGCGCCTGCGCGCGGGGGAGGGGCCCGCGGTGTTCGAGCAGCTCGGCCTCTCCTACATCGGCAGGGTCGACGGGCACGACATCGCCGCCCTCCAGGACGCGCTGCGCCGTGCGCGCGACATGAGGCGCCCCGTTCTGGTGCACGCCGTCACCGAGAAGGGCCGCGGTTTCGTGCACACCGAGAACAACGAGCTCGACCGCGGCCACGCGATCAAGCCCATCGATCCGGCCACCGGCCGCCCGCTCGCCGGGTCGTCCGGCCGGTCCTTCACCTCGGTCTTCGGGCAGCGGATCGCGGACATCGCCGAGCACCGCGAGGACGTGGTGGCGATCACCGCCGCCATGCTGGAGCCCACCGGCCTGGTCCCCATGCAGGAGCGGTTCCCGGACCGGGTCATCGACGTGGGCATCGCCGAACAGCACGCGGTCACCCTCGCCGCGGGACTGTCCATGGGCGGGATGCACCCGGTGGTGGCCATCTACTCCACCTTCGTCAACCGCGCCCTGGACCAGCTGCTGATGGACGTCGCCCTGCACCGCAGGGGCGTCACGTTCGTCCTGGACCGCTCCGGGGTGACCGGCGACGACGGCCCTAGCCACAACGGGGTGTGGGACATGTCGGTCCTCCAGGTGGTCCCCGGCCTGCGCATCGCCGCGCCGCGGGACGCCGCCCGCCTCGGGGAGCTGCTGGAGGAGGCCGTGGCCTGGGAGGAGGGGCCGACGCTGGTCCGCTTCCCCAAGGGCGCCGCCGGCGCGGACGTGCCCGCGGAGGCGGTCTTCTCGGGCGTGGACGTGCTGCGCCGGAGCGGCCCCTTGGACGTGCTGGTGGTGTCGGTCGGCGCGCTGGCGGGCCTCGCCCTGGACGTGGCCGACCGGGTGCGCGCCCAGGGCGCGGGGGTGACCGTGGTCGACCCGCGGTGGGTGTCCCCGGTGAGCCCGGTCCTGGCCGACCTGGCCCGGCGGCACCGGCTGGTCGCCACCGTCGAGGACAACAGCCGCGTCGCCGGTGTCGGCGCGGCCATCGCCCAATCCCTGCACGACGCCGGGGTGGGCACACCGCTGCGGTCGTTCGGCGTGCCGCGGCGCTTCCTCGACCACGGCTCCCGCGCCGATGTGCTGTCGCTGTGCGGGCTCACCGCCTGCGACGTGTCCGACGCCGTCATCGAGGCGCTGTCGCGCACGGACGGCCGGCCCGCACCGGGGATGGACGACGAGCTCGCCCGGCTGGCGTCGGGGACGATCAACGGAAAGGACCAGTGATGTCCGTCGATCTCGGAATCCCTGTCGCCCGTCCGCGCCCGTTGGCGACGCGGCGGCGATCGCGGCAGATCATGGTCGGCGGTGTCCCCGTGGGCGGGGACGCCCCCGTCTCGGTGCAGTCGATGAC